>NZ_JARGPK010000070.1 GCF_029212575.1 Antarcticimicrobium sp.
CGGTGGTCGTTGCGCCATCAATTACCACGATCTCATGGCTCCAGTCGAACTGGTAGGCCTCGCCCGGATCGAAGATCAGCGGCACATAGGCAGCGGCCGATGCCTCCTGTTCTTCCTTGGACCACGTGGCCGCGTATCGCCGGACCGCATCATAGCCGCCGTCATATCCGAGGGCTCTGAGTTCCTCGAAGATCCTGATCCGGGTCAGCCTCTCGCGCTTGGGCTTCCGCGCGTTTGTCGCCAGCATCTCGTCGAGTTCGTCCTTCCAAGGACCGATCTTCGGCTGCGGCTGGACGGTCCGCTCGTAGGTGTGCTCGGTCGTACCGGACCGGATCACCTTGCGCACCGTGTTCCGTGAAACCCGCAGTTTCCGGCAGATCTGCTTGATCGGCTTCTTGTCCTGAAAATGCGCCCGACGGATCTTCGCAATCGTCTCCACAACCAACATCCCACACTGTGCTCCCCGATAGCCTCGGGAGCATCATCCACATCAGTGTAAGGGGGTCATTTTTGGACGCCGATCACCCCGCTACGGGGTCAATTTTGCATGCCTGTTCACAGTCTTGGCGCAAGGAAAGCTCGCGGTATGTCAACGCGGGCAAAACGTTCATGATCGAAAACCTGTCCGTGCTGTTTGCTTCGGGTGATCTCAAATTCGCGCACGATCTGCCGCTTCGTGACGAAATCGAATCCGACCTGGCTTCCTTCTCGTTGCAGACGACAGCAGCAGGGAACCAGATCATCACGCAGTCACGGTCAGCAGGCGGTCACGGGGATTTGGGGATCGCGGTCATCGTCGGCGCGTTCGCGTCGCAATACCTACGCCCGAAGATGGTAACAACCCACACGCTGCGCGGGTGGTATTGACGTCTCTCATCGCGCTCTTGGCAACCGCGTGTGTCGTAATACCGCGAACTCGACGAGCGACCGCGAAAAACTGCACAGCGCTGCGGTTTCGCGCGGTTTTGGGCATAACCGTGGGGCAGTGACCACAACCGCCTTCGCTGACGTGCTGCTTGGTATAAGCGATTTATGGGTGAACGTTTAAACGGCGTGTCCCGTGCATCAGAAATCGGGGTCGTCACCGCCAGCGTCACTTTGCCCAACATCAGGTGACGTGTGGATTTCTTTCTTCCTGTCGCGCCCTTTATAATCTTGCCCGGTTTCCGCGAGTTTCTTGCCTTGGTAGTATTTTTGTCGGACGTATTCGTCGTCTGAACCAACCTGTGGAAACTGTTTCATGCACTCATGAACTAGGCTTTTGATTGACGCCTTCGGATTTTGAGCGCGCATCTGGGAAATAGCCTCAAAAATCCAGCGTGGGTCATTCTGATCGTTGTCATATTTCCGCTTCCCGTGAAGGTGCAGAATATCTTTGATTTCGCCGGGATGCCCGTTCAGCATCGCCCAGTCGTCGATGCCCGAGGCGACTTGCTCAAGGTATGATCGAACCCAGATAGGGAAAGGCAAGCCGCGTTCCAGTGCGAACGCAATTGTGCGCCATGCAGTGATCCCAGACGACATTTCCCGAAGCTCGAATTCCATCGCATCAAGCTCAATCTCGTCCGGTGTGCCGAACTGTCTGTATGCCTCGCAGCCATCTTGGCAGACACGTTCCGTCACGCCGATTCCTCCATAGTCGTTCACAAGCTACTGCTCACGAGGAGCATAGCGGATGAAGCCGCATCATAGAGGAGAAAATCCGATGCTGAAACAATTCAAAGAACCAACGCCGCAGTGGGCGCACATTGACTTCACAGTCAACGAGGAAGGAGAGGTTGTCGCCAAGATTGCAGGCAATTTTCCTGATCCCGAAAACGTCCCCAAAAAACAGGCTCTCGACATCTTCGACGGCCAAGCCTTTCAAGATGCTGTCATTCAGGCGTTTTTGCAAGCGACTGGCCCTCTGCGTGAGGCATTCGACCGTCAACGAAATGGACGTAGGCAGATGTCCATACAATTCGAGAACATCGCGACTATTCACTAGTCATTACGCAAGCGCGCCCTTCTGGGCGCGCAACAACAGAATACTAAATCGAAAGCAAAAATCATGAATACTGTAGTACGAAACGCTCTGCCTCTGTCGCTGGCACCGCAGAGTTCCCTTAAAGTCAGCCTCGAACACGAGATCGCGTATAATTGCCACCGTAAGGTCACCAAGCGGTTGGCACTGAAACTCGCCCATGCGGTGATTTCAGATGATCGCGATGGCATGTTTCTTGCCGAAAAGCTGGTCGATGAATTGCGGCCTCGCGTTAAGCATGAAGCGGCCTTGCGTGAGATATACCTAGACCGCGAGGTAGCCGGATGAACATCCTGAAACCCGCCGAACTCGGTCGAAATGACCTTCTCCGTCTTGCCAACGCACTCGCGAAACACGGTGTCACTGAAATTGCGGTCCATCGTGGAGATGAAGTTCAACATTTGCGTGCGGCAAAGTCCAACAAATGGCAAACAACGCGGCTTGTCGGCTCGGAAATCGAACGAAAACGAAGTGTCACGATTCCACCGAACTTTCACTGATCTAATGGGGCGACAGCAATGTGGCCCTTTCTTTTGGGACGACGCGGGCGGCTATCGAGCCGCCCGCTTCATTTTTTTGCCCAGCGGCCCACGAAAATTCGCGCGCTGACGGGCGTCTCCTTGTTTTGGGCATCGTTATGCCTGAGAGCCTGCAACCCGCCTTAGACCCGTGCTGCTGGGCGGTCGAGCATTTGCGCAAGAGATAAAGCGTTGCCGACGTTCAGTGGGTGAGTTTCAGTGGCCATGGCGGCTTTGTTTTGATGTTGTGTTCCGCAGACAAAGCAATCGACTCGCGCGCTGTCGGGCAGTAGGGTTCCCCAAAACGAATTGTTGAGGGGTTACAGGCGGATGGCAACAGTTAGGGCAATATTTCAACCTCTTGCGGGAGGGCAGCAGCACGCGCCGCAATTGGTATCTCTGGCGGGAGAGCCTTGGCTGGATCGGCTGATCATTTCTTCTGCATTCTCAAACTCAGCAGGTGTCGCGGCGGTCTCTGCCGCTCTGGCCCCTGTCGCAGGCGTATGCCGGGCCTTCATTGGTGTCAGGAATGGTTCAACGACGGCGCAGGCAACCGCCGCCTTGTTGAAGTTGGGCGTGGAGCTTTATGCGCTCGACACAGCCACTAGGGGCCGAATTTTTCATCCCAAAGCTTTCATTGCCACCGGCCCAAATCAGGCACGAGCCATCGTTGGCAGCGCCAATTTGACCCACGCTGGGTTGTTCAACAACATCGAGGCAGGCACGGATATGGATCTGGACCTTGCTGATGCCTCGGACAGAGCATTCGTTGACACCATGTTGGACGGGTTTGATGACCTCATTGTCAATCACCCACAGCACTGTTTCCGAATTGGTAGTGGTCGCGAAATTGTCGATTTGATGAAGCAGGGGATTCTTGAAGATGAACGGAATCCGAAAACTCAAACAACGTTCGGCTCTGGAAAGCAGGGCAATGCAACCAGCAAGCCGCGCATCAATCTGCCTTTCAAGTCTTCGCCCGCAAAGACAAAAGCGAAAAAACCAAAAATCGTCCCCGCGGCACCTGCTGGCACGTTGCCCGTCGCTCCGCCGATATATGGACAATTGGTTTGGGCCAAGCCGAGCCTCCCGCGCTCCGACCTTCAACTTAATCCCGGCCATGCTCCGGGCGTTTTGCGGCTCACTCAGGCCAAATACAAGGTCGGTGGCGCAGTGATTGATCAAACGATATATTTCCGTAATCAAGTATTTGGTGCGTTGAATTGGACCTACAATACAACCGCCCAGAAAGATGAGGCAGTAGCGCCGACGTCACTTGTCATAGCTGGTGTCTACGTTGGCGACTTCGACATGCCTCTAAGCCACAAGCCTGCTTGGGCAGCAGGGCAAGGCAATTACACCACTGGGCTCCATTGGGACAAAGCGACTAGCCACATCAAGCAACCCGGCTTGGTTGGCCGTAGCCTGAAACTGTACCAACCCGCGTCGGTAGGGGCGCGCTACATTGTGGAGATAGACTAAGCGGGCAAGCGGTGCCGCCTGTCGCGCAGGGTAGCCCACGCAGCAAGCAGATCCATCT
Organism: Antarcticimicrobium sp.; assembly: GCF_029212575.1. GTDB lineage: Bacteria > Pseudomonadota > Alphaproteobacteria > Rhodobacterales > Rhodobacteraceae > Antarcticimicrobium. The sequence goes on from NZ_JARGPK010000070.1 coordinate 4,082, forward strand.
GTTCCGCTTTCGTCAACGCGCCAAGAACCGCCTCCGACTGCACCTCGAGCGTATCGGCCACCGTGTCTTCACGCACCATGCGGTCCAGCCGCTCTACGTCGGGCACAACCGCTTCCGGTGCGGGCAGCAGCAATTTTTCGATCTCGCTCGGCACAAGCTCCAAGACACCGCCGCCGTAGTGCCTTCCTTCGAGTTCCGCGCTAAGTGCCGTCAGACTGTTGTAGAACCCGTATACAAGCGCATCTGCGGTGCCGCGTAGGGCGCGAATACGATAGGCGGTATCAGTGGTGTAGGCCCCGGCACGATTGAGGATCAGGCGCGGCGTGTCGTGGCTGCGCTTTAGCATCCCGACTTCCGTCGCGTGGACAGACGGTACAGTGTACCACGGGTTGCGAATGCGGCACTTGTACCGCTTGTGCAAATCTTCGCTTTCGCCAGATGCGATGTAAGCCTTGCCTTGAGGGCTTTCCTCTACTGACCGATCCAACCACAGGAAGTTGGTCGGTTTGCCTGTGGCCGCATTGCGGGCGTGCTGTGCGTCGTCGTAGATAACGCCGGGACAATGATCGCTGCGCCCAAACATCGGGTGCGCCCATTTTTCTAGCCCATGCCGTTTCACGACCTCGTCGGTGACGAGGAAAAATTTGTTCGCGCCTGTTACGATGCCCACGTCCACCTTGGCGGCGTCGTTGAACCGGCAGAAGTTGTCGCTGGCCTCAATAGCATCCAGAATGGTAAGGGTGGCGGGCGGCACTAACGCGCGTGTCCATTTGCCTTCAACCGTTTTGCCATTGATCGCGCGAGGCATGTTGAACACTGCTTCGGGGTCTTGCCGCAGGAAGTCGCGGCCCGCTACCCGGTGAATGCCTAGCCCTTCGCCGTGGACTTCGGGTGACGCCTTCTTTTCGGCCATCAGCAGGACGGCTCCTTGAAGCGTGCCCTCGAACCAGATTTCTTGTGGGTCCACGATTACGATTCGGCGGCATTGCTCGCCGAGATAGGTTCGCAGGGATTGGGCGTGCATCACATGTACAATCTCGGACGGAACGACCATCGCCAGACGTCCACCCGGTCGCAGCAGATCCATCGAAGCAAGGATGAATGGAACCCACGCATTGGTGTGTTTGGTGAACTTGCAATTCAACCGCGCGAAAACTCGTTCCGCGTTCGCTTGAAAGGCGGCAGGTAGGTACTGATAGCGAACGAAAGGAGGGTTGCCGATTACAGCGTCGAACTGCTTCCCTTGGCTTTCAAGCGCCCACCCGAGGAAGTCGCGGTTGTGAACGGTGCAGTCAGGTAAGTCGCGCGCGCTGGCCTTGGCGGCTTCTTCTGGTGACAACTCGAACGCAGTGACGTTTGCACCAGTGCCTTGTAAGGACGGAAAGAACGCCCCATCACCACAGCTAGGCTCAAGTACGCGGGTGCCCGACGTTGGTGTCACCCAGCGAGTCAGGAAGGAGGCAAGGTCTTCGGGAGTGTAGTATCCACCGCGTAGTTTCTGCTCGGTCTCTAACGCGATGAAGTTCATGTTGCCTGCCCCTGTGCTTTGTTCTTATTGCGTTCCCACGGTTTACGATTGGTGAACTGCCGACGTTTTATCGCAAACCAAAGCGTTTCGCCAACCATATTTGGTAGCACGCCCTTCGTGCGATACCGAATGTCGCCTGTCTCCTACAACGCGAAGCGAAAGACTGAAAGTGTCACGCGTTGCAAAATCGTTGCAAAAACGTAAAAAGGCGATCCCGGAGGATCGCCATTTTTGCTTTACAACCAAGTGGTTGATTGGCTCCGGCGGTAGGGATCGAACCTACGACCAATTGATTAACAGTCAACTGCTCTACCGCTGAGCTACGCCGGAACGGTTCGCGCCGTATAGCAATCTGGTTTCCGGGCGTCCAGAGGGTTTTCCGGCCCGTCGACAATATTTTTCGCTGCGCCCGACCGGCGTCCGATCGGCGTCAGGTCAGTCGCGCGAACCGGGCCGTGGCGGCCAGGGGGCCCAGGCTCTCGACCCGGTTTTGTCCCACCAGATCAACGAGGTGGGCGAAGACGTTGCGCTCTGCCGCAGGCAGGAGCGCGGCGGGGGTTTCGGTATAGATGCGCGCGGCGAGATCGGCGGCAGTGGCCGGGCCGTCCGCAAGCGCGGCCAGGATCGCCGCCTCGCGCGCCAGCCGGTGTTCGATCAGCCAGTCGAGCCGCCCGGCCGGATCCTCCACCGGGGCGCCGTGGCCGGGGTGCAGGACCTGCCAGCGCCGCGCGCGCAGCTTGCGGCAGGAGGCCATGAAATCGGTCAGGTCGCCGTCCGGCGGCGACACCAGCGAGCTGGCCCAGCCCATCACGTGATCGGCGGTAAAGCACGCTTCCTCCCAGCCGAGCGCGATGTGATTGCCCAGGTGCCCGGGGGTGTGGATGACCTCGAGCGTCCAGCCGTCGCCCTCGATGGCCGCGCCGTCGGCCACGGTCAGATCGGGGGCGAAATCGCGGTCGATCCCCTCGCCGCCGCCGGCAAGACCGGCCGCGGCCAGCCGCGTCATCACCGGGCTGCGCCCGGCCTCGGGCCCGCCAAAGGCGATCATCGGCGCACCGCAGCGCTCGGCCAGCGGCCGGGCGAGGGGGGAGTGATCCACATGGGTGTGGGTAACGACGATATGGCTGATGCTCTGTCCCGGCTCCAATGCCGCGAGAATCGCCTGCAAATGCGCCTCGCTGAGCGGGCCGGGGTCGATGACGGCAAGTTCGCGTGTGCCCAGCAGATAGGTGTTGGTGCCGCGATAGGTCATCGGCGAGGGGTTCGGCGCCAGTACCCGGCGCAGCCCGTCGGCCAGCCGCACCGGCTCACCGGGTCTGGGGTCGAAATCGTTGGGGGTCTGGGTCATCTCTTCCGCTCCTTGTCTGCTCCCGCTAGGCTTAGCCCATGTCGTTCCACTGGCTCAAACACTATATGCCGCGCAGCCTTTACGGGCGGGCCGCGCTTATCCTGCTGTTGCCGGTGGTGGTGCTGATGCTGGCGGTCTCTGTCGCCTTCATCCAGAACCACCTGCAGGACATCACCCGGCAGATGACCGGCACGGTGCAGCGCGAGATCGTCTTCGTCACCGCTCGCGCCGACGCCGCGCCGGACCCGGAGGCGGCGCTGGCCGGGCTGGAGCCGCTGCTGCCGGCGCTGCAGATGCAGTTGCGGTTCGTCCCGCCTGATGAATCGCCGGGCACGGACCGGATCCCCTGGTACGATTTCTCGGGCCAGTATGTGCGAACGCTGCTGCGCGCGGCGCTGCCCGAGATCCTTGCGGTGCGGTTCAACGACGATTCCACGGTCCAGCTGTTCGTGGGGACGGCGCACGGCCCGCTTGAGATCGGCTTTCACCGCAGCCGGGTCACCGTGGGCACGCCGCATCAGCTGATCGTGACGATGGTGTTCTTTGCCCTGCTGATGACGGTGATCGCCTTTCTCTACCTGCGCAACCAACTGCGCCCGATCACACGGCTGGCGGATGCGGCGCAGGCCTTCGGGCGGGGCCGCACCGCGCCGTTCCGGCCCGGCGGCGCGGTCGAGGTGCGCGCGGCGGGCAACGCCTTTCTCGACATGCGGGCGCGAATCGAACGGCAGATCGAGCAGCGCACGCTGATGCTCTCGGGGGTGAGCCACGATCTGCGCACGCCGCTGACCCGGCTGAAGCTGGGGCTCACGATGCTGGATGAGGCGGACTCCGCGCCGCTGCTGCGCGACGTCGACGACATGCAGCGGCTGCTGGACACCTTTCTGGAGTTCTCGCGCGGGGCGGCGGCGGGAGAGGCCGAGCCGACCGATCCGGTGGCCCTGGTGCGCGGCATCGTCGAGGATGCGCAGCGGGCCGGCAAGCCGGTGGAACTGGGCAAGCTGCGCGGCGTGGGCGAGGTGCCGCTCAAGCCGCTGTCGGTGCGCCGCGCGGTGGAGAACCTGATCGACAACGCGGTGCGCTACGGCAACCGGGCGGTGGTCTCGGTCGCGTTGAGCGACAAGGTGCTGCGCATCCGGGTCGAGGACGACGGACCGGGAATTCCGCCCGACCGGCGCGAGGAGGCGCTGAAACCCTTTGCCCGGCTCGATCCCGCCCGCAACCAGGACCGGGGCAGCGGTGTCGGGCTGGGACTGGCGATCGCCAAGGACGTCGCCCGCGCCCACGGCGGCGCGCTGCGGCTGGGCCAGAGCGAGGCGCTGGGGGGACTGTGCGCGGATATCGTGATCGGGCGGTAGCAGCGACGGCCGGGCCAGGCGTGCGGGCCGGGATAGCAAGAGAGGTTGGTTCAGCCGGTCAGAGACGCCTTCGCGCGGCGATCGGGCCGGTCATGGGGCAACGCCGCTCGCCAAACCCGGAAAAACCCTGCATAACCCGGCGAAACCGACCGATGTAGCAATTGGCGGAGTGATCGTGGGTATATGAAAAAACAATTAAAAACAATTGCTTGCGGTGCCGCACGGCTTTCCGTGGCACCCATGATGGACTGGACCGACCGGCATTGTCGATATTTTCTCCGGCTGCTCAGCCAGGAGGCCCTGCTTTATACCGAAATGGTGACCGCGCCGGCGCTGGTGCGGGGCGGGGCGCTGCATCTGCTCGACCACAGCGCCGAGGAGCATCCCGTCGCGCTGCAACTGGGCGGCTCCGATCCGGCCGAGCTGGCGCAGGCCGCGCGTCTGGGGGCAGAGGCGGGATATGGTGAGATCAACCTCAACTGCGGCTGCCCCTCCGACCGGGTTCAGTCTGGCACCTTCGGCGCGGTTCTGATGACCCAGGCGCCGCTGGTGGCCGATTGCATCGCGGCGATGCGCGACGCGGTCGAGGTGGAGGTCACGGTAAAATGCCGCATCGGCGTCGATGACCAGGACCCGGAGGTGGTTCTGCCCGATTTCCTGGAGCGGATCGCGGAGGCGGGCTGTGGCCGGGTTATCATCCACGCGCGCAAGGCCTGGCTGCAGGGCCTCAGCCCGAAGGAAAATCGCGATATCCCGCCGCTCGACTCCGATCTGGTGATGCGGATGAAAATGCAGTTCCCGCAGCTACACATCTCGGTGAATGGCGGTGTCGGGTCACTGGCAGAGGCGAAGGGGTTTCTCGATGCAGGGCTCGACGGGGTGATGATCGGCCGCGCTGCCTACCACACCCCCACCGATATCCTTGCGGCGGCCGATCCGGAGATCTTCGGCACTGGCGTGGTGGCCGATCCGGTGCAGGTGGCGCGGGCCATGCTGCCGTACATCGAACGTCACCTGGCAGGCGGTGGCCGCCTGCACCAGGTGACGCGGCACATGCTCGGCCTTTTCGCCGGGCGCCCCGGCGCGCGGGCCTGGCGGCGGGTGCTGTCGGAGGGAGCGACGCGACCCGGCGCCGGGCCGGACCTGGTGGAACAGGCGTTGGAGCGGATCGACACCGGGGCCGAACGCGCGGCGGGCTGAACCCGCCCGGGCGCTGGCCTCCGCCCCGGGATCCGTGTAAGGCAGCGTCGAAACCGATCACGGAGAGACCGATGCCCGACACGATGCTTTTGCTGCAAATGCTGGTGATGCTTCTGGCGATCGGCGGGCTGGCCGGGGTGCTGGCCGGGCTGTTGGGCGTCGGCGGCGGCATCGTTCTGGTGCCGTCGTTCTTCTATGCGTTCCAGACCCTTGGATACGGCGGCCCACAGCTGATGCAGATGTGCCTTGCGACCTCGCTTGCCACTATCATCGTGACCTCGGTACGCTCGGTGCTGAGCCACAACAGGAAGGGCGCGGTCGACTGGACCATCCTGCGCGGCTGGGCGCCGGGGATCGCCCTGGGCGCGGTGGCGGGGGTGCTGGTCGCCTCGGCGCTGCGCTCGGACATGCTGCAGGCGCTGTTCGGCGTGCTGGGCATCGTCATTGGGCTCTATCTCGGCCTCGGAAAATCCGAATGGCGGCTGGGCGAGGCGATGCCGGGGGGCGTCAAACGCGCGCTGATGTCGCCTGTCGTCGGCTTTCTCTCGGTGTTGATGGGGATCGGCGGCGGCAGTTTCGGCGTGCCGCTGATGAGCCTTTACAACACCCCGATCCATCGCGCCGTGGCCACTGCCGCCGGTTTCGGCGTGATCATCGCGGTGCCCTCGGTGGCGGGCTTCCTGCTGTTGCCGATCGAGGCGGCGCAGCGTCCGCCCCTGACCGTAGGCGCGGTGAACATCCCCGCGTTCCTGGTGGTCATCGCGATGACCCTGACGACCGCCCCCCTGGGGGTCAAGCTGGCGCACAAGACCGACCCCAAGCGGCTCAAGCGGATCTTCGCGGTGTTCCTGATCCTGGTGGCGCTGAACATGCTGCGCAAGGCGCTGGGGTGGTAGAGAGGTTTTTCACCCGCGGCTGGGCCAGGTTCGGCCCGGACGCAGCGGTGAGGGAGTGGGCCGCCCATGCGCTGGAGGCAGCAAGGGTGGCGGTGCACGACCCGGCCCATGCCCATTGGCATGTCTGCGCCGGCACCTGGTTTGTCGGTGTCGATGCGCTGCCCAACGATGCGCAGGGCCGCATCGGCGGCTCCGCCCCGCTCACCGGCCCCGCCGTCGAGTTCATAGGGGCGCGGATCGTCCCGCTGCCGCCGCTGCATCCGGCGCAGCTCTCCGTGATCTGGCCCGGCTACCCGCGCCCGAGAGAGGGCGAAAGCACCGCTGCCTTCCGCTACCGGCAAAACCGCGACGCGGCGCATCTGGACGGGTTGAAGCCCAGGGGGCCGGACCGCCGCCGCCATCTTGACGAGCGCCACAGCTTCATCCTCGGTCTGCCTTTGACCGAGACCGGCCCCGGTGCCGCACCGCTGGTGGTCTGGGAGGGTAGCCACGAGATCCTGCGCGCGGCGCTGACCGAGGCGCTCAAGGGCCATGATCCGCAGGACTGGGACAGGGTGGACCTCACCGAACCCTACCAAGCCGCCCGCGCCCGCATCTTCGAGACCTGCCGCCGGGTTCCCCTTCATGCCCGCCCCGGCGAGGCCTGTCTGCTGCACCGGCTGGCCCTGCACGGCGTGGCCCCCTGGGAGGACGGCGCCGAGGCCCCGGAAGAGGGGCGCATGATCGCCTATTTCCGTCCGCACCTGCCCGGCGGGACGGCTGAATGGCTGGCGGCGCCGTAGTCGGATCGGGTGCGCCGATCAGACCGATTGCTCACCCCTTGAGCCGCGCCGCCCGTCCGCCCCGGCGTTTTCGCAGGCGCGGGGCGCGGGCGGGCAGCTCGTCCATCACCGCGCGGCGTTCCTCGGCGGGCATCCGCGACCAGCGCGCGATCTCCTCCAGCGTCCGCAGGCAGCCGGTGCAGATCCGCTCCTCAGGGTGGACCACGCAGATGCGCACGCAGGGGCTTTCCACTTCGTCTCGCTTCCACACCTGGTCGTTCATGCGCCGCCTTCCGTCCTGATGTGGCGCATCCGGTCCAGCGCCCCCTGCAGGATATACGAGGCGGCGACATGATCGATCAGCTCTGCGCGACGCTTTCGCGACGTATCCGCCTCCAGCAGCGCGCGTTCGGCGGCGACCGAGCTCAGACGCTCGTCCCAGAAGCCGATCGGCAGTTCGGTCATCCGCGCCAGGTTGCGGGCAAAGGCGCGGGTGGCCTGGCAGCGCGGCCCCTCGCTGCCGTCCATGTTGCGCGGCAAGCCCAGCAGGATGCCGCCGACCTCGCGGTTGCGGGCGAATTGCATCAGCCGCTCGGCATCGGGGGTGAATTTCTTGCGGCGGATCGTCTCGATCGGCGTCGCGGCGGCGCCGATCCTGTCGGAGACCGCGACACCGATGGTCTTGTCGCCCAGGTCCAGCCCGATCAGCGCCGACATCGGCGGCAGGGCGGCGGCAAACTCCTCGAAGGGGTCACAGATCACTCTGCCACCCCCGCCCGGCGCGCGGCGGCCTCGATCTGCGCCAGCGCCTCGGTGTCCCCGGCAAAGGTCTGTTGCGCCTCCGCATGGATCGCCCTGGCGCGGTCGGTCTCGCCCAGCACGCCGAGCGCGCCGATCAGCCGGGCCCATTCCGCCGCGCTGCCGCCGTCGCTGGCCAGCCGGTCCGAGAGACGGTCGACCATGCCGCGGATCATGTCCTGCCGCTCCTCGGCGGTCATGTCGGCGGCGGCGGCCATGTCCTCGGAGTTGGGCCCGGCCAGCATCGGCGCGCCGCCCGTGGCAGGGGGCAGGGCATAATCGACGCCGGCGCGCGCCGCCATATCCTCGATCTGGCCGCGGATCGGCGCGATCCAATAGGCGTCGGGCGGGCCCGCGCGCAGCGTTTCCTCCCAGATGCGAAAGGCGATGTCGGGCCGCCCGGTCTGCGCCATCATCGCGCCCCAGTAATAGCGCGCCGGCCCGTTGCCGCGATCGCGTTCCAGCGCCGCGGCCAGCGCCCGCTCGGCCTGCGGCGAGACATAGCCGTCGGCGGCCATGATCATCAGCTCGGCGTATTCGGCATAATCCTGCGGCGTGGCGTCCTCGCCCCTGATCTCGATCACCCGCGCCTTGGCGGCGTAGGCGGCCGGGAAATTGCCGCTGTTGGCCTCGTGCTGGGCCAGCAGGTCGTGGCCGCGTGCATCCTCGGGGCGGCTGGCGACAGTGCTGCGCAGCTTGTCGACCAGCGCCTTGTACCCGTCGTCCAGTTCGCGCGGGGGCAGCGCCGGCATACGCGCCTCGGCGGCGCCCTGGTCAGGGCGGGACTCGCGTGCCGCCTGCGCCATCTCGATCCGGTGGCGCAACCCGAGGTCGCCGTAGCCCGGCGCCCCGAGCCCGCGATACAGCAGCACGGACCCGGCGATCACCATCACCGCCAGGCCCACCGCCGTTACCATGGTGACAGCCTGCGGCGCGCCGCTCCGGTCCGGCGATTTGCGCGCTGCGGCGTCGGCGGCGAGGATCCGGCGCGACACCTCGGCGCGGGTGCGCTCGGCATCGGCCTCTCCGATCACCCCGCGGGCAAGGTCTCGGTCGACCTCCCTGAGCTGGTCGCGATAGACCCGCAGGTCATAGGCCGCCGCCGGTCCGGCGCCGGAGCGCGCGCGCATCAGAGCCAGGACGAGCAGCGCGGCGGCCGCCAGCGCCATCAGAGATACGATAATCCAGAACGTCATGTGCACTCCCGTTTGGACCTGATCTATAGGTGGTGGGCGCATGAAAAAAGGGCAAACTGCCGCGCGGGGCCGACATGTCGCAACTGTCACCTCAAACGGCGATTTGCGTCATGGCCCGCCAGCGGCTAGGGGGCATAGAAGGCCGCAGACAAAAAGATCGGATTCGCCCATGAAACGATACTCCGCCTTTGCCGTCGCCCGCGAGGCGCTGAGCGATCACACCGGCTGGGGCCGGGCCTGGCGCAAGGCCGAGCCGAAGCGGCGCTATGACGTGGTGATCGTGGGCGCCGGCGGGCACGGGCTCGCCACCGCCTATTACCTCGGCAAGAATTTCGGCATCACCAATGTCGCGGTGCTGGAAAAGGGCTGGCTGGGCGGCGGCAACACCGGCCGCAACACCACCATCATCCGCTCCAACTACCTGCAGGATTCCTCCGCGGCGATCTTCGAGAAGTCCCGTGCGCTCTATGAGGGGCTGAGCCAGGATCTCAACTACACCGTCATGTTCTCGCCGCGCGGGGTGATCATGCTGGCCCAGACCGAGCATGAGGTGCGCGGCTATCAGCGCACCGCGCACGCCAACGCGCTGCAGGGCGTGACCACCGAATGGATCACGCCGCAGCGGGTCAAGGAACTGGTGCCGATCATCAACCTCTCCGGCCCGCGCTACCCGGTGCTGGGCGGGCTGTGGCAAGCGCGCGGCGGCACCGCGCGCCATGACGCGGTGGCCTGGGGCTATGCGCGGGCGTGCTCGGCCATGGGCATGGACATCATCCAGCAATGCGAGGTCACCGGCGTGCGCCGCGACGGCGACAAGGTGACCGGTGTCGACACCACCCGGGGCGCGATCGACTGCGACAAGCTGGGGCTGGTGGTGGCGGGCCATTCCGGCAGCTTGGCCCAGATGGCCGGCTTCCGCCTGCCGATCGAAAGCGTGGCGCTGCAGGCGCTGGTTTCCGAGCCGGTCAAACCCTGCATGGACGTGGTGGTGATGGCCAACACGGTGCACGGCTACATGAGCCAGTCCGACAAGGGCGAGATGGTGATCGGCGGCGGCACCGACGGCTTCAACAACTACACCCAGCGCGGCAGCTTCCACCATGTCGAGGAAACCGTGCGCGCGCTGATCGAGACCTTTCCGATGATCTCCCGGCTCAAGATGCTGCGGCAATGGGGCGGCATCGTCGATATGACCGGCGACCGCTCTCCGATCATCTCGCAGACCCCGGTCGAGGGGGTCTTCATCAACTGCGGCTGGGGCACCGGCGGGTTCAAGGCGATTCCCGGCTCCGGCTGGGCGATGGCCGAACTGATGGCCCGGGGCCACTCGCCGCTGGCCGAGGATTTTACGCTCGACCGTTTCACCGAGGGCCGCTTCATCGACGAAAGCGTCGCGGCGGGGGTGGCACACTGATGAGTGTATCAATCAAAGATTTCGTAAAGACCGCCTTGGTCGACATTGGCAACGCTGTGTTGGAGGCGCAGAGCGAAACCAAGATTTACATTGCAGGTGGTCATGAAGCGACACCGGGCCATTACTCGCCGCAATTGGTTCAGTTCGAACTGACAATCGAAGTCAACGAACAAACGTCGGGCGATGTCCAAGGCGGGGTGGAAGTCCCAATATTAACAATAGTAAAGGCGTCGGTCTCTGCCGATGGCAGCAAACAATCTGCCTCCGGCCACACTCAAAAGGTTAGTTTTGCGGTACCCGTGTTCTTTAACGATTTCGATGAACTGCGAAGAAGGCAGGGCATTGACAGGGGGACCGTAGATTGAACGTTCTCGAAAACGCACAGGATCGCATGTCCTACTCTGAACACATGGTCAAAACCCTGCGCGGTGATCTAAGGGGCGAGCCGGTCCTGTCTGTGAAAAATATGCTTGGCAGCATCTGTCCGCTGCCCTCAGTTCTGTTCGGGAGCTTGAAATGCTGATCCTTCACTGCCCCTATTGCGGCGTCGACGCCGAGGAAACCGAACTCTCCCCGGGCGGTGAGGCGCATGTGAAACGCTTCGGCCCCGGCGCCTCGGACGAGGAGTTCCGCGATTACCTCTTCGCGCGCGAGAACCCAAAGGGCGTGCATTTCGAACGCTGGCGCCACGCCAATGGCTGCGGCAAGTGGTTCCATGCCGCCCGCTGCACCATGACGCTCGAGGTCTTCGGCACCTATTCCGCCCAGACCACCGAGCCGCCGAAAGAGATCCGCGACGCGATCACCGCCAAACGCCCCGGCTGGACATGGAGAGAGGTCGAATGAGCCTTCTTCTCGTTCCAAATACTCAAATCCCCCCCGCCGCCCCAATCGAAAGGTCCGCCGGATGAGCACCCGCATCGCCACCCAGGGCCGGTTGATCGACCGCTCCAAACCCGTCCGCTTCACCTTCAACGGCAAGGCCATGTCCGGCTTTGCCGGCGACACGCTCGCCTCGGCGCTGCTGGCCAATGACCAGATGCTGGTGGGTCGCTCGTTCAAGTATCACCGCCCGCGCGGCATCGTCGCCAGCGGGGCGGAGGAGCCCAACGCGCTGGTCGGCCTCGGGCAGGGGGCGGCATTCGAGCCGAACCAGCGCGCCACCACGACCGAGCTGTTCGACGGGCTGAGCGCGCAGAGCCAGAACCACTGGCCCAGCCTCGAGTTCGACGTGGGCGCGGTGAACAGCGGTTTTGCCCGCTTCCTTCCGGCTGGCTTTTATTACAAGACCTTCATCCACCCCCGGCCGTTCTGGAAGCACATCTACGAACCGTTCATCCGGCAGTCGGCGGGCCTCGGCAAAGCCCCGAAAGAGCGCGACGCCGATACCTACGAGCATTTCTATTTCTTCGCCGACGTGGTGGTGATCGGCGGCGGCGTGGCCGGGCTGGCCGCCGCGAAATCGGCGGCAGAGAGTGGCGCCAAGGTGCTGCTGATCGAACAGACCGCGCATTGGGGCGGCCGCGCCCCGGTGGACGGCGGCGAGATCGACGGGATGTCGCCCGAGGCGTGGATCGCGCAGACGCTCGACGCGCTGAAATCCATGCCCAACGTCACCCTGCGCCCGCGCTGCATGGGCGCGGGGGTCTATGACCACGGCTATGTCCTGGGGTATGAGCGGCTGACCGATCACGCGCCTGAAACGGCCGGGCCGCGTCACCGGCTGTGGCGGATCCGCGCCGCCCAGGTGATCACCGCCACCGGCGCCATCGAGCGCCCGCTGAGTTTCGCGGGCAACGACGTGCCGGGCGTGATGCTGGCCTCGGCCATGCGCGACTACGTGGTCAACTACGGCGTCGCGCCGGGGCAGCGGGTGATCGTGGTCACCAACAACGACGATGCCTATCGCACCGCCATCACGCTCAAACGCGCCGGGGTCGAGGTTCTGCGGGTGCTGGATGCCCGCGCCAGCGGCGGCGGGGCGCTGATGGAAGAGGCGCGAAGCCTCGGCCTCCGCATCGACTGCGGCCGCGCCGTGGCCAAGGTCTCGGGCGGCAAGCGCGTGACCAAGGTCGGGATCTGCGCGCAGGAGGGGCAGGGCGCCGCACTGGAGGAGGTGGCCTGCGATGCGGTCGCCATGTCCGGCGGCTGGTCGCCGGTGGTGCACCTGTGGTCCCATTGCGGGGGCAAGCTCACCTGGGACGACGCCCTTGCGATGTTCCGCCCGGACCCCAAACGCGCGCCCACCGGCGCCGACGGGCAGCCCTTTGTCGCCGCTGCCGGTGCCGCCAATGGCGAGCTGTCGCTCGGCGCGGTGCTGACGGATGCGGATGGTGCAGGAAAATCCGCCGCGAAATCAGCCGGTTTCAAGCCAAAGCGCACCAAGGCCCCGCGGGGCGACGCCACCGGGGAGGCGCCGCTCGCCCCGATCTGGCTGATGCCGCGCGCTGCCAAGGTCAGCCTGCGGATGAAAGCCTGGCTCGATTACCAGAACGACGTGAAGGTCTCCGACGTGCAACTGGCCGCGCGCGAGGGCTACGAGAGCGTCGAACACACCAAGCGTTACACCACGCTGGGCATGGCGACGGATCAGGGAAAACTCAGCAACATCAATGGCCTTGCAACCCTTGCTGACGCGCTGGGTGCAGAGATTCCCACGGTCGGGACCACCACCTTCCGCCCGCCCTACACGCCGATCTCCTTCGGCGCCATCGCCGGAGAGGCGCGCGGCGAGGTGTTCCAGCCGCTGCGCCGCACCCCGATCCACGATTGGCACGAAGCCCACGGCGCCGAGTGGGAGCCGGTCGGCCACTGGCGCCGCCCCTATACGTACCGCCAGGCCGGTGAGACCACCCATGACGCGGTGATGCGCGAGGTGAACAACACCCGGCAAGCTGTTGGAATGCTGGACGCTTCCACGCTGGGCAAGATCATCGTCAAGGGGCCGGACGCGGGCCGCTTCCTCGACATGCTCTACACCAACATGATGAGCACGCTGAAGCCGGGCAAATGCCGCTATGGGCTGATGTGCAGCGAGAACGGCTTTCTGATCGACGACGGCGTGGTGGCCCGGATCGACGAGCAGACCTTCCTGTGCCACACCACCACCGGCGGCGCCGAGCATATCCATGCCCACATGGAGGAATGGCTGCAGACAGAATGGTGGGATTGGCAGGTTTACACCGCCAACGTGACCGAGCAGTTCGCCCAGATCGCCGTGGTCGGCCCCAAGGCCCGCGCGCTGCTGGAAAGCCTCGGCGGCATGGATGTCTCGAAAGAGGCGCTGCCGTTCATGACCTGGGCCGACGGCACACTGGCCGGCATTCCGGTTCGGATCTACCGCATCTCCTTCTCCGGCGAGCTGTCCTATGAAATCGCGGTGCGGGCCGGGCAGGGTCGCGCGCTCTGGGACAGGCTCGCGCAGGCGGGTGCGGCCTTCGGGGTGATGCCCTACGGCACCGAGGCGCTGCACATCATGCGGGCCGAAAAGGGCTTCATCATGATCGGGGACGAGACCGACGGCACGGTGATCCCGCAGGATCTCGGGCTGAGCTGGGCGATCTCCAAGAAGAAAGAGGATTACCTCGGCAAGCGGGCGCAGCAGCGCAGCCACATGACCGACCCCGAACGCTGGAAGCTGGTCGGGCTGGAAACCGAGGACAGTGGCGTGCTGCCCGATGGCGCCTATGCGGTGGCCGAGGGCCGCAATGCCAACGGCCAGCGCAACGTGCAGGGGCGGGTCACCTCCACCTACCATTCGCCGACACTGGGGCGCGGCATCGCCATGGGGCTGGTGCTGCACGGCCCCGACCGCATGGGCGAGGTGCTGGAGTTTCCGGGCACCGACGGCAAGATCCACAAGGCGCGGATCGTCGATCCGGTCTTTTACGACAAGGACGGGGAAAAGCAGAATGTCTGAACCCATCACCGCACCCATCACTGCACTCGGCGGCGCCCGCCACGACGGGCTCGCCCGCATCGAGGAGGTCGGGCTTCATGGCATGATCACCCTGCGCGGCGATCTCGCCTCGAAAGCCGTCAAGGCGGCGGTCATGGCCGCCACCGGGGCCAAGCTTCCGGGTCAGCGCGGCGTGGTGCGGGGCAAGAGCGGAACGGCCATCTGGATGTCGCCGGACGAGCTGCTGCTGTGCCCCTACGCCGAGGTCGATGCCACGCTGGGTAAGGTGACCGCCGCCCTCGGCACCGCGCATGCGCTGGCCGTCGATGTCTCGGACGCCCGCGCGATGCTCACCGTGTCCGGCCCTGCCGCGCGCGAGGTTCTGGCCAAGCTCTGCCCGGTGGATTTCGCGCCCGGCGCCTTCGGGCCCGGCATGGTCCGCCGCACCCGCATGGCACAGGTGCCCGCCGCGATCTGGATGGAGCAGGACGAGAGCTTTCGCGTCATCTGCTTCCGTTCGGTGGCGCGCTATGTCTTCGACCTGCTCGGCGTCGCGGCGCAGCCGGGCTCGGGCGTGGGCGTCTACTGACGTCTCACCCGGCAAAAAGGAATGTGCGGAACCGTTCCAGCGCCCCCGGCGCGGTCATGGCCTCGACCGGGACCGGCGCGCCGGTCTCGTCGTGGCAGGTGGCGTAGAACGACAGCGTTTCCGCCAGCGCGGCCATCTGCGCCGCGCGCTCGGCCTCGGCGAGGTAGGGCGCGTGGGTCGACAGGTACAGCGCCGGGCGCTGCGCCTCCAGCCAGGGCAGCAGGGCCGGGAGCAGGCCGAACTCCGCCCCCTCCACGTCGATCTTGACCAGCGAGACCCGCGACAGGTCCGCATCGGCGGCAAAGCTGTCCCATCCCAACGTCACCACGTCGCTGCCGCCGGCCGCCCCGGCGTTCAGCAGGCTGGTCATGCTGTCGCCTGCCTCGCCGCCGAAACTGGCCATCCGCGCCACGCCGGTGCGCGTCGACAGCGCCACCGGCAGCGCACTGATATTGCGCAGCCCGTTCAACTCGATGTTCCAGGCCAGGTGCCGGAACGCGGTCGCATCGGGCTCGAACGCCCAGACATGGCGCGCCTTTCTCGCCGCATAAAGGACGGTCGGCCCGATCCACGCCCCGATATCGATGTAATCCGCATCTGCCGCCAGATGCGCGTCGAGTACGGCAAAGGTCTCCGGCTCCCACGCCCCGGCGCTGGCCCGGCGCCAGAACTTGCTGTGATAGGGATCGAGGCGGAAAGGCACCCCGCCCAGCCGCCCGGCATAGAAACCGCGCGCCCGGTAGATCGCCTTTCGCAGAGCTGTCAGCATGGCGCGCGCGCCCCTGTGCAGGCCCCTGTCGGGGGCCGGTTTTCCGCCTTGGCCCTTGACCCCGCCGCGGCTGGGCCGCATGTAAACCGGGGAAACGCAACTTAATCAGCAGGGGGCCCGAGATGGCTTTTGAATTACCCGATCTTCCTTATGCACATGACGCGCTGGCATCCAAGGGCATGTCGGCGGAAACGCTGGAATATCACCACGACCTGCACCACAAGGCCTATGTCGACAACGGCAACAAGCTGATCGCCGGGACCGAGTGGGAAGGCAAACCGGTCGAAGAGATCGTCAAGGGCACCTACCAGGCCGGCGCGGTCGCCCAGAACGGCATCTTCAACAACGCCTCGCAGCACTGGAACCACGCCCAGTTCTGGGAAATGATGGGCCCGGGCGGCATTGCCATGCCCGGCGCGCTGGAAAAGGCGCTGGTCGAATCCTTCGGCTCGGTCGACGAGTTCAAGTCGCAATTCGCCGCCGCCGGTGCCGGTCAGTTCGGTTCGGGCTGGGCCTGGCTGGTGCAGAACGCCGACGGCTCGCTCGCCGTGACCAAGACCGAGAACGGCGTCAACCCGCTGTGCTTCGACCAGACCGCGCTGCTGGGCTGCGATGTGTGGGAACACTCCTATTACATCGACTTCCGCAACAAGCGCCCGGCCTATCTGACCAACTTCCTCGACAACCTGGTCAACTGGGAAAACGTCGCCTCGCGCCTGAAGTAAGGCCGCCCCTGGCACGATGAGACCCGCGCCCGGCCGATTGGCCGGGCGTTT
>NZ_JARGPK010000072.1 GCF_029212575.1 Antarcticimicrobium sp.
CTGCTGATCGACGGCGGCGCCGGGCAGGTCAGCGCCGTGCGCGAAATCATGGAGGAGCACGGGGTCGAGGACATTCCGATGGTCGGCGTCGCCAAGGGCGTCGACCGCGACCACGGCAAGGAGGAGTTTCACCGCCCCGGGCAGCGCCCCTTCGCGCTGCGGATGAACGATCCGGTGCTCTACTTCGTCCAACGCCTGCGCGACGAGGCGCACCGCTTTGCCATCGGCACCCATCGGGCCAAGCGGGCCAAGGCGGTCGGCGCCACCCCGCTCGACGACATCGCCGGGGTGGGCGCCACCCGCAAACGCGCGCTGCTGGCCCATTTCGGCTCCGCCAAGGCGGTCAGCCGCGCCAACCTGTCGGACCTCAAGGCGGTGGAGGGCATCTCGGATTCGCTGGCCGAGAAGATCTATGGCTTTTTCCACGAGAACGGCTGACCGCCGGCCGGCTTCTTCTCGTTGCAAATACTCCCGCCGGAGGCATCTGTCCGGAACGGGCAGATTTCTTTTTCGCCCGCTTTCAAGTTGCAAACCCTCGGTATAGGGTCCGGCCATGCGTTGGAACCTGCCCAATATCCTGACCCTTTTGCGGCTGCTGGCGGCCCCCGGCCTGGCGGTGATGTTCCTGTATTTCTCCCGCCCCTATGCCGACTGGTACGCGCTGGTGCTGTTCGTCGGCGCGGCGGTGACGGACTGGTTCGACGGCTATCTGGCGCGGGCCTGGAAACAGGAAACCAAGATCGGCGCGATGCTCGATCCGATTGCCGACAAGGCGATGGTGGTGATCGCGCTGATGATCCTGGTCGGCTATGCCACCTCGCACTGGACCCCCTGGCTGGTGCTTCCCGCCACCGTAATCCTGTTCCGCGAGGTCTTTGTCTCGGGGCTGCGCGAATACCTCGGCGATACCGCCGGGACGCTCAAGGTGACCAAGCTCGCCAAATGGAAGACAACCGCGCAGATGATCGCCATTGCGACGCTGTTTTCGCAAGGCATATTCGAGCACCACCTGGTGATGAATTCCTGGGGCATGGACCAGGAGATGCTGGATCAGGTGCTGTCCGGCGCGGTCGAGGATCTGCACGGGCTGCGCGTGATGTATGATGGCATGATCTGGTCCGGGCGGCTGGGGCTGTGGCTGTTGTGGATCGCCGCGGCGCTGACGTTGATCACCGGCGCCGACTACCTGCGAAAGGCGCTGCCACATCTGAGGGAGACGCGCTGATGGATGTACTTTATTTCGCCTGGGTCCGGGAGCGGATCGGCCTGCCGCGCGAACGGGTCGAGACCGGCGCGGCCACCGTTGCCGATCTGGTCTCGGAACTGAGCGCGCGCGAAGACCGCTACGCCGCCGCATTTGCCGACCTTTCCGCCCTGCGTGTGGCGCTGGATCAGGAACTGTCCGATTTCGATGCGCCGCTGGCCGGTGTCCGCGAGGTCGCCTTCTTTCCGCCGATGACGGGCGGCTGAACCATGCGGATCGCGGTTCAGACCGACCCGTTCGACCTGGGCGAGGAGGCCAATGCCTTTGCCGCCGGGGTCACCGCGGCCGGCGCCGTCGTTACCTTTACCGGCGTGGTGCGCGACTTGGCGCAAGGCGGGCTCAGGGCGATGGAGATCGAACATTACCCAGGCATGACCGAGAAGGCGATCACATCCATCGCCGAGCGGGCGGCAGAGCGCTGGTCGCTCTCAGACGTGCTGGTGATCCACCGCCACGGGCAGTTGCGCCCCGGTGAGACGATCATGATGGTTGCCACCGCCGCGCCACACCGCAAACACGCCTTCGAGGCGGCCGAATACCTGATGGACTACCTGAAATCCCGCGCGCCGTTCTGGAAAAAGGAGATCGCCGCAGACGGCTCCGAATGGGTCGCGGCGAAGGTCGAGGACGAGGACGCCCTCGACCGGTGGTAAACCCTGCGATGGCGGGCCGCCGCCTGTTCATTCGCCCGACCCGCGCCAGTGACCGCGCCCGGGTGCTCGACCTGCACCGCGCCGCCTTCGGGCCGCACGAGGGGCCAGTGATCGCGGATCTGGTTGCGGATCTGCTCGACGACCCCACCGCCGCACCGCGCCTGTCGCTTCTGGCCGAACGCGACGGCCGGCCGCTGGGCCACATCCTGTTTACCCGCGCCACGCTGTCGCCCGATCCCGGCGGGATCCAGGCACGGCTGCTCTGCCCGCTCGCCGTTTCCCCTGAGCTACAGGAACAGGGCATCGGCGGCGCGCTGATCCGCGAGGGGCTGAGCCGGCTGCGCGAGGCGGGTTGCGATCTGGTCTTCGTGCTGGGGCATCCTGGATACTATCCCCGGCACGGATTCCACCCTTGCCGCCCGGTCTCGGCCCCCTATCCCATACCTGCGCAAAACGCGGACGCCTGGATGGTGCGGGGCCTGTCGCCCGATGCGCTGGAACGGGTGGAGGGCACCACGCTGGGATGCGCAACGGCGCTCGATCTTCCGCATCTCTGGGCCGAATGACGCCGCCGTCCGGTCAGCCCTGAGCCGCACGCTCCAGATGGGCGCGCAGCTCTTCGGCCTCCTGCCGGGCATCGCGCAGCCCGTCCATCGCCGCCCGCAGCTCGGCCTCGGTCTGGGTCAGCTGGTTGGTCAGCTCCGCCTCGCGCTGCTGCAGATAGGTGATCGCCTGATCGCGGGTCTCCTCGGCCTCGTGCAGCTCCTGGCTCATCCGGTCGAGATCGGCGACATCGCTCTGGTTCACGCGGGTAAAGCGATGCACCAGCCAATGGGCGAACCAGCCGACGGTGAAGGCGATGAACAGGACGATCGCCGTGGTTATGATGAACTCGGTTCTGTTCATTCCGTCTCCTCTCCGGGGGCCGCGGGCGCCTCGGTCTGGGGGGCGTTCGCCGCAGGGGCGGCGCCCGCATCCCCGGCTTCGGGGCCCTCCGCCGTGGTGCCGTCCTCGTCGGTCGCTTCGGTGTCCTCCGCGGCCGTCTCCGCGTCGTCCACCGTATCCTCCTCGGTTCCGTCCTCGGCGTCTGCCGCCGCCGGGTCTGTGGTCCCCGCCATGGCGTCCAGCGTGGTTTCCGCCTCCGCCGCCGGTTCGATCCGGATCAGGCGGAACTCGATGCGCCGGTTCGCCTCGCGGCCTTCCTCGGTGTCGTTGGGGGCGATCGGGCGGGTCTCGCCATAACCCACCGCGACATAGGTCGAGGTCAGCACGCGCCGCGCCCGCAACTCGTTCAGCACCGATTGCGCCCGCGCCTGGCTGAGCTTGAGGTTCATCTCTTCGCGGCCCTGGCTGTCGGTGTGGCCCTGGATCTCCAGCCTCAGCTCCTTGCATTCGGTCAGGATGTCGGCAATCCGGTTCATGATGTCCTGCGACCCCGCGGCGATGGTGGCCGATCCGGGCTCGAAGGTGATCTTGCCGGCCTCTTGCGCGGCGCTCAGGCGGCGCTCGCATTCTTCCGGGTCCGGTGTCGTTTCCTCCGGCTCCGGCCGGGCGGTATAGGTGATGTCGAGCGCGAAATCCTCGGCCTCGCCCAGCTTGTCCGACAGCAGTCGGGCAATCTCGGCGCTGGCTTCCGCGTCATGGGTATTGCCGCTCAGGCGAACCGTGTCGGGCAGCACGGTGACCGCCCCGTTCGTCAGTTTCGACAGCGCCTCGAGACCGGCCAGGACCCGTACCGGCCAATCCGCCGGCAGATCCTCGGCGACGCGCGCCGCAGTATACACGCTTTCCGAGCCGAACCGCGCCTGGGCATAGCTCTCGGCCATGCGGCGCAGGCTTTCGTCGCTCAACCGCCCGCGTAGTTGCACCAGCCCCTCGGGGCTGCGGGTGGCAGTGAACTCCGGCGGTCCGCCGGTGCTGTTGTCCACCGGGGCGGGAAGCACGGCATGCAGGGCGAAGACCTCCGGCAGCGCGTTCTCCAATTCCCCCACCACCTCGTCGAACAGCCCCTCGTCGGTGCCCTGAACCGCAACCAGCGTGATGTCCGCATCGGCAAAGGTGACCGATCCCGCGCCAAGGCGCGCCAGCGCGTCCAGGCTCAGTTCCGCCGCCCGCGCCCAATTGGGCGAGGGCACGCCAAGGCCAATGGTGCAGGTGGCCTCGCCGGTCAGCCCGGCGGCGCGGGCGGCAGTCAGGATGCGGTCACGCGCCTCCTCGGTCTCGGCCGAACAGGCATCGAACCGCCCGCCGTCCTCGTCGATGATGTAGCGCAGCGAGAACGGCGTGATCACCGGGCGCGGCGCGGCGATCTCCAGCCCCAGCCGCAACCCTGCGGGCGCGGCGCGGGTCAGCTTGCGCTCCAGCGTCCTTTTGTCCTCGCGGCTGTCTGCGATGGCGGTGATCTCGACCTGCCCGGGGCTGACGGACACCTTCGACCGCGGCAGTTCGGCCAGCGCGAGGACCGCAAAGCGCATCGCGTCGGACCAGCCCTCGGGCGCGGGATAGGCGGCTGTCTCCAGGAAATCGGCCACTTTGGTCGCCCCGGCGATGTCTTCGAGCGCCTCCAGAAGATCCTCGCGGTCGGTATCGGTGGGCACCAGCCCGATGATCGAGATGCCGCTGTCGTTGCGCAGCACCTCGGCGGAGAACCGCGGCGGCTTCAGCTCCTCGGTGGGGGTGATGTGCATGTTGTCGATGACGCGGGCGGCATCCACCACCGTGCCCGCCACGGTAATGGCGTTGAAGCGCGTGGCCTCGTCCGGGGCGGTGCCGGCCAGGATCACCCGCAGCCCGTCGGCCTCGACCTCGGCCCAGTGGTGATCTGCCTCGTCCAGTGACCGGCGCACGCCGATCTCGGTCGAATCCTCCACTGCGGAAACCGCGAAACCCGCCGCCACAAGGCAAAGGATGGCTGCGGCAAGGAAGGTCAGGCCGACGGCGAACAGGGAGGAAAGGCGCATCAGGGGATCGGTCTTCAGTTCTTCAGATCGCCGATGTCATACAACCCGACCGCCCGGCGTGCAATCACACCAGTACCGCGAGCAGAAAGAAGATGAGCGGAATCAAGCCGGTGTCGCGGTTGGACCGGAACAGGCGGAGCAACCCGGGGTTGTCCTCGGGGTCGAACCGGCGCAGTTGCCACAGCATGTGCCAGCCCATCGCCCAGACGCCCGCCAGCGCGATTGCCAGCGCCGCGAGCGAGCCGCGCGGTTCCACCGCCAGGATCACCGCCACCGCCATCAGCACCAGCGTGGCCACCAGGAACTGACGCAACCGCCGCGGGCTGTCGGCGCCGAACAGCCGCGCGGTGGATTTCACCCCGATCAGCGCGTCGTCCTCGGCGTCCTGGTGGGCATAGATCGTGTCGTAGAACACCGTCCAGCAGATCCCCGCCAGGTAAAGGATCACCGGCGCCCAGTGCAGCGCGCCGGTATGCGCCGTCCAGGCCAGCAGCGCGCCCCAGTTGAACGCCAGCCCGAGGAACACCTGCGGCCACCAGGTGAACCGCTTGGCAAAGGGATAGACCGCCACCGGCAGCAACGACACGAACCCCAGCCCGATCGCCGCCCAGTTGAAGGTGAGCAGAATGGCGAAAGCCACCAGCGCCTGTACGCCCATATAGGCGACGGCCTGCTTGACGCTGACCTGCCCCGAGGGGATCGGCCGCGACCGGGTGCGCTCGACGCTGCCGTCGATGTCGCGGTCGGTGATGTCGTTCCAGGTACAACCGGCCCCGCGCATCAGCCAGGCGCCAAGGCCGCAGGCGATGAAGATCCACAGATCCCCCCAGCGCGGCGACTGGTCCCAAAGCATCGCCAGCGCCAGCCCCCACCAGCACGGCAGCAGCAGCAGCCAGGTTCCGATCGGCCGGTCGGCGCGGCTCAGCCGCAGATAGGGCCGCGTCGCGGGGGGCGCCAGCCGGTCGACCCAGTTGCCGCGCACCGCATCGGCCACCTGACCGCTGGCGGTCGCGTCTGGCGTCGGGCGTTGAGGTTGCATATGTAGTCTCGCATGAAGGCAAAGGTCAGGCTGTATGTAGAGCACCCGCTGGGGGCGGGGCAATCGGTTCCTCTGACGCGGGAACAGGCGCATTACCTCTTCGGGGTGATGCGGCTGGGGCCGGGCGACCTGGTGGCGCTGTTCAACGGACGCGACGGCGAATGGCGCGCCGAGGTGGTCGAGGCCGGCAAGCGCGGCGGCGTGTTGACCTGCGCGGCGCAGACCCGGCCGTTGCAGATGCCGCCCGACCTCTGGCTGATCTTCGCGCCGATCAAGAAGGCGCGCACCGATTTCATCGTCGAAAAGGCGGCCGAGATGGGGGCGGCGCGGATCATTCCGGTGCAGACCGATTTCACCAATTCCGACCGCATCCGCCAGGACCGGTTGCAGGCCCATGCCATCGAGGCGGCCGAACAATGCGGCGGCACCTTCGTGCCCGAGGTCACCGAGCTGCAAAAACTCGACCGGTTGCTCGCCGACTGGCCCGAGGACCGTCAGCTGATGTTCTGCGACGAGGCCGAGGTCGGCGAGGCCAAGGGGCTTGCCGGCGCGGCGCCCGGCCCCTGGGCGATCCTGATCGGCCCCGAGGGCGGCATTTCGGACGCCGAGCGCAAACGTCTGCATGCCCTGCCGCAGGCGCATGTCGTCGCCCTCGGCCCGCGCATCCTGCGCGCCGATACCGCCGCCGTGGCCGCGATGACCCTGTGGCAACAGGCGCTGGGGGACTGGTCATGAGCTTCATTCGCGCCGAGGCTCGCGCGGCACTGACCCGCTGGCGCGAGGCGCTGGCCGGCGCGGTCATCGTGGCGCTGGGCCTCTACTGGGCGCTTTCGGTGGGCGGGTTGCTGGGCTGGATCGGCTGGCTGCTGGTGCCGGCCGGGGCCGGCATCGCCGTGATCGGGGTGCAGCGCGCGCGCTTTCGCACCGCCGGGCAGGGCCCCGGCGTCGTGCTGGTGGACGAGGGCGAGATCACCTACATGGGGCCGCTCTCGGGCGGCTCGGTCTCGGTCACCGATCTGGAGCGGCTGGTGCTCGACCCCTCGGCGCGCCCGGCCCACTGGGCGCTGCAACAACCGGGCCAGCCGGTGCTGCACATCCCCGTCAACGCCGAGGGCGCACAGGCCCTGTTCGATGTCTTCGCCGCCCTGCCGGGCCTGCGTACCGAACGCATGCTGGCCGAGCTCAGGCGCGACAATGCTCATGCGGTTGTGATCTGGGAACGCACCCCCCTGCGCCCCGCCCACCAAAGGCTGCATTGACACTCCCGGCGTTTCGCCGCACGACTGCCCTCCGGAAACGAGAGCAAGCAGCAACGGAGCGCGCGCATGTCCATCCCCCAGTCTGGCGGCGGCCCGATCGAGCGGCATGAACAACTGGCCGAATACCTGGCCGAAGGCTGCAAGCCAAAACAGGATTGGCGCATCGGCACCGAGCACGAGAAGTTCGGCTATTGCAAGGATACGCACAAACCGCTGCCCTTTGACGGCGAACGCTCGATCCGCGCCGTGCTCGAGGGGCTGCGCGACCGCTATGGCTGGGCCGAGGTCCGCGAGGGCGGCCACCTGATCGGTCTGGAAAAGGACGGTGCCAATGTTTCGCTGGAACCGGGCGGCGCGCTGGAACTGTCGGGCGCCCCGCTGGAGACCATCCACCAGACCTGCGACGAGGTGAACGAGCACCTGCGCGAGGTCAAGGATATCGCCGACGAGATCGGCGTCGGCTTCATCGGGCTGGGCGCGGCACCGATCTGGACCCACGACCAGATGCCGCTGATGCCCAAGGGCCGCTACAAGCTGATGAACGCCTATATGGACAAGGTCGGCACCACCGGCACCACCATGATGCGGCGCACCTGCACGGTGCAGGTCAACCTCGACTTCGGCTCCGAGGCCGACATGGTGCAAAAGATGCGCGTCGCCATCGCGCTGCAACCGGTCGCCACCGCGCTCTTTGCCAATTCGCCGTTCTTCGAGGGCAAGCCCAACGGCATGAAATCCTATCGCTCCTGGGTCTGGCAGCACCTCGACCCGGCCCGCACCGGCATGGTGCCCTTCGTCTTTGACGAGGGGTTCGGGTTCGAGCGTTGGGTCGAGTACATGCTCGATGTGCCGATGTATTTCGTCTACCGCGACGGCAAGTATATCGATGCGCTGGGCATGTCGTTCCGCGATTTCCTCAAGGGCGAGCTGCCGGCGCTGCCGGGCGAGAAACCCACGCTCAGCGACTGGGCCGATCACCTGACCACGGCCTTCCCCGAGGCGCGGCTGAAGAAGTTCATCGAGATGCGCGGCGCCGATGGCGGCCCCTGGCGCCGGCTTTGCGCGCTGCCGGCCTTCTGGGTCGGGCTGACCTATGATCAGGGCGCGCTGGACGCGGCCTGGGACCTGGTCAAGGGCTGGGATGCCGAGACCCGCGAGGCCTGGCGCCTGGGCGCGGCGGAAGGCGGGCTTCAGGCCGAGGTCGGCGGCCGGACCATGCAGGATCTGGCGACCGAGGTGCTCGATATCGCGCGCTCCGGCCTCAAGGCCCGCGCGCGCCCCGGCCTGGGCGGCATGGTGCAGGACGAGCGCCACTTCCTGCACGCGCTGGAGGACAGCGTCGAAACCGGGACGACCCCGGCCGACGAGCTGCTGGAACAGTACAACGGCGACTGGAACGGCGATCTCGACCGGATCTACGAGGCGTTTGCCTACTGAGCCACAACGCCCCCTGAACGCGTGACAGACGGCCCGATCCGGGCCAGACTGGCCAAAATGTATCGCATCAGGGGGAAGGCATGAAAATCACGACATGGGGCCGCCGCGCGGTGATGGCCGGGCTGGCGGCGGGGATGATGACGCTGGCGGCGCCGGTCGCGGCGCAATCGATCTCGGGCAATTACCGGGCCGAGGGGCGCAATCCCGACGGCTCACCCTATAGCGGCGTGGTCACCATCCGCGAAGAGGGCGCCATGGTCTATATCGCCTGGCGCGTCGGCAACCAGGGCTACAACGGCACCGGCACCCGCAACGGCGATGTCATCTGGATCGACTGGGGCAGCGATTACCCGATCGTCTACCTGCGCATGCCCAGCGGCCAGTTGCACGGCACCTGGGCCAACGGCACCGCGCTGGAGCGTCTGGTGCGCTGAGCCCCGGCAGTCCTCCGGGGCGGGGTATCACGGGGAATGAAAAACGGCGGCTCCCCGGGCCGCCGTTTCCCGGTTCCGGGCGTCAGAACGCTCAGTTGCTCTGCAGCGCCGCCGGATCCTTGTCGGCGATGTCGGTCCAGTTGGCATCGGCCTTCACGATGAAACCCGGGACGTCGCCTTCCCAGCGCTCCTGGATGTCCCCCGACAGGTTCAGGTAAAGCACGTCGTCGACGATTCGCCAGTAGGTCGGATCGCCGTCGAACTTGAAGCCCATGGCGGTGCCGAAGGCGCAGTAGCCGCCGTAGGCCGGCACGTAGGCCTCGGGGTTCTCTTCGAACAGCGCCTTGTGCTCTTCGGAGGCAAAACGATAGAGCGCTTCGTCGTAGATCGCGGTGATCGTGTAATCGCCCTTGGTGGCCTCGCCATCGGTGAAATAGGCAACCGGATCATAGCCCTGCAGCGCCAGCCCGGTGGAGGAGGCGTTGATGTCGACGCCGGCGGCGAAGGCAGAGGTTGCGACTGCGACCGACAGCGCCAGGCCGCCAAGCAGAGATCCCATCTTGGTCATGAGTGTTCCTTTTCTCAGGGTGTCAGGGAGACGGGGCATGACCCCGGTCCCGGAAGGATGGTTATGGGCTGTGCGGTCGGAATTGACCGTCACGCAACGCAATTGGGGGTCTGGTCCGTCACGTTCAAATCAACCTGTTTTTACCCGGTCGTGAACAGGGTTTCGCGGCGGGACGGCGCGGCCCCTCCGGCATGAATACAGGCGTGAAAGACAGGTGTTCACGGCACCTGTTACCCAGGAATATGCTGGGTTTACAAAAAGTTGATCAAGAGGGGGCGGCAAGTGGATGATCCAGCCCGGCGGGTCGGTTGCGGGGCCGGTGCGGGATTGGACCGCGCCCGGCCCTGGCCGCTGCTACTTCTGTCCGACCTTGCTTTCGGTGCCGGCGCGGATGCGGGCGATGTTCTCGCGGTGGCGCCAGTAGATCAGCAGGGTCAGCGCCGCCGCCAGCACGAAGGCCCCGCCGTATCCCAGCACCACGGCCCAGATGCTCGACGCCGCCGCCGCCGCCAGCGCCCCCACCGAGGAGATACGGCTGATCGCCGCCGCGACGGCCCATGTGGCGCAGCAGGCCAGCCCCACCGGCCAGGCCAGCGCCAGCCACAGCCCGAGAAAGGTCGCCACGCCCTTGCCGCCCCGGAAGCCCAGCCAGACCGGGTAGCAATGGCCGACAAAGGCGGCAAAGCCCGCCAGCATCACCGCGTCTTCCCCGGCAAAGACCCGCGCCAGCAGCACCGCCGCCGCCCCCTTGCCACCATCGAGCAGCAGGGTCAGCGCGGCGGCCGGCTTGTTGCCGGTGCGCAGCACGTTGGTGGCGCCGATATTGCCCGAGCCGATTTCGCGCAGGTTGCCCAGCCCCATGGCCCGGGCCAGCACCATGCCGAACGGGATCGACCCCAGCCCGTATCCGATCACGGCCCAGAGGATCAGCGTCGCGGCGGTGGATGTGATCTCGGGCATCAGTCCCTCCGGTAAACCGGCGCGCCGCCGACATAGGTGGCCAACACGCGCCCCTGCATCCGGCCGCCGTCGAACGGGGTGTTCTTGGATTTCGACCGCAACGTGAAACGGTCCAGCACAAACGGGGCGTCGGGATCGAACAGCACCAGGTCGGCCGGCGCCCCGGCGCCCAGCCGCCCGGTATCCAGCCCCAGCCGTTTCGCCGGGTTCAGGCTCATGGCGCGGAACAGGGTCGGCAGGTCCAGCGCCTCCGCATGATACAGCCGCAGCGCCGCCGGCAGCAGGGTTTCCAGCCCCACCGCGCCGCTCGCCGCCTCCTCGAAGGGGAGCCGCTTGCTCTCCTCGTCCTGCGGCGTGTGCATCGAACAGATCACGTCGATCAGCCCGCTGCGCACCGCCTCGATTACGGCGGTCCGGTCATCCTCGGACCGCAGCGGCGGCTTCAGCTTGAAGAAGGTGCGGTAGTCGGCGACGTCGAACTCATTCAGCGTCAGGTGATGAATGCCGACCCCGGCGGTGATGTCCAGCCCGTTGGCCTTGGCCCGCGCCAGCGCCGGCAGGGCGCGGGCGGTGGTGATCTGGTCGGCGTGATAGCGCGCCCCGGTCATCTCCAACAGCGCGATATCGCGGTCCAGCCCCATCCGCTCGGCCATCGGCGACACGGCGGGCAAGCCGCGAAGAGACGCGAACTTGCCACTGGTCGCCGCCGCGCCCGCCGAGAGGCCCGGCTCCTGCGGGTGACCGATCACCAGTGCCCCCAGCGCCCCGGCATAGCTCAGCGCGCGCGACAGCACCTTGGTGTTGGCGACCACGTGATCGCAATCGGAGAAGGCCACCGCGCCGGCATCCATCAGGAACCCGATCTCGGTCATCTCGCGGCCCGCGCGCCCCTTGGTCAGGGCCGCCATCGGCACCACCCGCACCGGCGCGTCCGCCTGTGCCCGGCGGGTGACGAATTCCAGCGTCTCGGGGCTGTCGATCGCCGGCGCGGTGTCAGGGCGCGTGACGATGGTGGTCACCCCGCCCGCCGCCGCCGCCCGCCCGGCGCTGCGATAGCTTTCCTTGTGCCGCTCGCCCGGCTCGCAGACCTTGACGCCCAGATCGACGATGCCGGGGGCGAGGCACTTGCCGCCGCAGTCGATGACCGTGACATCCTCGCCGGGCAGACCGACCTCCTGCCCTTGGTCCACGATCCGCCCCGCGCGCACCAGCAGGGCGCCCGGTTCGTCGGTCCCGGCCTCGGGGTCGATCAGCCGGGCGTTGGTAAACAGAAGATCGCTCATGCCGCCGCCCTTTCGATGGCCGCCGCCGTTGCTGCGGGGTCGGCCTGGTACTTGATCAGGTGCTTGTCGCCGGTGCGGGTGACGAGTTGTACGAAACTGCCCATTTTCCGTACGGTTTCGATCTGGCTCAGGGCCACCTGCCGCCCGCCGGGGCCGGTCAGCGTGCCGCCCTCCAACTCCCAGACAACCGCCAGTTCCTCCGAGGCGAGATACCACGCCCGCACCCCGATCGCCGCCAGCCCGGCCACCGCGCCGGTCCAGACATGGGCGTAGCCCATCGCCCAGAGCACCGCCATCGCCCCGGCCATCGCCGCCGCCGCCACCCAGGCGTTGGTGCGGATGTAGGCGCCCCGGTCGGGGGGGAAACGCAGCGCCGCCATCAGAACACCACTGCCCAGACCAGCAGCAGAATCAACATCATAACAACCGCGAACAACCCGCCGCCGATGCGCCGCGCCCGCGCCCGTGCCGCGCGCGGCGATTGGCTCGGAGCGGAATAGGGAAGGGCGCTTTCGCTGCGCAGAGGTTGCGCCGACCAGTCGCTGTCAGGCTCGTCATAGGTGGCGATCAGCCGGACCTCCGGGTCGGGCGCGATCACCGCCGCCTGTCCGCCGAAGGCCCGGCTGCGCAGCACCAGGACATACCCCTCCAGCGCCGCCAGCCTGTCCCGGTCCGGCGCAATCTGTTCTTCCGGCAATCCGCATCCTTCGGTCAGGTAGCCCGCCAGCCCGAGATCCTCCAGATCCGCGATGCGGATCACGTCGCTCTGCGCGGGGTCGAGCCCGGCCAGACCAAGCACCTGGTCCACCGCCCCCGGCTCGCGCAGGAATTCGGCCTGTTCGGGTCGCATGTCGAGGGCGAAGACGCGGACGCGTCCATGCTCTTGCGCGGGCACGACCAGTTCGTCGTCGCTCATGTCGCAGCCCCCGCCGACAGGGTGCGCGCCAAGAGCTCCATCGCAGCCATGCGCACCGCCACACCCATCTCCACCTGGTCCTGGATCACGCTTCGGTTGATGTCGTCGGCCAGCGTGCCGTCGATCTCCACGCCCCGGTTCATCGGGCCGGGGTGCATCACGATGGCGTCGGGCTTGGCCAGCGCCAGTTTCTCGGCGTCCAGCCCGTAGCGGTGGTAGTATTCCCGCTCCGACGGGATGAAGCCGCCGTCCATCCGTTCCTTTTGCAGTCGCAGCATCATCACCACGTCGACGTCGCGCAGCCCCTCGCGCATGTCGTCAAAGACCTCGACCCCGAACTCGGCGATGCCCGAGGGCATCAGCGTCGGCGGCCCGATCAGGCGGATGCGGTTTTCCATCTTGCCCAGCAACAGGATGTTCGAGCGCGCCACGCGGCTGTGCGCGATGTCGCCGCAAATGGCGATGTTCAGCCGGTGCAGCCGCCCCTTGGCGCGCCGGATGGTCAACGCGTCCAGCAGCGCCTGGGTCGGGTGCTCATGCCGCCCGTCACCGGCGTTCAGCACTGCGCAGTTGACCTTTTGCGCCAAGAGATCCACCGCGCCGGAATGCGGATGGCGCACCACCAGCAGGTCGGGATGCATCGCGTTCAGCGTCATCGCGGTGTCGATCAGGGTCTCGCCCTTCTTGATCGAACTGGCCTGCATCGCCATATTCATCACGTCGGCACCCAGCCGTTTTCCGGCCAGTTCGAAACTGGCCTGGGTGCGGGTGGAATTCTCGAAGAACATGTTGATCTGGGTCAGCCCGGCCAGCACGTCGGCGTGTTTGTCCGCCTGCCGGTTCAGCGCCACATAGGTGTCGGCCAGGTCCAGGATCGCGGTGATGTCCCGCGGGCTGAGCGGTTCGATCCCCAGAAGGTGTCGGTGGGCGAATGACATGCGGGCGGCGCTCCGTCTCGGCTGCTTGTCCGCTTATAGAAAGCCGGGGCAGGCGGGGCAACATCGCGCGTGACCCTACTCCTGTTTCGGCCCGCACTTATTCTCGGGGCGGCACTCCTGATCCGCGTCGCACCAGTAGCCCTCGCCGCAATAGGTCTTGCCGGTGGGGTAGCAGTGGTCGTCATCGCCGCACTCCTCGTCCGGGTCGCAGACCAGCCCGCCCTCGCAAAGCTTGGCGCCGATCTCCGAGCATTCGCCGCCCTGCAGGCAGATCGAGTCCTTCGGGCAGACCTGCCCGCCCTTGCAGAGCTTCATATCGGGTTTTGAGCATTTGTTGTCCGGCAGGCAGAGGGTGCGCGGCGGGCAGACGCCGCCATCCTCGCAGAGCACCGCGCCGGGGTCCGAGCAGCGCCCGCCGCTCAGGCAGATGGTATCCCCGGGGCAGGTGGTGCCGCTGGCGCAGACCTTGTGCCCCTCGGGCGCGCAGCCGCCATCGGGCAGGCATTCGCGGCCCGGCGCGCAGACGCTGTTGCTCTCGCAGAGGGTGGCGCCCGGTTCCGAGCATTTGCCGCCCTTCAGGCAGATCTCGTCCTTGCCGCAGATCTGGCCGCCGGCGCATGTCTTCGCCCCCGGTTCGGAACAGCCGCCGCCCGGCAGGCACAGCCGGCCCGGTGCGCAGACCTTGTTGTCGTCGCAGAGCG
>NZ_JARGPK010000077.1 GCF_029212575.1 Antarcticimicrobium sp.
CGGTGGTCGTTGCGCCATCAATTACCACGATCTCATGGCTCCAGTCGAACTGGTAGGCCTCGCCCGGATCGAAGATCAGCGGCACATAGGCAGCGGCCGATGCCTCCTGTTCTTCCTTGGACCACGTGGCCGCGTATCGCCAGCTCACCTTGATTGTCATCAAAGAAGCGGGCCTCGATGAATTTGATCTTCGTCATGATTGGTCCTTCCCGGGCGCATAGCGCCGCTCAGACCTTGAGCCGCGTGGCGTGCTCAAGGTGATGGATGAAAGAACCCGGCCGGATTTGAGGCCTACTCCTGCGGCAAAGCTGTCAGTGGGTCAACGGGAGCACCAAGCTTGGGCGGCAATCTGGGACGATTCAGCCGGCCGAGACGGCCCAATCTATAAGGCATTGATTTAAAACAAAACCACCGACCGCAGCGCGGCCGATGGTCATTAATCCTCTGCCGGAATGGTCAAATTACCCCGGAAATGGACATTTTATCGTGTGTCCTACAACCAACAAGAATACCCCCACACCTCAGCCACACTTCGAATAGCCGCAGCTGGCGCAGGTCATGCAGCCTTCGATCATCCGCATCTCGTATTGGCCGCAAGACGGGCAAGCCTTGCCGCGCGGGGCGTCGAGGTTGACGACCTGCGCCCGCGGGTCGCTTTTCAGCCCCATCCCCTCGCCGGCGAGAAAGCCGATCGAGACCATGTGCCGTTCCAGTACACCACCGATGGCGGCCAGGATCGACGGGATGTACTTGCCCTGCACCCAGGCGCCGCCGCGTGGGTCGAACACGGCCTTGAGCTCCTCGACGACGAAACTCACGTCGCCGCCGCGCCGGAACACCGCCGAGATCATCCGGGTCAGCGCCACGGTCCAGGCAAAATGTTCCATGTTCTTGGAGTTGATGAACACCTCGAACGGGCGGCGATGGCCGTTGATGATAATATCGTTGATGGTCAGGTAGATGGCGTGTTCGCTGTCGGGCCATTTCAGCTTGTAGGTATTGCCCTCCAACGCCTGCGGCCGGTCCAGCGGCTCGGACATGTAGACGACGTCGCCATGCGGGGTCTGCGGTTCGGCGTCGGTATGGGTGACGACTTCGGGGGCACCTTCTGCGTCTCCGAACATTAGCCATGAAGGTTTCACTGAGAACAACTTGCCCAAAGCCTCCGCATGTTCTGCACGCAGAGGTTTCTTGCCGTTTTCTATTTCGTTATAATACGAGTGAGCAATCCCGAGAACTTCCGCGACCTCAGTCTGCGTCTTTGTCGCTTTTTTTCGCGACATTTTCAAACGCTCTCTGCGTGAAAGAACTGGAGCTTTTTCTGTCGGCTTCTCGCCCGACACACTCAACACCGACCCCGTCACATCGTTGGGCCGGTAGGTGGTGCAGCCCTTGCAGCCGGTCTCATAGGCCTGCATGTAGACATCCTTGAACGCGTCGAAATCGATGTCTTCGGGGCAGTTGATGGTCTTGGAGATCGAGCTGTCGATCCATTTCTGCGCCGCCGCCTGCATCCGCACGTGATCCAGCGGCGCCAGCGTCTGGGCGTTGACAAAGAACTCCGGCAACTCGGCCTCGCCGAACTTGTCGCGCCACATCTGCACGGCGTAATCGACCACCTCTTCCTCGCTGCGCGAGCCATCCTTTTGCAGCACCTTGCGGGTATAGCTATAGGCAAAGACCGGCTCGATCCCGCTGGACACATTGCCAGCGTACAGGCTGATCGTGCCGGTCGGGGCGATCGAGGTCAGCAGCGCGTTGCGGATGCCATGCTCGGCAATCGCCGCGCGCACGTCCGCGTCCATGTGCTGCATGGCACCGGAGGCGAGGAATTTCTCCGCCTCGAACAGCGGAAAGGCGCCCTTTTCGCGGGCCAGCTCGACCGAGGCAAGATAGGAGGCCCGCGCGATGGCGTGCAGCCAGTCCTCGGTCTGCTGCGCGGCCTCTTCGCTGCCGTACCGCAGCCCCAGCATCAGCAGCGCATCGGCCAGCCCGGTCACCCCCAGCCCGATCCGCCGCTTGGCCTGCGCCTCGGCGGCCTGCTCGGGCAGCGGGAATTTCGAGGTGTCGACCACGTTGTCCATCATCCGCACGGCGGTCGCGACCAGTTCCGACAGCGCCGCCAGGTCCAGCGCCGCCTCCGGTCCGAACGGATCGCTGACCAGCCGGGCCAGGTTGATCGAGCCCAGCAGGCAGGCGCCATAGGGCGGCAGCGGCTGCTCGCCGCAGGGGTTGGTGGCCGCGATGGTTTCGCAATAGCTGAGGTTGTTGGCGGCGTTGATGCGGTCGATGAAGATCACGCCGGGTTCGGCGTAATCATAGGTGGCCTGCATGATCTTGTTCCACAGGTCGCGCGCCTCGACGGTGTGATAAACCTTGCCGTCGAATTGCAGTTCCCACGGGGCATCGGCCTTGACCGCCTCCATGAAGGCATCGGTAACCAGCACCGACATGTTGAACATGCGCAGCCGGGCGGGGTCGGACTTGGCGGTGATGAACGCCTCGACATCGGGGTGATCGCAGCGCATCGTCGCCATCATCGCCCCCCGGCGCGACCCGGCCGACATGATGGTGCGGCACATCGCATCCCAGACATCCATGAACGACAACGGGCCCGAGGCATCGGCGGCCACGCCCGCAACGGCGGCGCCCCGGGGCCGGATGGTCGAGAAATCATAGCCGATGCCACCGCCCTGCTGCATGGTCAGCGCGGCCTCTTTGAGCATGTCGAAAATGCCGCCCATGGTATCCGGAATCGTGCCCATGACGAAACAGTTGAACAGCGTCACCTCGCGGGCGGTGCCGGCGCCGGCGGTGATACGCCCGGCGGGCAGGTACTTGAAATCCTCCAGCGCCGCATAGAACCGCTCTTCCCAGAGGTCCGGGTCCGACTCGACCCGGGCCAGATCGCGGGCGATCCGCCGCCAGCTGTCCTCGACCGTCAGGTCGATCGGCACACCGTCGGCGGATTTGAAGCGGTACTTCATATCCCAGATCTGCTCGGCGATGGGGGCGGCGAAACGGGTCATGGCGGCTGTCCTTGGCGGAGAAAACGATCCGGAAACGGAGGCCCACGATACACCAATCCGACCGAAAACCACAACACGTCCCGTCCCCCGTGCGGCCCGGAAAGATCACGTTTTTGCGCCATTTCCCACCACAGATTGCAGTCCCTCGATCAAGCTCTACAATATGAGCCTCGAACCATGGGGGCGACTCGCGTGACCGACACCATAAACCTGATCAAGCTCTGCGTCGGTGCCGAGGCGGTACAAGACCTGCTCGACTGGCAAAAGACCCCGCGTGCGCACGGGCCCGACGGGCTGCCGCGCCACGTCACCCGGATGTGGCCCAAGCGCGCCGAAGAGCTTCTGAACGGCGGCTCGCTCTACTGGGTGTTCAAGGGGCAGGTGCTGGCCCGCCAGCGCATCCTGCGGCTGGACGAGGTCACGGGCGGCGACGGGATCACCCGTTGCGGCATCGTGCTCGACCCCGATGTGGTGCTGACCCGCGCCGCGCCGCGCCGCCCGTTCCAGGGCTGGCGCTACCTGCGCCCCGAGGATGCGCCGGCCGACCTGCCCGCAGGCCGCATGCAGGAAGACGCCCTGCCCGAGGATCTGGACCGCGCGCTGGCCGAAATCGGGGTGCTGTGAACCGGACCCCTCCCCTGCCCTCCCGGGTCTGACCCGGAATCGCCCAGGCAGACCCTCAGCCGTCCACCCGTTTCAGCAGCGCCTTCAGCGCCGCCTTTTCCGTCGCGTCGCATTCGGCCACCCGGCTGCGCCAGAGCGTCGCCTGGCTGCGCAGAACCAGCCCGTCGCCGAGGATCTTCAGGTGATTGGCCCGCAGCGTCTCGCCGGTCGAGGTGATGTCGGCGATCGCCTCGGCAGTCTCGTTCTTGACGGTGCCCTCGGTGGCGCCCTGTCTGTCGACCAGCTGGTAATCGGCAACGCCAGCGTCGGTCAGGAAATCGCGCACCAGCCGGTGATACTTGGTCGCGATGCGCAGCCGGAAGCCGTGGCGCGCGCGAAACCCCGCCGCCGCCGCGTCCAGATCGTCGAGCGTGTCGACATCCACCCAGCAGCCTGGCACCGCAAGGATCAGATCGGCCTGGCCAAAGCCCAGCGGCGCGATCTCCTCGACCTGCTGCTCCCAGCGCGGCAGCTTCTCCTGCACCAGGTCGGTGCCGGTGACGCCAAGGTGAATGCGCCCGGCGGCCAGTTCGCGCGGGATCTCCCCCGCCGACAGCAGCACCAGCGACACCCCCTCGATCCCCTCGACCGCGCCGGAATACTCCCGGTCGGACCCGGTGCGGCTCAGCCGGATGCCGTGTTTCTCGAACCAGTCAAAGGTTTTGTCCATCAGCCGCCCCTTGGAGGGCACGCCCAGCTTCACACTCATCGCGCCGCCTCCTCGAGCGTCAGCATCACGCCGGGGCGCAGCACCCCGCCCACCGCCGGGATCTCGGTTCCATCGCCCAGCGCCCGGGTCAGCGCGTCATAGCGCCCGCCGGTCGCCACCGGCGGCAGATCGGCCCGCGTCGCGGCGTAAAAGCCAAAGACGAAACCGTCGTAATACTCCATCGAGGTGCGGCCATAGCTGGCCTCGAACTCCAGGGTCTCCACCTCGACCCCGCGCGCCGCAAGCGCACCGATCCGCGCCTCGAGCCGGTCCAGCGCCGGGGTGATCTGTGGCAGGTCCACCGCCACGTCGCGCAACCGTTCCAGCGCGAAAGGCAGCGTCTCGCGCACCGCCAGCAGGATTTCCAGCGCGGTCATCTCGCGTTCCGAGATCTTCGGCGCGGCGACATCGAACCGCAGCGCCTCGATCCGCGCCTCGATATCGGCACGGCTGCGCAGCCCGATCTGCGGCCCGGCCTCGGCCATCGGGTCGGCGGCCGCCAACAGCGCGGTCCGGGTCGCGGGCATCGGCGCGCGCCCCGAATAGCGATCCAGCAACGCGCGGAACCGACGCGGGCGCCAGATATGCCGCATCAGTGCCGATTTGCGCGCCTCGGTGGTCTCCAGCCCGGCAACGGCGGCCATCAGGATGCCGATATCGCCGGTCGACGCGCGCAGGTGCAGCCCCGACAGGGTGCCCGCGATCAGGGTAAAGACCTCGGCATCCGCCGCCGCCGGGTCGGTGCGGTCGAACACCTCGTACCCCACCTGGATATACTCGTTGTCGCGGTCCGGGTCGTGCTCCTGTCGGCGGAACACCTCGCCCGAATAGGTATAGCGCGCCGGGTCGGCCCCATGCGCCATATGCATCTGCACCACCGGCACGGTAAAGTCTGGGCGCAGCATCAACTCGCCGCGCAGCGCGTCCGAGGTCATGTAGGCCCGGCCACGAATATCCTCGCCGTAAAGATCCAGCAGGGTCTCGGCCGGTTGCAGCACCGGGGTTTCCACTGGCCGGGCGCCGACCTCTTCAAAATAGGCGCGCAACTGGGCGGCGCGGGCCAGAATGCGGGCGCGGCGCGGCATCAGCCCTGCCCGCCGTCTTGGCGGCCCAGGATCTCGCGCACCTTGGCGACCAGATCGGCGCGCGGCACCTCGAACTGGCTCGGGCGTTCCTTCCATTCCTCCAGCGTCGCGTTCTCGGCGATCTTGGCGCCCAGGATCAGATCCTTGATCTGCACCACGCCGCGCTCCTTCTCGTCGCCGCCCTCGATCACCGCGACGGGGGAATGGCGACGGTCGGCATACTTGAGCTGATTGCCGAAGTTCTTGGGGTTGCCGAGGTAGACCTCGGCGCGGATCCCGGCATTGCGCAGCTCGGCCACCATCGCCTGGTAATCCGCCATCCGGTCGCGGTCCATCACGGTGACCACCACCGGGCCCACCTCATGCGCGGTGATCCGGCCCTTTTCGCGCAGCGCCGCCAGCAGCCGGTCGACCCCGATGGAAATCCCCGTGGCCGGAACGCTCTGCCCGGTGAAGCGCTTGACCAGATCGTCATAGCGCCCGCCACCTGCAACCGAGCCGAACTGCCGCTTGCGGCCCTTCTCGTCGAAGATCTCGAAGGTGAGCTCCGCCTCGTAGACCGGCCCGGTGTAATACCCCAGGCCGCGCACCACCGAGGGGTCGATCACGATCCGGTCAGGGCCATAGCCCTGCGCGGAAAGCAGATCGGCGATCTGCTCCAACTCGGCCACGCCCTCGGCGCCCATCGCGCTCTCGCCCACGGCGGCGCGCAGGTTGGCCAGCGTCTCGGCCGCATCGGCGCCCCGGGAGGTAAGAAAGGCAACCACCGGCTCGGCCTGCGCATCGCTCAGCCCCACCCCGTCGATATAGGCGCCAGAGGCATCCAGCCGCCCCTTGCCCAGCAATTCGCGCACACCGGCCTCGCCGACCTTGTCGAACTTGTCGATGGTGCGCAGCACCGCGTCATGCAGGCCGGCGTCATCCCCCAACCCCATCGCCTCCAGCACGCCGTTCAGAACCTTCCGATTATTCACCCGGATCAGGTAATCGCCGCGCGGCATGCCGACCGCCTCCAGCGTGTCGGCCAGCATGGCGCAGATCTCGGCGTCGGCGGCCATCGCGCCGCTGCCGACGGTATCGGCATCGCATTGATAGAACTGGCGATAGCGCCCCGGCCCCGGCTTCTCGTTGCGCCAGACCGGCCCCATCGCATAGCGGCGATAGGGCGTCGGCAGATCGTTGCGATGCTGGGCATAGACCCGCGCCAGCGGCGCGGTCAGGTCATAGCGCAGCGCCAGCCAGTCGCCGCGATCCTCCTCGCCACCCTCCTGCCAGGCGAAGACGCCCTCGTTGGGGCGGTCCACGTCGGGCAGGAACTTGCCCAGCGCCTCGACCGTCTCCACCGCGCTGCTTTCCAGCGCGTCAAAGCCGTAGCGATGGTAAACCCCGGCGATCTGGCGCAGCATCTCGCTGCGCTGGGTCACCTCGGCGCCGAAATAGTCGCGGAAGCCTTTCGGCGTTTCGGCCTTGGGGCGGGGGGTTTTCTTGGGCTTGGCCATCGCGGGCTCCTGCTCACTCACCTGTCGCGGCGCGGTCTATCCCAACCCCCCCCGGGGGGCAAGGCGGCGCAAAGGCCCGCCGATCAGAGCGATGAGAAATCCCCGCCGCGCCCCTTGCCGGCGGCAAAGCGCGCCGCCCCTGCCCGCCCCTCGTCGGCGAACAGCGCGGAGGAGGCCCATTCGCGGCGCAGCGCGACGGCCAGATCGGCGGGCGGCAACCGCGCCGACATGTGATCGGCACGCAAACACCCCTGCGGGAACCGGGCCAGATCGCGGGCCAGCCCCTGCGCCGCCGCCAGCGCCCCGCCCTGCGGCACAACCCGGTCGGCAAAGCCCATCGCAAGCGCCTCCTCGGCCTGCACCGGTCGGCCGGTCAGGATCAGGTCATTGGCCCTCCCCTGCCCGAGGATACGCGGCAACCGCACCGTGCCGCCGTCGATCAGCGGCACGCCCCAGCGGCGGCAGAACACGCCGGTCGTCGCCCCCTGCCCCATCACCCGCATGTCGCACCAGGCCGCCAGCTCCATGCCGCCCGCCACCGCGTGCCCCTCGATCGCCGCGATCACCGGCTTGCGCAGCATCAGCCGCGACGGTCCCATCGGGCCGGGGCGCGGATCGCCGATCGGATCGGACCAGTCGTCGGGAATGTCGAGCCGCGCGATCCAATCATCGGCGGCGCCTGAGCCTGCCGCCTTCAGATCGAACCCGGCACAGAACGCCCCGCCGCTGCCGGTCAGAACCGCGACGGCAAGGTCGGGGTCGGCGTCGAAGTCCAGAAAGGTGTCGTACAGCGCCTGCGCGGTTTGCGGGTTCACCGCGTTGCGGGCGGCGGGTCGGTCGATGGCGATGATGCGCACCGGGCCGTCGGTTTCGATCTGAATGCTCATGGTATCTCCCTCGCTGATGTGCCCAGCCTGACCGCGCATCGCCCCTCCGGGCAAGACCGCGCATCGCGTGACGTTGCGCCCCACGCCGCGCCGGCCTATCTGGGCGGGAAAGGAGAACGCGATGCAGCAGATCGAAGAACGGCTGGCCCACTTGGCCCGCACCGTCGAGGACCTGAGCGATGTCGTCGCCCGCCAGCAGAGCGAGATCGACCGGATGACCCGCCGGGTCGAGATGCTGATGCAGCGCGAGGCCAGCCGCGAGGCCGAGGGCACCGGCGGCGTGGTGCTGGGCGACGAACGCCCGCCGCATTACTGAGCGACGGCTCTTTCCCACGCGGGGGGCAATCCGAAGCGCCGTGGGCAAGCACGAAGGGCCGTGCCCGGTCGTCATTGGTGCGCCATTGGTCCGGGCGACAATGGCGACGGGTGGGCGCTTCCCCGCTTTTCGGGCGAAGCACGGCGATGGCCCTCTGCCGAACGCCCCTTCGGCGCACACCCTCCGCAATGCGCCCTCCCGGGGGGAGGGTCTCTCGGGCATTGCTGTGCAATGCCCTGCCGACAGGCGATTGCAAGCAATCGCCGAGAGGCGGGCGCGGCCCGGCCTGACAGCCGGGCACCATCGTTCGAACGCGGTTCCATCGTCATCCCCCTGAAAGCGGGGACCACAGAACTTGGGCAACAAGGCATATAGGCCCCCGCTTTCGCGGGGATGACAGGGCATTAGTGCACGCGCCCCTACAACTCCTCCACGTCCAGCACCCCGTCGAGGCTCTTTAACGCGCCCTTGATCTGCGGGTTGATGGCGAACTCGGCGCCCAGGTCCATCTCCACCTCGCCCGGCAGCGCCGGGTCCAGCAGGCACAGCTGCACCGGACCCTTGGCCGCCCCGCGCGCGGCCCGGGCCGCCTCCTCGAGAATGGTGGCAACCGTGCTCACCGCCCCCGCCTCCTCGACGAATATCCTCAGCCCCGCCGTCCCCGCCTGCGCCACCGCCGCATCGACCGGCGCCACGCCTCGGCCCAACAGCTTCAACTGGTCGCTCTCCATCGTCGCTTCGACCGTCATCACCACCTTCGATCCGGTCTCCAGCGCATCGCGGGATTTCTCCAGTGCCTCGGAAAACAGCGTCACCTCGTAGGCGCCGGTCGGGTCGCTCAACTGCACGAAGGCAAAGCGGTTGCCGCGCGCCGACTTGCGCTCCTGACGGGACGACACCACCCCGGCGAGCTTGGCCACCAGCGGGCCGTTCCCGGCCTTTGCCGTCACCTCGTCCAGCGTCAGCACGCCCCGGCGCTTGAGCGGCACCATGTAATCGTCCAGCGGGTGACCCGACAGGTAGAACCCCACCGCCTTGAATTCCTCGGCCAGCCGCTCGGCCGGAAGCCAGTCGGGCGCGGGGCTCAACCTCGGCTCGGGCAGATCCGCCCCCGCCTCGCCAAACAGCGACACCTGCGCGCTGGCCTTCTGCTCGTGGATCGCCGCCGAATAGGCCACCAGCGCATCGAGGCTGTCGAACACCCGCCGCCGGTTGCGGTCGAGCTGGTCGAATGCCCCGGCCCGTGCCAGCATCTCCATCGGACGCTTGCCGATCTTCTTCAGATCCACCCGCCGGGCGAAATCGTAAAGCGTGGCAAAGGGCCGGTCCTGCCCCTCGGCGCGGCGCCCCTCGACCACCAGCCGCATCGCCTCAACCCCCACGTTCTTGAGCGCGCCGAGCCCATAGACCAGCTCGCCCTCTACAACGTTGAAGGTCGCCTCCGAGCGGTTGACGCAGGGCGGCACCCAGGGCAGCTTGAGCCCCTTGCGCACCTCTTCGAAATAGACGCCGAGCTTGTCGGTGAGGTGGATATCGCAGTTCATCACCCCGGCCATGAACTCGACCGGGTGGTTCGCCTTCAGCCATGCGGTCTGGTAGGAGACCACCGCATAGGCCGCCGCGTGCGACTTGTTGAAGCCGTAGTTGGCGAATTTCTCCAGCAGGTCGAAGACCTCCGATGCCTTCTTCTTGTCGACCCCGTTCTCCATCGCGCCCTTT
The DNA here is from genome assembly GCF_029212575.1 of Antarcticimicrobium sp. Classification (GTDB taxonomy): domain Bacteria; phylum Pseudomonadota; class Alphaproteobacteria; order Rhodobacterales; family Rhodobacteraceae; genus Antarcticimicrobium. The sequence goes on from NZ_JARGPK010000077.1 coordinate 9,908, forward strand.
TCGAACTTCGGGCGCTCCTTGGCCATTTCCTCGGCGATCTTCTTGCCCATCGCCCGGCGCAGCAGGTCGGCGCCGCCAAGGCTGTATCCCGCCATAACCTGGGCGATCTGCATCACCTGTTCCTGATAAACGATGATACCCTGCGTCTCGGCAAGGATGTGATCGATCGTGGGGTGGACCGAGGTGATCTCGCGCTGGCCGTTCTTGACCTCGCAATAGGTCGGGATGTTCTCCATCGGGCCCGGCCGGTAGAGCGCCACCAGCGCCACGATATCCTCGATGCAGGTGGGTTTCATGCGCTTGAGCGCATCCATCATGCCCGAGCTTTCCACCTGGAACACCGCCACCGTCTTGGCCCGGGCGTAGAGGTGATAGGTCTTCTCGTCGTCCAGCGGGATGGCGTTGATCTGATTCTCGGCGCCCTCGGCCGGCTGGTACAGCTGGGTACCGTCAGCAGCCACATGCAGCGGCCGGCCCGATTGCAGGATCAGATCCACAGCGTTCTGGATCACGGTCAGGGTTTTCAGGCCGAGAAAGTCGAACTTCACCAACCCGGCCTGTTCCACCCATTTCATGTTGAATTGGGTCGCCGGCATGTCCGAGCGCGGATCCTGGTAAAGCGGCACCAGCTCGTCCAGCGGCCGGTCGCCGATCACCACCCCGGCGGCGTGGGTCGAGGCATTGCGCAGCAGCCCCTCGACCTGCTGGCCATAGGTCAGCAGGCGATTCACCACCTCTTCCTCCTCCGCCGCCTCGCGCAGGCGCGGCTCGTCCTGCAGCGCCTTCTCGATGCTCACCGGCTTGACCCCCTCGACCGGGATCATCTTCGACAGCCGGTCGACCTGGCCATAGGGCATCTGCAGTACCCGGCCGATATCGCGCACCGCCGCCTTGGACAGAAGCGCGCCAAAGGTGATAATCTGGCCGACCTTGTCGCGGCCGTATTTCTGCTGCACATAGTGGATCGTCTCTTCGCGGCGGTCCATGCAGAAGTCGATGTCGAAGTCGGGCATCGAGACCCGTTCGGGGTTCAGGAACCGTTCGAACAGCAGGCTGTAGCGCAGCGGATCGAGGTCGGTGATGGTCAGCGCATAGGCCACCAGGCTCCCCGCGCCCGACCCCCGCCCGGGCCCGACGGGAATGTTGTTGTCCTTGGACCACTTGATGAAATCGGCCACGATCAGGAAATAGCCGGGAAAGCCCATCTTCTCGATGATGCCCATCTCGAATTCCAGCCGCTTTTCGTACTCCTCCACCGGAACGGCATGGGGGATCACGGCCAGCCGGGCGGCCAGCCCCGCCTTGGCCTGGCGGCGCAGTTCCTCGACCTCGTCATCTGCGAACTTCGGCAGGATCGGCGCCCGCTTGTACGTCATGAAGGCACAGCGCCGGGCGATCTCGACGGTGTTCTCCACCGCCTCCGGCAGGTCGGCGAACAGCGTGACCATCTCCTGCTGCGACTTGAAGTAATGCTGCGGGGTCAGGTGGCGGCGCGGGTCGGCCTGGTCGACATAGGCACCGTCGGCAATGCAGATCAGCGCGTCATGCGCCTCGTACATTTCGGGGTTCGGAAAGTACACATCGTTGGTTGCCACCAGCGGGATGTCCATCGCATAGGCCATCTCGACGAAACCGCGCTCGGTCAGCCGCTCGGCCTCGGGCGCGCCCTCCTCGCCGGGATGGCGCTGCAACTCGACATAAAGCCGGTCGCCGTAGATGCGGTGAAGGCGCCGCATCAACGCCCCGGCCTCTTCCGCCCGCCCCTGTTGCAGCATCTGGCCCACCGGCCCCTCCGGCCCGCCGGAGAGACAGATCAACCCCGCGCCGTGGCGCTCCAGCTCCTCCATCAGCACATGCGGCATCTGCCCGTCGCCGCGCAGGTAAAGGCAGGAGTTCAGCTTCATCAGGTTATCGTAGCCCTGCTCGCTCTGCGCCAGCAGAACCAGCGCCCCCGTCGGCAGCGCCTGCACGCGCGCGCCGGGCTGCGCCACGTCGCCGTCATAGGCCAGATCGACCTGGCAACCGACGATGGGCTGGATGCCCGCGCCCGAGAGGGTGACGGAAAACTCCAGCGCCGCGAACATGTTGTTGGTGTCGGTCAGGGCGACGGCGGGCATGTCGTGGGTCTGGCACAGGCCGGGGAGCCTTGTTTTTCCACTCTTGTCCTTTGGATCCTTCCCCCCGTCGACGAAGGATTTCAGCCGCACCGCCCCTTCCAGAAGCGAATACTCGGTATGGGTGCGGAGATGGATGAATCGGGGGGTGCTGCTCATGCCGGCAGGCTATCTCGCCGGCGCGGGCAGGGAAAGACACCGCCAACAACGATCTGACCGGCACCGGTGATCGCTGAGAAAACGGGCGCCATTAATCGGAAAATATTGAAAGAGTTTCAGGTGCCCAATGCGCCGGAATTCCATTTAAACATCTGATTTTTATGCACTTTTCACCCTCTCTGGCCGATTGCGCGGGAATGTCGCAGCCGTCCCCCTCTCCAACCGCACCACGGTTTCCCTTGCGTCGGCGCCGGGCCTCTCCCTAACCTTGGTCAACAAGGACAAGGCCCGCCTGTCTTCTACGTCGCATCGAAGACCGGCACATCAGGGCTCAACGGGGTAAGGCGACCGGTTTCAAGAATGGAAATCAGGTTTCTTCTGAACGGAGAGGCTGTTGCGCCGTCAGGCGTTGCACCGACGCAAACGCTGCTGGACTGGCTGCGCGAAAGGCGCGGGTTGACCGGAACCAAGGAGGGCTGCAACGAGGGCGATTGCGGCGCCTGCACGGTGATGGTGACGGACGCGTCGGGCGCGCGCGCGCTGAACGCCTGCATCCTGCTGCTGCCGCAGCTGCACGGGCGCGCGGTGCGCACCATCGAGGGGATCTCGGGCCCCAAGGGGCAGCTTCACCCGGTGCAGCAGGCGATGATCGACCATCACGGCAGCCAGTGCGGGTTCTGCACGCCGGGATTCGTGGTGTCGATGGCGGTGGCGCATCTGAACGGCGACACCGACCACGCGACGGCCCTTGCGGGCAACCTGTGCCGCTGCACCGGCTATGCGCCGATCCTGCGCGCCGCCGAGGCGGCGGCGGACCAGCCGGTGCCGGAGTGGATGGTGGGCGACGCCGCCTGGCTGATGGAAAACGGCACCCCCGCGCTCCCGGCCGCGCCGCAAAGCGCCGACACGCTGGCCGCGCTCTATGCCGAACGCCCCGAGGCCACGCTGGTGGCCGGGGCCACCGACGTCGGGCTTTGGGTCACCAAGGCGCTGCGCGACCTCGACCCGGTGATCTTCCTCAACCGCTGCGCCGACCTCAAGGGCGTCGAGATCGGCGAACACGAGGTGCGCGTCGGCGCGATGACCGACATGAACAGCTTCGGCGCGGCGATCGCGCCGCTGCACCCCTCCTACGCGGCAATGATCCGCCGTTACGGCTCGACCCAGGTGCGCGGGGCGGCGACGGTGGGCGGCAATATCGCCAATGGCTCGCCGATCGGGGACAACCCTCCGGCGCTGATCGCGCTGGACGCGGTGGTGCACCTGCGGCGCGCCGATACACGGCGGGCGATGCCGCTGGAGGAGTTCTTCATCGACTACGGCAAGCAGGACCGCCAGCCCGGCGAATTCGTCGAGGCGGTCAGCTTTCCGCGCCAGGACGACCGGCTGAAATGCTACAAGCTCTCCAAGCGGTTCGACCAGGACATCTCGGCCCTCTGCGGCTGTTTCAACATCCGGGTCGAGGACGGGATCGTGAGTTCGGCCCGCATCGCCTTTGGCGGCATGGCCGGCATTCCCAAACGGGCGGCGCATGTGGAAAGCGCGCTGCTGGGCCAGAAGTGGGAGACGGATACGATCCGCATGGCCCAGGCAGGGTTCGACGCCGATTTCGCCCCGATGAGCGACATGCGCGCCAGTGCCGCCTACCGGCTGGAAACCGCACGGGCGATGCTGGAGCGGTATTTCGCGGAGGACAGCGGCGAAGGCGCCTCGGTGCTGGAGGTCATGACATGAGCGTAACCAGCCCCCTGCCCCATGACGCCGCGCGCCTGCATGTGACCGGCACCGCGCGCTATATCGACGACGTGCCGATGCCGCGCGACACGCTGCACCTGGCCTTTGGCCTCAGCCCGGTGGCGCGCGGGCGCATCGAGGCGATGGACCTTTCCGCCGTGCGCTCCACCACGGGAGTGGCGGCGGTGCTGACGGCCGGTGATCTGCCCTTTGCCAACGATGTCTCGCCCTCGGTCCACGATGAGCCGCTGCTGGCGGTGGAGCGGGTGAACTACGTCGGCCAGCCGCTGTTTCTCGTGGTCGCCGAAAGCCACCTTGCCGCGCGCAAGGCGGCGCGGCTGGGCGACGTGCGGATTTCCGAGGAAGCGCCGATCCTGACCATCGACCAGGCGCTGGCCGCCGACAGCCGGTTCGAGGGCGGGCCGGTGATCTGGCAAAAGGGCGATGCGGCCGCCGCCATCGACAGCGCGGCGCATCTGGTCGAGGGCAGCTTCGAGATGGGCGGGCAGGAGCATTTCTATCTCGAGGGACAGGCGGCGCTGGCGCTGCCGCAGGAGGGCGGCGACATGATCGTCCAGTCCTCGACCCAGCACCCGACCGAGATCCAGCACAAGGTGGCCGAGGCGCTCGGCGTGCCGATGCATGGCGTGCGCGTCGAGATCCGCCGCATGGGCGGCGGCTTCGGCGGCAAGGAAAGCCAGGGCAACGCGCTGGCGGTGTCCTGCGCGGTGGCGGCGCGGGCGACTGGGCGGCCCTGCAAGATGCGCTATGACCGCGACGACGACATGGTGATCACCGGCAAGCGGCACGATTTCCGCATCGCCTACCGTGCCGGCTTCGATGAGGGCGGGCTGATCCAGGGGGTCGAGTTCGTGCAATACGCCCGCTGCGGCTGGGCGATGGACCTGTCGCTGCCGGTGGCGGACCGCGCCATGCTGCACGCCGACAGCGCCTATCTGCTGCCCAATGCGCGGATCGAGAGCCACCGGCTAAAGACCAACACCCAGAGCGCGACCGCCTACCGAGGTTTCGGCGGGCCGCAGGGCATGCTGGGGATGGAGCGGCTGATGGACCACGCCGCGCATCAGCTCGGGATCGAGCCGGTCGAGCTCAGGCGGCGGAACTACTATGCGGAAGCGGTCGTGGGGGGCGCTGCCCCCGCTCCTTCGGAGCCCCCCCGGAGTACTTCCGGCCAGAAAAAAACCGGCCGCGCGGGCCTGCCCCAGACCACTCCCTATGGGCAGGAGGTCGAGGATTTCGCGCTGCACGGGATTACCGGGGCGCTGCTGGAGAGCAGCGATTACGCGGCGCGGAAAAAGGCCGTGGCGGCTTGGAACGCGGAGCAGGGCGCTATCAGGAAGGGGATCGCGTTTTCGCCGGTGAAGTTCGGGATTTCCTTTACGCTGACGCATCTTAATCAGGCTGGCGCGCTGGTGCATGTCTATCAGGACGGCTCGGTGCATCTGAACCACGGCGGCACCGAGATGGGACAGGGGTTGTTCCAGAAGGTGGCGCAGGTGGCCGCCAGCCGGTTCGGGATTGATCCAGGCGCGGTGAAGATCACCGCGACCGATACCGCCAAGGTGCCCAATACCTCGGCAACCGCAGCCTCTTCGGGTTCGGATCTGAACGGGATGGCGGTGAAGGCGGCCTGCGACACCATCCGGGATCGGATGGCGGAGCATCTGGCGGCCGAACACCAGGCGAGACCCGAAGATGTACGTTTCAACGGCGGAAACGTACAGATCGGCGGCGCGGTCATGACGTTTTCCGAGGCCGCCAAGCGCTGCTACGAGGGGCGGGTCAGCCTGTCGTCCACCGGGTTCTACAAGACACCCAAAGTCGCCTGGGACCGGGTGAAGGGCACCGGGCGGCCGTTCTTCTATTTCGCCTATGGCGCGGCGGTGACCGAGGTGGCGGTGGATACCCGCAGCGGCGAATACCGCATCCTGCGCGCCGACATCCTGCATGACGCCGGCGCCAGCCTGAACCCGGCGCTGGACATCGGCCAGGTCGAGGGCGGTTATGTGCAGGGCGCGGGCTGGCTGACCACCGAGGAACTGGTCTGGGATGACAAGGGGCGGCTGCGCACCCATGCGCCCAGCACCTACAAGATCCCGGCGTTCTCCGACCAGCCGGACGTGTTCAACGTCGCGCTCTGGGACGGGAGCAACCGGGAGGACACCATCTATCGCTCCAAGGCGGTGGGGGAGCCGCCTTTCATGCTGGGGATCTCGGCATTTCTGGCGCTGAGCGATGCGGTGGCGTCTTGCGGGCCGTCCTATCCCGACCTCGACGCGCCGGCGACGCCGGAGCGGGTCTGGGCGGCGGTGCGGGGGATGCGCGATGAGCTTTGACCTCGACGCGCTGAAAGTGGCGGTCGCGGAACATGGCCGCGTCACAAGGGTGGTGATCGCCGAGATCCGCGGCTCCTCCCCGCGCGAGGCGGGGGCGGCGATGCTGGTCTGGCAGCGCGGACAGTCGGGCACCATCGGCGGCGGTGCGCTGGAACACGCGGCGGCGCAGGCGGCGCGGGGGCAGACCGGGCGCACGCACCTCAGCCGCCATGCGCTGGGGCCGGAGCTGGGCCAGTGCTGCGGCGGGGCGGTGGTGCTGGTGAGCGAAGTTTATGATGCGGAGGCCGTTGCGGCGCTGGAGGGCGCGGTGATCGCCCGGCCGGTTGCTGCGGCGGCGGAGATGCCGCTCGCGGTGCGACGATTGCTGGACCGGGCGCGGGCGCAGGGGCTGCGGCCCGAGCCGCAACTCATCGACGGCTGGATGGTGGAGCCGGTGGCCCGGCCCGCCCGCGATCTGTGGATCTGGGGCGCGGGGCATGTGGGCCGCGCGCTGGTCGATGTGCTCTCTCCGCTGCCCGATCTGGCGATCACCTGGGTCGATTACGCGGCGGAGCGGTTTCCCGGGCGGGTGCCGGAGGCGGTCGCGGTTCTGCCCGCCGCCAATCCCGCCGACCTGGTGCGCCATGCGCCGGAGGCCGCGGAGCATCTGATCGTGACCTATTCCCATGCGCTCGATCTGGAGCTTTGTCACCGGCTTCTGTCGCACGGGTTCGGCTTTGCCGGGCTGATCGGATCGGCTACGAAATGGGCGCGGTTCCGGTCGCGACTGCGCGCGCTGGGGCATGGGCCCGAGGCTATCGCCCGGATCACCTGCCCGATCGGCGCACCGTCGTTCGGCAAACACCCGCAACAGATCGCCATCGGCGTGGCGGCGCAGCTGTTGCGCCCCGCCGCGCAGGCGGCACAGACGAAGGAGCGACGCGCGTGAGCCAAACCCTGCTGAACCTGAACGGGCTGACCAAGGCCTATCCCGGCGTGGTCGCCAATGACGATATCTCGTTCCGGATCGGCGTGGGTGAGGTGCACGCGCTCCTGGGCGAGAACGGCGCCGGAAAATCGACGCTGGTCAAGATGATCTACGGGCTGGTCAAACCCGACAGCGGCACGATGGAGCTGCGCGGCGCCCCCTATGCGCCGGGCGAGCCGCGCGCGGCGCGGGCCGACGGCATCGCCATGGTGTTCCAGCATTTTTCGCTGTTCGACGCGCTGAACGTGGCCGAGAACATCGCGCTGGGGATGGAGAACCCGCCGCCGATGCGCGATCTTGCCGCGCGCATCCGCGAGGTGTCCGAGACCTACGGGCTGCCGCTCGATCCGTTCCGCACGGTCGGGGATCTTTCGGCGGGCGAGCGTCAGCGAGTCGAGATCATCCGCTGCCTGTTGCAGGATCCCAAGCTGCTGATCATGGACGAGCCGACCAGCGTTCTGACCCCGCAGGAGGTCGATATCCTGTTCGAGACCCTGCGCAAGCTGCGCGACGAGGGCACCGCGATCCTTTACATCTCGCACAAGCTTGAGGAGATCCGCACGCTCTGCGACACCGCGACGATCCTGCGACTGGGCAAGGTGGTGGGCACCTGCACCCCGCGCGAGACCACGGCGCGCGACATGGCCGAGATGATGGTCGGCAGCACGCTGCAGACGCCCGAGCGCGCCGGGCGCGCCCTGGGCGAGGTGGCGCTGGACATCTCCGGGCTGTCGGCGCCCGCCCCCTCGGCCTTTGGCACCGCGCTGAAGAACGTGCACCTGGCGGTGCAGCAGGGTGAGATCGTCGGCATCGGCGGGGTTGCCGGGAACGGGCAGGAGGAATTGCTGGCCGTTTTGTCGGGCGAGGTTCTGACCGAGGCGGGCGCGGTGAAGCTGATGGGGCAGCCGATCGGACGGCTGGGGCCGACGGCGCGGCGCGCGCTGGGGCTGCTGACCGCACCGGAGGAGCGGCTGGGCCATGCCGCGGCACCGGACATGAGCCTGACGGAGAACGCGCTGCTGACCGGGGCGGTGCGCGAGAAGCTGGCGCACAACGGCTTTCTCCGGTGGGGCGCGACACGGGAATTCGCCGAGCGTATCATCGCCGAGTTCGACGTGCGCACGCCGGGGCCGGAGACCGCCGCGCGGGCGCTTTCGGGCGGCAACCTGCAGAAATTCGTGATCGGACGCGAGGTGTTGCAGACCCCGCAGGTGCTGGTGGTGAACCAGCCGACTTGGGGGGTCGATGCGGCGGCCGCCGCGGCGATCCGGCAGGCGTTGCTGGACCTTGCCGCGGGCGGGACCGCGGTGGTCTGCATCAGCCAGGACCTGGACGAGCTGATGGAGATCGCCGACCGGTTCGCGGCGCTGAACGAGGGGCGGCTGAGCACGCCGCGCCCGACCGCCGGACTGACGGTCGAGGAGATCGGCCTGATGATGGGCGGGGCGCATGGCATGGAGGTGGCGCATGTCTGATCGACGCGGTCCGTTCCGGCCTCCTGCACGGGATTTCGATAGCACAAGAACAACAGGGGGCCGCGCATGATCCGGCTGGAGAAAAGACCGCAGCCGTCGCAGGCCTGGTCGATGGCGACGCCGCTGGTGGCGGTGCTGGCGACGATGCTGTTCGGCGGGCTGCTGTTCGGGCTCTTGGGCACCAACCCGTTCCTGGCCATCGAGACCATCTTCTGGGAGCCGCTGTTCGGCGAGTTCGCCTTCTATTACCGCCCGCAACTGCTGGTGAAGGGGGCGCCGCTGGTGCTGATCGCGATCGGGCTGAGCCTGGGCTTTCGCGCCGGGATCTGGAATATCGGCGCCGAGGGGCAATACATCATCGGATCGCTGACCGGGGCGGGCGTGGGGCTGGCGTTCTATCCGCTGGAGGCCTGGTACATCTTTCCGCTGATGGTGATCGCGGGGGCCTTTGGCGGCTGGGCCTGGGCGACGATCCCGGCCATCCTCAAGGTGCGCTTCGGCACCAACGAGATCCTGGTATCGCTGATGCTGGTCTATGTCGCCGAGCAGTTCCTTGCGTCGATGTCGCTGGGTCTGCTGAAGAACCCCGAGGGGTTTGGCTTTCCGGGCAGCCGCAACCTGCAGCAATACGCCAGCGCCCATAACGCCGAGATCGTCACCGGGACCGGCATGCACTGGGGCGTGGTGGCGGCGCTGATCGCGGTAATCTTCGCCTATGTGCTGCTGAATCGGCACATGCTGGGGTTCCAGATCCGGCTGACCGGCGCGGCGCCGCGCGCGGCGCGGTTTTCCGGGGTGCGCCCGGCGCGGCTGATTCTGATGTGTCTTGGCATCTCGGGCGCGCTGGCCGGGCTGGCGGGGCTGTTCGAGGTCGCCGGTCCAGCCGGACAGGTGAGCATCGATTTCAACGTCGGCTACGGGTTCACCGCGATCATCGTGGCCTTTCTCGGGCGGCTGCACCCGGTGGGCATCCTGCTGGCCGGCGCGCTGATGGCGCTGACCTATATCGGCGGCGAGATCGCGCAGGGGCAACTGGGCCTGCCCGCCGCCGCGATCCAGGTGTTCCAGGGGATGCTGCTGTTCTTCCTGCTGGCGCTGGATCTGCTGACCAATTACCGCGTCGCCTGGCGCAAGCCGGAGGTGGCGTGACATGGATCTTTCCGCAATCAATCCCGTCCTGCTGATCGCCTCGCTGATGGTGGCGGCGACGCCGCTGCTGCTGGCGGCGATCGGCGAGCTTGTGGTGGAACGGGCCGGGGTTCTGAACCTCGGGGTCGAGGGGATGATGATCGTCGGCGCGATCAGCGGGTTCGCCATCGCGGTCGAGACCGGATCGCCCTGGCTGGGATTCCTGGGGGCGGCGGTGGGCGGCGCGCTGTTGTCGCTGCTGTTCGTGATCCTCACCCAGGTGGCACTGGCCAACCAGGTGGCGAGCGGGCTGTCGCTGACGCTGTTCGGGCTGGGGTTGAGCTCGCTCATGGGGCAGCGCTATGTCGGCGTCAAGCCGCCGCAAATGCCCGACATCCATATCCCCGGCCTCAGCGATCTGCCGGTGCTGGGGCCGATATTGTTCAGCCACGACCTGATGCTCTATCTCGGCGTCGGAATCATCGCGGCGGTCTGGGCGGTGCTGAAATACACCCGCGCGGGCCTGATCCTGCGCGCGGTGGGCGAGAACCACGACGCCGCCCATGCGCTGGGTTACAAGGTGGTGCGCATCCGCATCGCGGCGATCCTGTTCGGCGGCGCCTGCGCCGGGCTTGGCGGAGCCTATATCAGCCTGATCCGGGTGCCGCAGTGGACCGAAGGCATGACCGCCGGTGTCGGCTGGATCGCGCTGGCCTTGGTGGTCTTCGCCAGCTGGAAACCTTGGCGGGTGCTGCTGGGCGCCTATCTTTTCGGCGGCGTCACTGTCGTGCAGCTCAATCTGCAAGCGGCCGGCGTTGCCATTCCGGTCGAGTATCTGGCAATGTCGCCCTATCTGGTGACGATCCTCGTGCTCGTGATCCTGTCGGCCGACAAGAGCAGCGCGCCTGCCTCGCTGGGCCGAATTTTCCATGCCTCGCACTAGGGGCAAATGACATCCAACAGGGGGACCCTGAATGAAACTGACATCTCTTCTCGCCAGTGCCGCGATGGTACTGGGCCTGGCCACCGGAGCGGTGGCGCAGGACAAAACCAAGGTCGGCTTTGTCTATGTCGGGCCGGTCGGCGACGGCGGCTGGACCTATGAGCACAATCAGGGCCGCCTGGCGGTCGAGGCCGAGTTCGGCGACAAGGTGGAAACCGTCTTTGTCGAGAACGTGGCCGAGGGCCCGGACTCGGAGCGGGTGATGACGCAGATGGCGCTGAACGGCGCCGATCTGATCTTTACCACCTCGTTCGGCTACATGGACCCGACCATCAATGTCGCCAAGAAGTTCCCGAACGTGAAGTTCGAGCACGCCACCGGCTACAAGACCGCGCCGAACGTCTCGGTCTATTCCGCCCGCTTCTACGAGGGGCGCGCGGTGCAGGGCACCATCGCCGGGCGAATGACCAAGTCGAACATCGTCGGCTATATCGGCTCCTACCCGATCCCCGAGGTCATCCGCGGCATCAACTCGGCCTATATCCACGCCAAGAAGGTCAACCCGGACGTGCAGTTCAAGATCGTCTGGGCCTTTACCTGGTTCGATCCGGCGAAAGAGGCAGACGCCGCCAAGGTGCTGATCGAACAGGGTGCCGACGTGATCCTGCAACACACCGACAGTACCGCGCCGCAGGCCGCCGCCAAGAACGCCGGCAACGTGATCACCTTCGGCCAGGCCTCGGACATGGGCGAATACGCGCCGATGCCGCGCGTCAGCTCGATCATCGACAACTGGGCGCCCTATTACATCGAGCGCACCCGCGCGGTGATGGATGGCACCTGGGAGACGGTGAACACCTGGAACGGCATCGGCCAGGGCATGGTCGGGATCGGCGAGATTTCCGACGCGGTTCCGGCGGACGTGAAGGCCGAGGCGCTGGCGCTGAAGGCGGCGATCGCCAGCGGCGAACACCACCCGTTCACCGGGCCGCTGAACAAGCAGGACGGCAGCGCCTGGCTGGCCGAGGGCGAGGTCGCCGACGACGGCACACTGGCCGGCATGAACTTTTTCGTCGAGGGGATCACCGGCGACATTCCCCAGTAACGTCGCACGTAGCAGCGACCCGAAAGGCCCCGGCACACGCCGGGGCCTTTTTTGATGCGCTGGGAATGCGCGCCCCTATCCGGGGCTTTCGCATCTGGCCGGACCATGTCAGATTCGGCACGTATCCACGCGCGCGATGCGATCCAACTTCCCGAATGAGGGTTTCGCCATGACCGGACATCTGAACCTGCCCGACACCGCCAGCATCGCCAACAAGGGCGGGGGCGACAAGCTGATCGCCCCCTCGGCGGTGCGCAACTGCGATGCGATCTGCGATCTGCTGGCCGATGTCGCGCCGACCGAGGGCCGCGCACTGGAGATCGCGAGCGGCACCGGCCAGCATGTCGCCGCCTTCGTCGCGCGCCTCCCTGGCCTGCACTGGCAACCGACCGAGCCGGACGCGGCGCGGCGCGCCAGCATCGACGCCCATGCCGGTGAAAGCGGCTGCGCCAATATCGCGCCCGCGCTGGACCTTGACGCCTGCACACCCGGCTGGGGCGCACGGATGCAGGGCCAGGCGCTGATCGTGGTGATCAACCTTCTGCACCTGATCCCGATGGACTGGGCCGAGGTGCTGATCGCCGAGGCCGCGCGCGCGCTTTCGCCCGGTGGACGGTTCGTGATCTACGGCCCCTTCATGCGCGCCGGCGAGCTGACCAGCCCCGGCGACGCGGCGTTTCACGCCGGCCTGACGGCGCAGGATCCGCGCATCGGCTACAAGGACGACTTCGACGTGATCGACCTGCTTCACTCGGCCGGGCTGGAATTGGTCGAGGTGGTGGAAATGCCGGCCAACAACCTGGCCCTGATCGCGGAAAAACCCGCTTTCTGATCAAGATCAATGCCTGTCACGCGGTTTCGTGGTCAATGATCGCAAAACCGGAATGTGAAAGGCATGATAATGGGCTGGAAGGAAAAACTGTCCGGGATCCGCGACGGGCTGCGCAACCTGAATCGCGCCAACCCCGAGGCGACGCGCGGATTCGGCGGGCTGAGCAAGGCGGTGAAAGAGGGCGGCGTGCTCGACTTCAAGACCAAAGAGTTCATCGCCCTCGGCATCGCCGTGGCGGATCGCTGTGAATCCTGCATCGGGCTGCACGTTGAGACGCTGATCAAGGCGGGCGCAAGCCGCGAAGAGGTCGCCGACGTGCTGGGCATGTGCATCCAGATGGGCGGCGGTCCGGCGATGATGTACGCCGCCAAGGCACTGGAATGCTTTGATGAGTTGAGCGTGGAGTGAGCCCGAAAACGGGCGGAAAGGGAGACCGAGGATGACAAGATTTCTGACGGTTTGCGCAGGGCTGATCCTGACGGCCACCGGAGCGATGGCGGCCGGTCAGGGCAACGGCAATAGCGGCATGCCGCCCGGCGTCGCTGCCCATTTCATCGAGAACTGGGATCTCGACGGCGACGGTTCGGTGACGCTGGAAGAGGCGCGCGAGAAACGGGCCGAGCTGTTCTACATGTTCGACAGCGACGAGAACGGCCAGTTGGACAGTGCCGAGTACGACCTGTTCGACGAAACCCGCCTGGCCGACATGAAGGAACAGGGCATGGGCAAGGGCGGGCCGAAAAAGGGGTCGGGCGCGGCCATGCTGGCCCGCGAGTTCAGCGATGCGGACAAGAACGGCGAGGTCTCGCAGCAGGAATTCCTCGACGCCACCGATACCTGGTTCGCCCGGATGGACCGCAACGCGGACGGGCTTCTGACGATGGACGATTTCGGCAAGGCCAAGCCCTGAGGCCGAATAGGAAGACGGGCCGCGGCATCTGCCCGCGACCCGTCGGATCAGTGGTCCTTTGGTTCAGCCATCCTTGCGGATCGCCTCGTTCTTCGGGTCATAGGGGCTGTCCTCGACCACTTCGGCGTTCCAAAGCTCGTTGAACATCCGGACCTTCAGCCGGGTGCCCGGCACCGCCAGATCGGCGGTGACATAGCCCATGCCGATGGATTTGCCGAAGGCCACCGAGTAGCCGCCGGAGGTCAGACGGCCGACGCGGGTCTCGCGGTCATAGAGCGCCTCGCGCCCCCAGGGGTCGGCGTCGTCGGGGCCGTCGATCAGCAGGGTGCAGCATTTGGCGCGGATGCCCTTGGCCTCCATTTCCGCCTTGCCGTGGAACTCCTTCGACAGATCCACGAAGCGCGGCAGATCGGCCTCCAGCGGGGTGGCGTCGCGGCCCAGTTCGGTGCCGAAGGCGCGGTAGGATTTTTCCTGGCGCAGCCAGTTCTGGGCGCGGGCGCCGACCAGCTTCATCCCGTGCTTCTCGCCCGCCGCCGTCAGCTGATCCCAGAGGTAATTCTGCATCTCCATCGGGTGATGCAGCTCCCACCCCAGCTCGCCGGTATAGGCGACGCGGATGGCGCGCACCGGGCACATGCCCAGTTCGATCTCGCGCATGCTGAGCCAGGGGAACCGCTTGTTCGACAGCACCGTGGCGGGATCGGCATCCTTGACGATCTGGTTCAGCACGTCGCGGGATTTCGGACCGGCGATGGCGAAGACACCCCATTGGGTGGTCACGTCCTGGATCTCGATATAGCCAAACTCGGGGGCCTTGTCCTCGGCGGCCTTGCGCAGGAAGTCGGCATCATAGGCGCTCCAGGCGCCGGCGGACACGAGGTAGTATTCGTCCTCGCCCAGCCGCACGATGGTGTATTCGGTGCGCGTGGTGCCGGCGGCGGTCAGCGCGTAGGTCAGGTTGATGCGCCCGACCTTGGGCAGCTTGTTGCAGGTGAACCAGTCGAGAAACTGCGTCGCGCCCGGCCCCTTGACCAGGTGCTTGGTAAAGGCGGTGGCGTCGATCAGGCCCACCCCCTCGCGGATCGCCCTGGCCTCGTCCACCGCGTATTGCCACCAGCCGCCGCGGCGGAAGCTGCGGGCGTCGTGGTCGAAGGTTTCGGGCGCATCCAGCGGGCCGTAATAATTCGGCCGCTCCCATCCGTTTACGCAGCCGAACTGCGCGCCCAGCGCCTTTTGCCGGTCATAGGCTGGGGCGGTGCGCAGCGGGCGGCAGGCCGGGCGTTCCTCGTCCGGGTGATGCAGGATGTAGACGTGCTCATAACATTCCTCGTTCTTGCGCGCGGCGTATTCTGTCGTCATCCAGTTTTGCGCATAGCGCTTGGGATCGAGGGAGGCCATGTCGATCTCGGCCTCGCCCTCGACCATCATCTGGGCCAGGTAATACCCGGTGCCACCGGCCGCCGTGATGCCGAAGGAGAACCCCTCGGCCAACCACATGTTGCGCAGCCCCGGCGCCGGGCCGACCAGCGGATTGCCGTCGGGCGTATAACAGATCGGGCCGTTGAAATCGTCCTTGAGCCCGCTGTCGGCGCAGGACGGAACCCGGTGGATCATCGCCATGTACTGGCTTTCGATCCGTTCCAGATCAAGCGGGAACAGATCGGCGCGGAAGCTGTCGGGCACCCCGTATTCAAACCGGGCCGGAGCGTTTTCCTCGTACACCCCGAGAATCCAGCCGCCGCGCTCCTCGCGGACATAGGATTGCGCGTCGGCGTCGCGGACCACCGGGTGCTCGGCGCCGCCCGCCGCGCGGAATTTGACCAGTTCGGGGTCCTGATCCATCACGATGAACTGATGCTCCACCGGGATCGCCGGGATCTTGATGCCCAGCATTCTGGCCGTTCGCTGCGCGTGGTTGCCCGACGCGGTGACGACATGTTCGGCCGAAATCACCATCGTCTCGTCCGACGGCACCAGATTGCCGCCCCGTTCCACCATCCTGGAACAGGTGACCTCCCAATGGCTGCCAGTCCAATGGAAGGCATCGGCCTGCCATTTGCGCTGGATCGTCACGCCGCGCTGCCGCGCGCCTTTCGCCATCGCCTGGGTCACGTCGGCAGGGTTAATATAGCCATCGGTGCTATGATAAAGCGCACCCTTCAGATCACTTGTATTGATCAGCGGCCAGCGCGCCTTGATCTCGTCAGGGGTCAGCCATTCGTAAGGCACATCGCAGGTCTCGGCGGTCGCGGCATAGAGCCTGTATTCGTCCATGCGCGCGTCGGTCTGCGCCATCCGCAGGTTGCCGACCACGGCAAAGCCCGCGTTCAGGCCGGTCTCCGCCTCGAGCGTCTTGTAAAACTCGACCGAGTATTTGTGGATATGCGTGGTCGCGTAGGACATGTTGAACAGCGGCAGCAGGCCCGCCGCGTGCCAGGTCGAGCCGCTGGTCAGCTCGTCGCGCTCCAGCAGCATCACGTCGTCCCAGCCCGCGCGAGCGAGGTGATAGGCGATTGACGTGCCGACGGCGCCGCCGCCGACGACCAGGGCTTTGACATGGGTCTTCATGATACCGCGCTCCGGAGATGAGTCTGTTATGACTGATGTATGCCATGCGAAGGCCGCCGCTCAGAAGCCATCCGACAGGATTTGCGGCAAAACCGACCTCGCGTCGGTTTCGAGGCGACGAAAAAGGGCGGCCGCGCCGCCCCTGCTTTCTTGTCCGCATCCGCGCGCGGGCGAGCCCCGCCCCGGTCAGATGATTTTGCCCGGATTCATGATGTTGTCGGGATCGAGCGCGGATTTGATCGCGGCCATGTATTTTGTCGCCGCGCCAAGTTCCTTTTCCAGATAGGGCCGCTTGCCCTGGCCGATGCCATGCTCGCCGGTGCAGGTGCCGTCCATCGAGATCGCCAGGTCGTTCAGCCAGCCGACGAAGTCCTCGGCCTTGGCAATCTCCTCGGGGTTGTCCATGTCGATCAGCGGCAGGCAGTGGAAATTGCCGTCACCCACATGCCCGACGATGGGCGAAATCAGGCCCAGGTCCTCGGCCTTGGCGGCGGCGGCGCTGACGCATTCGGCAAGCTTGGAGATCGGCACGCAGACATCGGTGCTGAGCCCCTTGGCGCCGGGCCGCAGCGCGTGGCTGGCCCAGTACATGTCATGGCGCGCCTGCCAGAGCTTGTTGCGCTCCTCGGTGCTGGTGGTGGCGGCGAAATCGCTGCCGCCGAATTCCTCGGCAATGCCCTGAAAGGTCTCGGCCTGTTCGACCACGCCGGCGTCGGAGCCGTGAAACTCCAGCAGCAGCAGCGGCGTTTCCGGCAGGTCCAGCTTGGAATAGGCGTTGGCCGCCCCGACGCTCAGCGCGTCCAGAAGCTCCATCCGGGCCACCGGGATACCATATTGGATCGTCATCATCACCGCCTGGCAAGCGGCATCGACACTGGGAAAGGAGCAGCGCGCCGAAGAGATGGCCTCGGGGATGCCCTGCAGGCGCAGGGTGACCTCGGTGATCAGGCCGAGCGTGCCCTCGGCGCCGACCATCAGGCGGGTGAGGTCATATCCGGCCGAGCTTTTCTTGGCGCGTTGGGCGGTGCGGATCACCTCGCCATCAGGCATCACCACCTCAAGCGCCAGCACGTTGTCCTTCATGGTGCCGTAACGCACCGCATTGGTGCCCGAGGCCCGGGTCGAGGCCATGCCGCCGAGGCTGGCATTTGCGCCCGGGTCGATGGGAAAGAACAGGCCCTGGTCGCGCAGGTGGGTATTCAGATCCTCGCGGGTGACACCGGGCTGCACCACGCAGTCGAGATCGCCGGGATGCACGGCGAGGATCTTGTTCATCTGCATCAGGTCGACCGAGATGCCGCCGGCGGGGGCGTTCACATGCCCCTCCAGCGAGGTGCCGGTGCCGAAGGGGATCACCGGCACCTTGTGCGCGGCGCAGGTCTTGACGATCTCCGAAACCTCTTCAACGCTGTGCGGAAAGACCACGGCGTCGGGCGCCTGGTTCTGGATATAGGTGGTGGTATGGCCGTGCTGCTCGCGGATCGCCGCGCCGGTCTGGCAGCGGTCGCCGAGGCGCTGTTTCAGGATGCCCACGACGGTTTCGATCCCGGTTTCGTTGCGCGGCAGCGTGGTTGCTTGCACCATGTCTTGTCTCCCTTTCGGTGGCACTATAGGTGCCTTGGTTGATAGGTCAACCTATCTACAATTCCCGGTCTATTCGCCCAGCGCAATTCCCTCGCGGCGCGGATCGGCGCCGCCGCGCAGGGTCTCGCCGATGGCAATGGCGTGCAGGCCGGAGTTCAACTCGCGCGCGGATGCCTCGTACCCCATCGCCTGCAGCGGCGCCAGCAGCGCCTCGGCCTCCGTACCGGCCTCGAGATCATAGGCACCGAACCGGTTGACCGCGTGGGGCAATGCCACCGCCTGCTGCACGTCCAGCCCCCAGTCGAGCCAGGCGATCACGGTCTTGGCGACGTAGCCGATGATCCGGCTGCCGCCGGGGGAGCCGACGGCCAGCACCGGCCTGCCATCCTTCATCACGATGGTCGGCGCCATCGAGGAGCGCGGCCGCTTGCCCGGCTCTACCCGGTTGGCGATGGGCACCCCGTCGCGGTGGGTTCGGAACGAGAAATCGGTCAGCTCGTTGTTCAGAAGGAAGCCCCGTACCATGAGGCGGGACCCGAAGGCGTTTTCGATGGTGGTGGTCATCGACAGCACGTTGCCTTGGCTATCGACGATGGAGATATGCGAGGTCGAGGGAAACTCGATCGCCGCGTCATCCGCGAAGTTGAGCGCATGGTCGAACTCCGGTTGGCCCGGCGCCACCTCGGGCAGGGCGTCGTCGCCCGACAGCAGCGCGGCCCGCGCGGCAAGATAGGCGGGATCGAGCAGCCCGTTGGTCGGCATCGGCACAAAATCGCTGTCGGCCATGTAGCGGCCCCGGTCGGCGAAGGCGAGCCGCGCGGCATCGCCGATCAGCCGCCATGCCTCGGGGTCCTGCGGACCGGGCAGATCGTGGGTGTCCAGCATCCCGAGGATCTGCCCCACCGTCAGCGCCCCGGAGGACGGCGGCCCCATGCCGCAGACCTCATGCGCGCGATAGGACACGCAGACGGGCGGCCGTTCGCGCACCTGGTAGAGCGACAGGTCGACCTGCGACAGCACGCCGGGATTGCCCGGCGCGGTGCGGACCGCGCGCACGATATCGGCGGCGACGGGACCGGTGTAAAAGGCCCCTGCCCCCTGCCCCGCCAGCAGGCGCAACGTATCCGCATAGGCCGGGTTGCGCAGCACCTGACCCTCGGCGAGCGGCACGCCGCCGGGCAGGAAATACGCCGCCGTCGCCGGGAACCGCGCCAGCCGGTCGGCATCGCGGGCGACCAGACCGGCCAGGCGCGGCGACACCGCAAAGCCCCCCTCGGCCAGGGCGATGGCATCGCGGAACAGCACCGGCCAGGGACTGCGGCCCCAGCGCCGATGCGCCTCGGCCATCAGCGCGGGGGTCCCGGGCGTGCCGACAGACCGGCCGCCGACCACCGCGTCGAAGAACTTGAGCGGTTTGCCCTGATCGTCCTGAAACAGGGTCGGTCCAGCCGAAAGCGGCGCGGTCTCGCGCCCGTCCAGCGTCGTCAGTTCGCCGCTTTGCGCGTCGTACCAGACCAGGAAGGCACCGCCGCCGAGGCCCGAGCTTTGCGGCTCCACCAGCCCCAGCACGGCCTGGGCTGCGACCATGGCGTCGGCGGCGCTGCCGCCGGCGCGCAGGATCGCCGCCGCCGCCTCTGCCGCATGCGGATTGGCGGCGGCGATCATCCAGTCCTGCGCAACCACGGGCCGACCACCGGCCTTGGCCGCCAGCGCCCCCGCCACGGCGGGCGAGACCGCCTCGACCGCGCCCGCAGTCGCGGCTTCCGGCGCAACGGAATCGGCGACCTGTTGGGCGGCCAGAGGGGCCGAGAGGGCAAGGCAGATGGTACAGGCAATGGCGAAACGGCGCATGGGGGGTTCCCTTGGGTTGGCCGGGGAACTGTAACGGATCGTGGCGATCTGGCAATCTCTGGGCGTCCGCCAGTGACGCGACCAGCACCTGCGCGCGACGCGACGTCCTTGCCGCGCCCGGTCCTCACCGCAACGCATAACGCGCCAACAACTCGTACCGGGCACCAGAGGGATGCAGCACCGACTCGAACAGACCGAAACCGGCCACCGCAAACCCGGGCAGCGCCGTATCCCCGTGGTCGGACAGGAACCGGCGCAGGCGGGCGGCGGTCTTTGGCGCGGCGCCAGTTCCGAAGCGGGCCAGCGTCACATGCGGGTGGAACCGCGCGTGCTGCACCACGATCCCGGCGCGGTGCAGCGCCCCCGCCACCCTGCGGTGCAGATCGATGAGCGCGGGCTCGGTCCCCACATCGGCGAACAGGATTCGCGGCCTGTCACCGCCAAAGGCCCCGAGACCGGAAAACCGCAGCGCGAAGGGCTGCACCCGGATCCCCTCCAGTTCGTAATGCAGCGCCTCCAGCGCGGTCTCCTCCTGGTCGCCCAGAAAGGCCAGCGTCAGGTGCAGGTTTTCCTCCGCCACAGGCCGGCCCGCCGGCAGCATCGACTGCATACGCGCCAGCGCCGCCGTCACCGCCTCGGGCAGGTCGATGGCGACGAAGGCGCGCACGCCCTAGAGCATCGCCGGCACCACCTGGTCGGGCGGGCGGTGGCCGTCCTCGAAGGTCTTGATGTTGATGATCACCTTCTCGCCCATCTCGATCCGCCCCTCGACGGTGGCCGACCCCATGTGCGGCAGCATCACCACGTTGGGCAGTTCGCGCAGGCGCGGATTCGCCTTGGCCCCGTGCTCGTAGACATCGAGCCCGGCGCCGGCGATCTCTCCGCTGCGGATCATCCGGGTCAGCGCGTTCTCGTCGATCACCTCCCCGCGCGAGGTGTTCACGATCACCGCGCTGGGTTTCATCAGCTTGAGTCGGCGCGCGTTCATCAGGTGAAAGGTGCTGGGCGTCGACGGGCAGTTGATCGAGACCACGTCCATTCGGGCGACCATCTGATCGAGACTGTCCCAATAGGTGGCCTCATGCGCCTCCTCGATCTCGGGGCGCAGCCGGCGACGGTTGTGGTAATGCACCTGCATGCCGAAGGCCGCGGCGCGCCGGGCGACCGCCTGGCCGATCCGGCCCATGCCCAGGATACCCAGCCGGCGGCCGCTGATCCTCCCGCCGAGAAGCGCGGTCGGCGCCCAGCCGGCCCAGTCGCCCTTTTGCATCAGCGCCAGCCCCTCGGGGATCCGGCGGGTGACGGCCAGGATCAGCGCGATGGTCATGTCGGCGGTATCGTCGGTGACCACCCCGGGGGTATTGGACACCAGCACCCCGCGCTGGCGCGCGGTGGCCACGTCAATGTGATCCACTCCGGCGCCGTAGTTGGCGATCAATTTCAGTTTTTCGCTGGCCTGGGCGATCAGCCCCGCGTCGATCACATCGGTCAGCGTCGGGACCAGCACGTCGGCCGTCTTCACGGCCTCGACCAGTTCGGTGCGGGTCATCGGCCTGTCATCCTCGCGCAGGCGCACGTCGAACAGCTCACTCAGCCGGGTTTCGACCGCCTCCGGCAACCGTCGCGTCACGACAACACTCAGTCGTTCTTTTGGCACTTATGCTCCTCCGATGCTTTTCAAACCCGCCCGCGTCATGGCATCGTGGCGCAGGATCCGCCGGGGCACAAGAACCCCTTGCGCAATTGACGCAGGCTTTCAGCGACGAGGCGAACAGTGAGAACGGGCAGACCGTCTGTGGGCATATTCAATCAACTGACCCGCCATGCCGTGGCGATCATTCTTTTGGGTCTGCTGGCCGGCGCCGGGCAGGCCCAGCAGGGGGGCGCGCGCGGAGCGGTGACCAATCTGCCCCTGCCGCGCTTCGTTTCCCTGAAGGCAAGCGAGGGCAACGTCCGCCGCGGTCCGTCGCTCACCCACCGGATCGACTGGGTGTTCAAGCGCCGCGACATGCCGCTGCAGATCACCGCCGAGCACGGCCACTGGCGCCGGGTGCAGGACCGCGACGGCGCCGGCGGCTGGGTGCATTACGCGCTTTTGTCCGGGGTGCGCACGGTGCTGGTCGAGATGGACATGCTGCCGGTGCACGCCCGCCCGGACGAGGCCGCGCCGCTGGCCGCGCGGTTCGAACTGGGCGTGGTTGCGCGGCTGGGCGACTGCCTGCCCGACTGGTGCCGGATCTCGGCCGGCGGCTATCGCGGCTGGGCGCGCAAGGAACACCTCTGGGGCGTCGTCCCGGACGAGATACGCGACTGAGCCGGGCGGCGCCGAAGATCACCCATCCGTACAAAATTTTTTTGTCAGATGGCCCTTGAACAGCCCGGACAAGCCGCGTAATTAGCCGCTCACCGTTGGGGTGTAGCCAAGTGGTAAGGCAGCAGTTTTTGGTACTGTGTATCGTAGGTTCGAATCCTACCACCCCAGCCATGAGTTTCCTGAGCAACAGACCAAGCGGGCCGGACCTCTCAAGGGCCGAGAAATGCCCCTGTTTATGCCCCCGACACCTGACAGCCAGCCCGATCACACGGCTAGTCTAAGGGACGACCTTCATGGTGTGGGTTCCCCTCTATGAGGAAGCACGAGAACTAAGGAACCTCCCTCTCCTAATAATAGGTACAAGTAATGGTTAAGAATGATAAGGGAGAAGGGAGAGGGGAAGCTATAGGAGGAGGCCCTGGATAGTCCCCCCTGTCCCTAGAAGGTAGCCTTAGTCGTACCTAGATAGAAGCCTTTCCTGTTCATGCATTTCTTAACCCCAAAGGCACCCTTCATATGGCCGTGATAGATAGCCCCCGCCACTCCAGGCCCAATGACGTCCACCGCTGGTCAGACCACCCCGAGGTGAAGGCTCTCGTGGACTGGATCTGGGAAAAGTGCCTGCCACCGCAGATCAATGAGAAGCCCGGGCCGAAGCCGTGAAGGCTGCAGCCGGCCCTAAGCGGTCGCTCGGCACATAGCCCGAATGCTGCGGCGCGGCCTGCCAAAGCGGACATTCAAGCTAGCCGATATAATCAGCGGGATGGCATTTCGCGGCACCCAGTCAAGCACAAGACACACCGCAGTCTTGCTGCATGCTATCGGCGCGGCGTTTCACCTCCTTGTTCAGGCGCTCAATCGGATTGGTGCTGTGCAGTTTGGTACGGTGCTGACGGGGGAACGCCATGTAAGCCAGCACATCGTGTTCGCTGGCATCCATCAGGTCTGCGAGCTTGGGCCA
>NZ_JARGPK010000038.1 GCF_029212575.1 Antarcticimicrobium sp.
AGCGCAGGTGACATCGCCACCGGCCCCGCCCCGGCCGCCGTCACGCCGGAGGCCAAGGCAGAGCCCGCAGCTGCGTCGCCCGCAACGGCGGCAAAGGTCGCCCCGCCCGCACCCACAGCCGGCGGCACCCGCATCTTCGCCTCGCCGCTGGCGCGCCGGATCGCCGCCGACAAGGGGCTGGACCTGGGCCAGATCAGCGGCACCGGCCCGCATGGGCGGATCGTCAAGGCGGACGTCGAGGGCGCCAGTGCCGCGCCGAAACCCGCCGCCGCGCCCGCGAGTGCCCCTGCCGCGCAAGCCGCCGCCCCGGCGATGGCTGCCGGCCCCTCGGCCGATGCGGTGGCGCGGATGTACGAGGGTCGCGACTACGAAGAGGTCAAGCTCGACGGGATGCGCAAGACCATCGCCGCGCGGCTGACCGAGGCGAAACAGTCGATCCCGCATTTCTATCTGCGCCGGGACATCAAGCTCGACGCGCTGCTGAAGTTCCGCGCCGACCTGAACAAGCAGCTCGAAGGGCGCGGCGTGAAGCTCAGCGTCAACGACTTCATCATCAAGGCCTGCGCGCTGGCGCTGCAATCGGTGCCCGACGCCAATTCCGTCTGGGCCGGCGACCGGATGCTGAAGCTGAAACCCTCGGACGTGGCGGTTGCCGTGGCGATCGAGGGCGGGCTGTTCACGCCGGTGCTGAAGGATGCCGAGATGAAATCGCTCTCGGCGCTGTCGGCGGAGATGAAGGATCTGGCCACCCGCGCCCGCGACCGCAAGCTGGCGCCGCATGAATACCAGGGCGGCTCCTTTGCGATCTCCAACCTCGGGATGTTCGGGATCGACAATTTCGACGCGGTGATCAACCCGCCGCATGGTGCGATCCTCGCGGTCGGTGCCGGCGTGAAGAAACCCGTGGTCGGCAAGGATGGCGAATTGACGGTGGCCACCGTGATGAGCGTGACGCTCAGCGTCGATCACCGGGTCATCGACGGCGCGCTTGGGGCCGAGCTGCTCAAGGCCATCGTCGAGAATCTCGAGAACCCGATGGTGATGCTGGCCTGATCCGCCCGCGACACCGTAGCAAACAGGCGCCGGTTCTCGTGACCGGCGCCTTTTTCATGCGCCGGTCACGCCGCGCCGCCCCCGCGCCACCGATGGGGAATCGCGCCCGCTTGCCGCCCCCCATGACGTGCATCAAGGTCTGCTGCATCGCAGCACGTTATGCTCATGGCAATCAGGGAATTTTCGAAAGGAACACGACATGAGCTGGACCGACAAACTGAACGAAGCGCAGGGCGGCATGGAAGGGTTCGGCGCAGCGCAGGCCGCGACCGCCGAGGGATTCGGCGCCCTGCACGTAGCCTCGACCACCGCAGGCGAGATCAGCGCCAAGCACAAGGAATTGATGGCGCTGGCGCTTGGCATCGCCAAGCAATGCGTCGATTGCATCGCCTTTCACGTCAAGGCCTCGGTCGAGGCCGGCGCCACCCGCGCGGAGATCGAGGAAACCGTCGGCGTCTGCATCCTGATGGGGGGTGGGCCGTCCTACATGTACGGGGTCAAGGCGCTGGCAGCCTACGACGAGTTCACCGCCTGAGCGGTCCCGTCCAAGAGAACGAAATCGGGGCGCCGTTGGCGCCCCTGTTCTCTCTGGCCCGGGAAGGTCCGCGTTCAGTCGTTGCAGAGACAGCCGGTCAGGTTCTGATCCATGCTCACCGAAGGCTGGTCGCACCCGGCCTCGCCCACGATCCTGGCCGGCACGCCCGCCACGGTCTTGCACGGCGGCACGTCGATCAGGACCACGGAACCGGCGGCAATGCGGCTGCAATGGCCGATGCGGATATTGCCCAGCACCTTGGCCCCGGCGCCGATCAGCACGCCATCCTCGATCTTGGGGTGGCGGTCCTCTTCTTCCTTGCCGGTGCCGCCAAGGGTCACCGAATGCAGCATCGAGACATTGTCGCCCACCACGGCGGTTTCGCCGATCACGATGGAATGGGCATGGTCGATCATGATCCCCTTGCCGATCTTTGCGGCCGGGTGAATGTCGACACCAAAGATCTCCGACACCCGCATCTGGAAGAAATAGGCCAGATCGTGCTGGCCCTTGTTCCACAGCCAATGGGCGATGCGATAGGCCTGCATCGCCTGGTAGCCCTTGAAATAGAGCACCGGCTGCACCAGCCGGTGGCAGGCAGGATCACGCTCATAGACCGCCATCAGGTCGGCGCGGGCCGCCTCGATCAGCGCGGGGGTTTCCGAATAGGCCTGATCGACGATCTCGCGCAGCACCACCATCGACATCTCGTTCGAACTCAGCTTGGCGGCAATCCGGTAGGACAGCGCCTTGTTCAGCGTCGGGTGATGCAGGATGCAGGCATGCACCAGTCCGCCCATCAGCGGCGCGTCCTGGACGATGTCCTGCGCCTCGGAGCGGATCCGGTCCCAGACCGGATCGACGGGAGAGATTTTCTTGCGCGGTTCCAGCATGGCAAAATGTCCTTTCCTGCCCCTAGAATGGCATCTAGGCGAAAAAACACCAAACGCAAACCCGTGATGACAGCGATGTGAGATATGAATGAGACCGACATCACCCGCTTCGCCGCGCAAATCTGCGCGCGGCTGGAGGAGATCGAACAGGAAAACCGGCTTGGCCGCGACGGTCAGGCGGTGGTCGAGCTGGACCAGCAATCGGTCGGCCGGCTGAGCCGCATGGACGCGCTGCAGAACCAGGCAATGGCCAAGGCGCAGCAGGTCCGCCGCGACGGTGAGGCCCGGGGGTTGCGCGCCGCGCTGGCACGGATCGACGCGGGCGAATTCGGCTATTGCGAGGAGTGCGGCGAGACGATCGCGTCCAGGCGGCTGGAGCTGAACCCCGCCGTCACCCGTTGCATCGGCTGCGCCTCGGGCTGACGCCCAGCGCGTCCAGCGCCTGCAGAACCATGACGAAACACCGGCGATAGGCGGGGTCGTCGAAATCCGGTTCATCCGCCATCGGATAGTGCCGCGCCGCCGCCATCAACGATCCGTTGCCCCAGCGCGGATGCAGCCGGGCGTGGCGCAGCCGGAACCGGTCCGCCGCCTCGGCCTCGCACAGCATCCGCCGACAGAGCGCCGCGCGCGCCCCTGGCTGCGCGGCAAGAAGCGCCCGGGCGGCACAGCTGACATCCCCGTGCAGCACCGGCCGCATCGGGATTACACCGGCAGGTCGATCCGGGCGAACAGGCCCGGCCCGTAGCGTGCCGAAACCTGTGCCACCTCCAGCCGCGCCGGCAGGGAAACCCCGTCGGCGGCCTGCGCCGCCGCCCCATAGCTCCAATGTGGCGCGCTGACGGTCTCCTCGCGCAGCAGGGTCTCCCCCTGCATCACCCGCAGCAGATAGGCTTCGCGCTCTTCCCCCAGCGGCACCTCGTCCAGCGTCCAGTCGCTGCCGTCCACCATCCGCGTGCGCCGGATCCAGTCGGCGGAATAGGCGCCCGTCGCATCGCGTGCCACCTTGAGGTGACAGGGCGCAAAGGGGCGCAGCCCGTTGCCGTCGAACGCCTCGATCAGGTGCTGGTAGGACGGGTCGTCATAGCCCCGCCGCGCCGATCCGATCCGATAGTGCCGCGCCACACGCCGCTGCGCCGGGGTCAGGTCTATCTGCGCAGGCCGCCCGTCCAGCAGCACGACCCACGATCCCGCCGGCCAAACCTCGGGCATCAGCCCGTCGCTGCCCGCCTGCCCGCGCAACCGCCCGGTCAGCAGATAGGTATCGGCCGCCACCAGTTCGGCTCCGCGAAACTGGAACAACTCCCAATTGCCGCCGGTCCCGTCGCCAATCGCGGCAAGGTTCGCCCCGTTCAGCACCGCCAGCGCATCGCGGCTTTCCAACCCGTCGTTCAGGAGTTTGACCTGCAGCGGCGCGCCCTCGTCCCAGAACCCGGGTCGCGCCGCCGCCAATGGCGTTTCGGTCATTCCGATGACCGACCGCGCGGCAATGATCTCGTCCAGTTCGTAATTCTCGTCCGCCGCCGAGGCATAGAGCGCCACCGTCCCCGGCCAGGGGGTCGCGGTCACCGCCAGATGCGGCGCCTGCAGAACCTCGTCCCCGTGGATCAGAGGCAGGTCCAGGAACAGCGGCAGCACCGGCACCGGAGTGGCAAACGCGCGCGCCGAAGGCAGCCCGCCCACCGGCTCCGACGGGGTATAGACCGCCGGTTCGATCCGCACCGCCTCGATCAATTGCGCCTGCGCCAGGTCCACCCGGTCGATCCGGTAAAGCCCCGCAGTCTCACCCCCCTGCGCCGGAAGCTGGACCACATCGCCCGCGCCCAGCGCCATGCGCGACGGCGGCAGGGACAGCCGCGCGCTTTCCCGGGCCACCCGCGCCTCGGTCAGCCAGCGTTCGGCCACCGCGCGCCCCTCGTCCCGGGTCATCGCCAATGGCAGATCGGTCACCGCCACCGCATGAGTGGCATCATCGGCCAGCACTGCCTGTTCGGCGGTCACGTCGTGATCCCCGCCCCATTCAACGAACCGCACCTGTACCCGCCCGGCCAGTTCGGCCTCGGGCTCGCGCGCCTGTTCGATCAGCCCCTCGATCTCTTCGCTCTCGGCCAGGGCGGCGCGATCCAGCGCCACCTCGCCAAGACCGTCACGCGGGAGGAATCGCAGCAGCCCGTCGCGCTCCACCGAGTCCACCGCGTAACGCAGCATCAGCGGCTGCAGTGCCGCGCGCACATCGTCGATCCGGTCGATGCGAAACCCGCGCAGGATATCATGCACCCGATCGGTATCGATATCGTGCAGCCCGGCACGCGCGCAAAGCTCCTCGATCACCGAGTTCAGCCGGCGTGCGCCCATGCGCCCGTTCAGCCAGTGCCCGCGCAGATAGTTGTCGCCGTCGCTCCACAGGTCGGTGCGATTGGGGAAACTCGGGAACGGGCGCGCGTCCCAAGCCCAGACATAGGCGTTCGCCAGATCCAGCATCGGCGCGCCATAGACCTCGGACAGCGGGTTGTTCCCGTCCTTGTCCCAATGGCCGAGTTGGGCCTGCAGGTAACACAGCTGGATCAGGTCGTCGCGTCGGCCATTGGAATACCTCGGCAGCGTCGATTCCGAGGATTTCGGATCGAGGAACTTGTTCGGCTGGTTGGTGCCCTTGTCGATCGCGGCGCAGCCCAGTTCGGTGAACCAGATCGGCTTCATCCCCGGCTCCCACGCCGTGGCCGTGGCCTGCCGCACCCCGCCGATCCGCTCGTGATGATCGTTGCCCCACCAGCCGCGCAGATCCTTGTAGCGCCAGACCCAGGGTTCCGCGTGATCCCCATCACTGATCGGCGTGCGGATCTGCGCCGCCTCGGCCTGGGGCGAATGATAATACCAGTCGAACCCCTCGCCGCCTTCGACATTGGCGTCGAGATAGGCGGGGTCATAAATGCTCTCCCACCCGGCCTGCGCATCCAGATGATCCGCGCCCTCGCGCCAATCCGACAGCGGCATGTAATTGTCGATACCGACGAAATCGATCTCCGCATCGGCCCAGAGCGGATCGAGGTGGAAATAGCGGTCGCCGCTGCCGTCTTGCGGCATGTAACCGAAATACTCCGACCAGTCGGCGGCATAGCCCAGTTTGACCTCAGGCCCCAGAATGCTGCGCACCTCGCCCGCCAGATCGCGCAGCGCCTGCACCACGGGAAAGCCCGTCGCGCCCCGGATCTGGGTCAGCCCGCGCAGTTCGGATCCGATGCAAAAGGCGTCCACGCCTCCCGCCGAAGCGCAAAGCGCCGCGTAATGCAGGATGAACCGCCGCAGGCCCCACTCCTCCGGGCCGGAGTAGGTGACCGCGCCGTCCCCCGCCGAAAAATCCGCCGCCGTGGCGGAGCCCATGAAACCCGCCACCTCTGCATCCGCCGCGGCGGAGCCGTCCGGGCTGCCCTCCACGCCGGGGGCGAGCGACAGGGTGATCCGCCCGCGCCAGGGCAGGTGCGGCTGATCTTCCGCCCCGATCCAGGGATCGGGCAACCCGTTTCCCGCGAGCTGGTCCATCAGGATGAAGGGATAGAACATCACCCGTTTCCCGGCGGCGCGCATGTGCCGGATCGCCTCGACCACCGCGGTATCCGCCGGTGTTCCGCCATAGATCGGACGATCGTCCACCAGCACGATCTGCCCGGCCGCGTCCCGCGTCAGCCCCGCGACCTGCCAGGGCATCCCCTCGCCCTCGGCCTCCTTCTGCTCGACCTTGGGCACCAACCGACATTCACCGCAGCGCAGATCGCCGCCGAACCACGACACCACCAGCGATACCGCCTCGCAGGATGGCAACTCCTCGGACAACTGCTCGAAGGCACGCGGGAAATCCGCCAGCCCCGAGGGCGTGCTCAGGTTCGCCGCCCGGCGGCTGCCGGGCCCGTCATTGTAATAGACCGGCGAGGTTGCCAACGCGTATTCCCCCGTCCCTGGGATCAGGGCCACCCCGCGCACCAGTTGCGCCGGGTCATGATCATATCCCCCGGCCCCCGGCTGTTCGGCCCGCAGCACCTCGAAGGACAGCTGCGGCACCCGGTTGCCGAAGGGCGACAGGTCCACATCCTCCAGCACCACGTAGGCGGTGCCGCGATAGGCCGGAACCATGCCCGCACCCTCGATTGCCTCGATCAACGGATCGGGCAGTTGATCCGCGCTGCCGGGATAGACCCGCATGTTCAGATCGGCGCGCGACACCTCCTCACCATCCGCCCAGACCCGCCCGACGCTGAGGATCTCGCCCTCGCAGAGCGCCACCGCCAGCGACACCGAATAGCTGTATTCGGTCACCCTGCGCGAAGGCGCGGCCCCCTTGCCGCCGCGCGTGGTCCTGGTCTCCTGGAAGTCCGAGGCCCAGATCACCTGTCCGCCCACCCGCATCCGGCCATAGACCTGCGCGATCGGCTCGCCCTCGCCCGCTTGCATCAGGCGAAACCGGTCAACCTTCCCGGTCTCCACCGGGTCGGCCCCCAGCCCCAACAGGCGCTGGTCGATCAGCCGACCCATCGTCGCCCCGACGGCCCGGCCGACGACGACCGAGGACAGCCCCGCCAGCGTGCCGCCCACCGAGCCGCCGATCGCCGCCCCCGCCGCCGAGAGAAGTATCGTCGCCATCAGCGCTCCCTCCTTGGAAATTCGAACCGCGCCACCACCCGCCGAGCCCAGGGCGCGCTCAGCGGGCTTTCGATCACCCCGCGCCCGGCATAGGCATGCACAAAGGTCGGCATCGCGCCGACCTCGGCCAGGATGCCCAGGTGTTTCGCGACGGCACCCGCCCGCATCCGGAACAGGACCACGTCACCGGGTTCCGGCGTCCGTTGTTTTTGCACCAGGTACATCCGCGCCGCCTGCCACAACCGTTCCTCCCCCTGCGGTTCGGACCAGTCCATTGTATAGGCCGGTACCCGCGCGGGTTCCGCGCCGCGCAATTCGCGCCAGACCCCGCGCACCAGCCCGAGGCAATCGGCCCCCGCCCCGCGCCTTGACGCCTGGTGGCGATAGGGAGTGCCAAGCCAGCCGCGCGCCGCCGCCACGACCTCCGGACGCCCTTGGATTACAACACCATTCACCGCAGGCTGCCCCCGGTGTTGGGGCTGGTCGATTTCGGCACTGAAACCACCCAATCCTCGCCCGGAATATCCGGAAACCCCTGGAAATTCCGCAGGTTGTTGAACTTCAATCGGCAGGTCTCCATCCGCTTGTCACAGCCGGCCTCAAGCCGCAGCAGGTCGCCCGGCGCAATCTTTGCCCGCAGCGGCTCCCACAGAGCGATCTCGCGCCCCTCCGCATCGGTCTCGTCGCGCTTGATCCCCCCCCAGAGCCCCGCCGCAGCGCCGCTCAGAACCTCCAGCCGCCCGCGTGCGAACCAGCCCGGCTCGAACCCGGACAGGTCGTTCCAGCGAAACACTCGCGCGCCCTCCACGCCCTCCACCGCGCGCTCCTCCGCATAGCCCGGCGTGGTCAGGTCGAACCGGCAGCCCCCGTCGCCCAGCACGGCGGTGCAGGCGGTCTGATAGATCCGCCCCAGCGGCCGGTTCAACGCCTGCGTCAGCCCGCGCAGATCGGCATGAAAGGCCCCGCCACCGCGCCGGATCTCGCCCAGCGTGCCGCGAAACTGCAACCAACGCACGCTGACATCGGCCCAGTTCACCAGCCAGGCCCGCACCTCGGCCCCGTCGAACCGGCCGGCCTCGATCTCCTCGTCCCGCAACCCCGCATCGCTCAGCGCGCCGATCGCCTCGGTATTGTCCACCGCCAGCCCGGTCGCCTGCTGCACCGCCTGCGCCGACAGCCCTGTCTCGGCCCGAAAGGTGATGCCGTCGAACGTCAGCGTCCGGTCATGGTCGGTGAAGCCCATTTGCACCCCGTCGCTCCGGGTCAGCGCCAAGCACCGGCACAGCGTCGTCACGCCGCTCTCCACATGGGCACGGAACGCCTCGCTCATGCCGCCAGTTACGCCCGCGCTCATACCCGCACCTCCACCACCGGCACGTTTGGCACGTCTCCGGCCTGGAAACTGGCGACGCTGGTCTGGATGCCATCGGTGTCGAACCGCACCGGCACGTCGAACTCGAACCCGGCCATCACCGCCAGCCCGATCCCCGGCGGATGGGAAAATGTGATGAGCCCGGTGCCGGTGTCCACGGTATAGTCGACCGCCTCCTGCAACTCATCCTGCTCCAGCCCGACCCGCACCGTTCCAGCCACCGGCTTTGCAATCGGGCGGGCATAGCTGTGCGGCCCCGAGCGATAGACCTTGCGCAGTTGAAACACCGTGGTTGCGCCGTCACCCCGCGCGATCTCCTGATCGTCAAAGTGGACCTCCGCCCGTGCGCGGCCGGACTTGTAGTCCGACCAATCCTTCCAGCGAAAGCCGAACATCTGCCCCTGCCGCGCCTCGAAAAAGGCGATCAGCACCTCCACGTCATCCAGCGAGCGCATCCCCAGCCCGGCGTCATAGCGCCGCCGCGCATGCGCCCAGGGCGTGTTGCGCTCCTCAAACCCGTTGGCCAGTGTGACGATATCCGTCCGCCGCTCCGGCCCGCCCACCGAGCCGAAGCTCAGCGAGGCGGGAAACCGCACCTCGTGAAAATTCATCGCTCTTTCCCCACCTCAGAGATTCCGTCCACCCTGCGCCAACGCCCGGCGCATCTGTGCCGCGATCTGGCCCCGGCTGCGCTGGAACCCGGTCACGTCGGGGGTGGTGACGTTCATCACCACGTTCACCGCGCTGCCGCCCGCCCCCGCGCGCACGCCAAGCTTGCCGTCGCGACCCCGCGCCAGCGGCAGGATCGCCTCCGGCCCCGCCTCGCCCATCAGCCCTGTCGCGCCGCGCATCGGGAACAGGGTCGCGCCGCGCACCACGCCACCGCTGGCAAAGGGCATCACCCGGCCCTGCGCGAACCCGGCGCCGTTCCCGAACGGCAACAACCCCTCGACCAGGCTGCGCACCCCGTCGCCGAGCAGCCCACCGAAATGATCGGTGACCGGCTTGATGGCGGCGGAATAGGTGGCCTGCACCATCGTCTGCGCCAATCCGTCCAGAGCCTCCGACAGGCTCTTGCCGTCGAACACCACCCCGTCGAAGGCCCGCCGCAACCCGCGCGAGAACCCGCGCTCCAGCGTGGCCACATCGCGCCCCGTCGCCGCCAGCGCCGTGCGCATCCGGGCCAGCTCGGCCTCGAACTGCGCCGCCATGCCCACGGCGCCGCCCAGGCTGTCCTCCAGCCCCTCCGCCGCCACCGCCAGATCGTCAATCGCCCCGTCGTCCGCCATTCCCTGCATCCCTTGTCGCATCGGGCCAGGCCGCCTCAAGCGCCGCCAGCCCCGCCCGTGTCATCGGCGCCGCGCCCTGCCCCTGCCCCAGCATCAACGCCAGTTCGGCCGGGGTCAGCCGCCAGAACGCCTCTGGAGACAGCCGCAACCCCTGTATCCCGGCCCGCATCAGTACCGGCCAGTCGATCCCGCTCATCCGCCCCCCTGGTCCGGCCCCGCCCCCGGCACGGTAAAGGCCCGCGCCAGAAGCTCCGCAGCCACCCGCGCCGCCGCCAGCGGCCCGCCCTCGATCTCGACCCGCATCAGGTCCTCCGGCCCCCAGTCGGCCCCTCCGCCGCGCAACCCGGCCAGGATTAGCGCCAAGAGGTCGCGGCTGGAAAACCGCCCGCCCTCGAACCGCTCGACCAGTGCCACCAGCGTGTCCTCGCCCAGCCGCTCCTCCAGCTCCGCCAGCGCCCCCAGCGTCAGCTTCAGCACCCGCCGCTCGCCACCGATCACCAGCGCCACCTCGCCTGCCCAGGGATTTGCTAAAAAATTCGCCATCCCCTAGACTGCCGAGAACACCAGCACCCCGGCGCTCTCCATCGACATCTCGTAGGTAGCCTCGCCGTCATGGCTGCCGGCGTATTCCAGCGCGGTGACCTGGAACGGCCCCTCGACGATGCCGAAATCCGGGATTATCACCTGGAAGTCCGGCACCTCCCCATCGAAGAATAGTTGCCGCGCACGCTCGTCCGTGCCCGCGTCCTTGAACACGCCCGAGCCGGAAATCGCCGCCGATTTCACCCCCGCGCCGGACAGCAGCTCGCGCCAGCCGCCCTGGCTTTCCAAACTGGTCACATCGACGCTCTCGGCGTTAAAGCTCACCCGCGTGGCGCGCAGCCCCGCGATGGTCTCGAACAGCCCGTCGCCGGTCATGTCCACCTTGATCAACAGATCCTTGCCGTTCTGGGCACCCATTTGCCGCCTCCTGCTCTGGCCCGCCTATGCGTCTTCGACACGGGCACGAAATTTCAGGTCGATGCGCCGGATCTGTCCGGCGCTGCCGGTCCGCCGCGCCTGCGCGCGCTCAAACCAGATCCCCACCACGCGGCCCCGGCTCAGCGCCGGGGTCGCATCCACCAACACCGCGCCGACCGCCGCCGCCGCCTGCTTCGCGGCGGCAAACCCCTGCGCCTCGCTGATCACCGACACCGTGAACCGATGCAGCGCCCCGGCGCCCTCCCGGTCCGAACGATCCCGAACCGTCTCCGCACCCAGGCTGACATAGGTCTCGGGCAAAGCGCCGGCCGGCAGCCCGTCATAGATCGCCCCCCCCACCAGCGCTGCCAGCGCCGCGTCACCGGACAACAGCTGATACACCGCCGCCTGCAGCGGCGCGGCCATCGCGTAGCTCATGCTGCCACCTCCTCATCGGCGAAACAGGTCAGGAACCGCCCCGCCGGGTCATGCTCGGCCACCGCACGGATCAGATAGAGCCGCGCGCCATCGCGAAATCGCTGCTCCGGCGCCGGGCGCTGCGCCGAGCCCGCCGGCGCGCCGCGCACCACGATGCGATACCCCATGGTCGAGACCGGCTCGCCCGCCTGCGCCCGCTCGCGCCCGCTGCGCGGCCGCACCTCCGCCCAGAGCGTGCCCAGGCTCGTCCAGCTTTCGATCGCGCCGCCGGCGCCATCGGGCACCCGCACCGGCGCCTCCAGCACCAGCCGACGGCTCAGCACCGGCGCGCTCATCGCGCCGCCCCCGACCCCAAACGCACCACGCGGTAACGCTCGATCAGGCTGCTGACGCCAAACGGCATGCAGCCCGCCACCAGCGCGGTTTCCTCGCGGTAGGCATAGTAATGCGCCGCCAGCAGCAGCACCGCCTGGCCCAGGTCGGCCGGCAACCCGCCCCAGTCCGCCGCCATCCCGGCGCTGAGCGCGATGCGCGCATGGCCAGCGGTCGGGATCGTCGGCAACAGCACCCCGACGGGCCGCAACACCGGCCGCTGCGAATCCTGCTCCAGCCAGTACCGGCTCGGGTCCACCGCAACCTCCGCCGCCGCCGCATCGACCAGCACGACACCGGTCACCGCCGAAACCGGCGCCACCGGCAATCGCGCGCCCTCGGGATCCGACCAGGCATGGACGACCCAGCTGAAATCCCGCGCCAACAGGATCTTTCCAGTACGTGCCTCGATCGCCGCGACGGCCGCGCGCAGGAACCCCTTCAGCAATTCGTCCTGCAGGTCGTCCTCGCCGAACCCGCTGCCCAGCCGCAGATGCGACCGGAACTGCACCACCGGCAGCGCGGCATCCGCGATCGTGGTCACTTCGCTCAACATCATTCGCTTTCTCCGATGTTCCGGGCCTATACTCCGGCCCCGCTCCGATCGCCCGCGCGGACGCGCACCGTGCCCCCGTGTCGCTCGGACGGAGGGGAGCAGCTAGACAACACGAGGGGTTATCC
Organism: Antarcticimicrobium sp.; assembly: GCF_029212575.1. Taxonomy (GTDB): domain Bacteria; phylum Pseudomonadota; class Alphaproteobacteria; order Rhodobacterales; family Rhodobacteraceae; genus Antarcticimicrobium. Next base: position 12,229 of record NZ_JARGPK010000038.1, read on the forward strand.
CGGCACGCGCCCGCCACGGCGCCGGTTGCCCGGCGCCGTGATCCGGTCCGCGTTACACGGTGCCGAATTTCAGCAGCTTGATCGCGGCGAAATCGCTGACATCGCCGCCCACCCGCTTGGTGGCGTAGAACAGCACATGCGGCTTGGCGCTGAAGGGATCCCGCAGAACCCGCAGATCGGGCCGCTCGGCCACGGTATAGCCGGCGCGGAAATCTCCGAAGGCCACCGCAAAGGCATCGGCGGCCACGTCAGGCATGTCCTCGGCGATCAGCACCGGATACCCCAGAAGCCGCGCCGGTTCGCCCGCGGCCAGCCCATCGGACCACAGGAACCGCCCGTCGGCATCCTTCATCTTGCGCAGCACGCCCGCGGTCTTGGAGTTCATCACGAAACTGGCGTTGGCCCGGTACTGCGCCCCCAGCGCATAGACCAGATCGACGACCGGATCGGCGTCGGGCAGGCTCCCGGAAGCACCCGATACGACATACCCCAGCTTGCCCCAGGACCACGATCCGTTGTCGATCTTGGTATGGGTCAGAAATCCGGTCGGCTTGTCGGTGCCGTCGCCGTTGACAAAGGCATCGGCCTCGGCCCGGGCAAATTTTTCGGCGATGCGCCCGGCCAGCCAGCCCTCGATGTCAAAGGCGCTGTCATCGAGCAGCCGCTGGCTCGCCTTGGGCAGCGCGCTCAACTCGTGCAGCGGGATCGAGATACGGTCAATCAGCGGCGTATCGGTTTCGCTGACGGCCCCGGTCTCGGTGGCCCAGCCCGCGCCGGCCTCGCTGTGGTCGATCAGCACGTCATAGGATGTCGCCTCCACGTGCACCACCGCCGCCACCGCGCGGATCGACGCGGTCGACAGCAGCACCGACTGCACCGCCTCAGCGGTCTGCGGGTCCACCAGGTAGCCGCCATCGCTGTTCACCGCCGTGGACATCGCCTTGCCCTCCAGCTCCAGCCCGCGCAGCGCATCGTCGTCGCCGCTGCGCAAATAGGCGTTGAACGCCTTGCGGTGGGGTGCGGCGGGCTCTGCCGCCATGGCCAGGGGCGGCCGCGCCGCCGCGTGCGTTTTCCGATCAAGCATGGTCAGTCGCTCTTCCGTTTGTTGAAGTTTAGATTGAATTTCATCCCGAAATCTGCTGATTTCGCGTATAAATCCAGACATCTCGTTCTTTACCTCATGGATCAGAGGCGCCTCGTCCCCGGCCTGCGCCGGCAAGTTCGTCCCGCTCATTCGTTCCTCCTGTTCCCGGGGTCGGGTTCGGCCGACCCACGCCGTGCCAGTTTCTGCCGCGCGTCCCGAAGGACCGCCGCCAACTCCCGCAACGGCGCCTCGGCCGCCGTCTGCTTCGCCGCCACCCGCGCCCCGCTCAGCATCGGAAAGGTCACCAGCGACACCTCCCAAAGCTCCAGTTCGGTCAGCAGCCGGCCGCCCTCGGCGCGCCGCTCCGCCCGCTTGGTGCGATAGCCTATCGACAACCCGTCGATCGCGCCCGCCGCCACCAGCGCGGCGGCTTCGCGCCCCTTCTGGGTGGCCTGCAACAACCGCCCCTTGACCCAGAGCCCGCGCGCATCCTCACGCAGCTCCTCCCAGACGCCGATCGGCTGGGCCGGATCGTGCTGCCACAGCAGCTTCACCGTCTGCCCGCGCGCCGCCAGCGCCTCGAGCGCGCCCGCATAGGCCCCCCTGGCCACCACGTCGCCACTCTGGTCGGACACGCCGAACAGGCTGGCATAGCCCGCGATCTCCGCCTCCCCGCTCACCTGCAGCCCGTCGCCGAACCGCGCGAACTTGGTCTCCAGCTCGGTCTCGATACCCTGGTTCATTCCCATCTCCTCGAATTGCACCCCGCGCACGGCCCGCTCAGCCGCCCGCCGACAGGACCGATTGCAACGCCTGCGCCAGGATCATCGCCACCACTCCGTAGACCGTGAGCCACAGCCGCCGCTCCAGCCGCTCCATCGCCTGTTCCAGCCGCTCCAGCCGGCGGCAGACATTCTCGTGATGCACCGCGCTCACCCGCTCATGCGCCGCCAGCCGCAGCCCCGGCACGCATTCGAACGGCGCCTGCTCGACCCGGCTCACGCATCCGCCCCCGCCCGCGCCGGATCGGACCGCGCCGGCAACCCGAGCAGCGCCCGTTTCTCCGCCTCGCTGAGGAAATCGGCCCGCGCCACCCGGCTCCACTGCGCCTCGCGCTCCGCAGCCAGCGCCGGCACCTGGTCGAGGTCCGGCTTCAACACCGCCAACATTCCCGAATGCAACCCCAGCCAGTCCGACAGCGCCGCCACCACCCGGCTCGCCAGCGGCAGGACCGTCAGCCGGTAGAACGCCCGGTTCGCCTCCTGGTAATTGGCATAGGTCGCGTCCCCCGGGATCCCCAACAGCATCGGCGGCACGCCAAAGGCCAGCGCGATCTCGCGCGCGGCGGCCTCCTTGGTCTTCTGGAACTCCATGTCCGAGGGCGAAAATCCCATCGGCTTCCAGTCCAGACCGCCCTCCAGCACCATCGGCCGCCCGGCATTGCGCGCGCCGCGGTAATTCGCCTCGATCTCCTCGGACAGGCGCCGGAACTGGTCCTCGGCCATCCCGCCCTGGCCGTCACCACGCCAGACCAGCGCACCCGAGGGCCGCGCGGCATTGTCCAGGAGCGATTTCGACCAGCGCGACGCGCTGTTGTGCACATCCACCGCCATCGCCGCCGCCTGCATCGGCGCAAAGCCATAGTGATCGTCCTGCGGATGGAAATTGCGGATGTGGCACACCGGCGGAACCGGCCCGGTGGCATCGAACCTGTGCTTGCGCGCGCCCACCGCGTACTCATAAGCGGCAGGCCAGCCATCTGCCCCCGGCACCACCCGCATCCGGTCCGACCGCAGCACATGCAACTCTTGCGGCAGGCTATCCCCGGATTCCGCCGGCCCCGCCACCGCCTCGACATAACCATCGCCCGACAGCAGGATCTGCGCGTAAAGCGCCTCCAGCAGCTCTGCCCGCCCCTGCGCCGGGTTGGGCCGTGCGATCAGGCTCAGCAGCGGATGCACCTCGAAGCGCCGATCCTTGTCCTGCAGAACCAGCGGCAGCGCCGCCGCGGCCTCGGCGATCATCTTGACCGCGCGATAGCCCACCGGGTTGCCCATGAACCCAGCCCGCGTCAGCGAGGCGCTGTCGCGCGGGCTCCAGGCGACCCGGCCGGCACTGTGCCAGGCCACCACCGGCCCGGTGGCGCTGGCCTTGCGCTCCGGCGCCTTGCCTGCCTTGCCCCGCCGCAGGAAATCGAATGCCATGTCCCGTTGCTCCTCTTTCCGGGCCCGGCGGTCGCCCCGCCCGGCTTGCTTGAGGCGGTTATGACAGCGGGTCGGAAACAACCCGGAAACGGCGCGTACGGTGGCATGGCAACAGGGCAAATCTCCCCCTAGCTGGCTGTCTCCCCCGCGAAAGCGGGGACCTCACAACACCCGCAGGCGCGGCCGCCGGTATTGCGCCGCCGGGGCGATGATCAGCTCATGCAGCGCCCAGACCAGCGCATCGACCCGGTCGGGCGATCCCGCCCCCTCGAATCCCCGCGCCGTCATCAGCCCCATCTGGTCCTCCAGCGCGTCGAGCCCGGCCAGGTGCCGCACCCGCCCCTGCTCATAAAGCGCCGCCACCGGCTCGGCCCGGGCGATCTTGCCCCGGCTCGCCCGCACCGCGCGCACCGGCACCAGCGGATCGACCTGGCGCAGCACCTCCTCCACCAGCTGCCCGCCCTGATTCACCTCGGCCACCAGCCGTTCGGCGCCAAAGTCCTCCATCGCCGCGATCGCCGCCCGCGCCCAGCCCGCCGGGCCGGCGCCCTGCACCGTCCGGTCCGCCAGCACCCAGGCCCGCCAGTCCTGCGGCGGCCCCTGGAGCTGCGCCCCGGCCACAACGATGCCGCAGGCATCCGCATCCGCCCCCGAGGTCACCGCCGGATCCAGCGCCACCACGATGCGATCCAGCTCCGGCGCCGAAACCGCCCGTGCCGCCTCCAGCATCTCCCCGGTCCAGAGCGCGCCCTCCGCGTCGGCCATCAACACCCCGTCCAGCTCCTGCCGGCCCAGCCGCGTCCCCGCATAGCGCGCCCGTACCTCCTCCAGGAACGACGCGGCAAGATTGGCGCGGTTCGCCTCGGTCGGGGCCTGCGTCAGCACCGTCGAAGGGGCCGCCAGCAGCGCCTTGAGCACCCCCTGGTTGCGCGGCGTCGTGGTCACGCAGACCTGCGGAAGCGCGCCCAGCCGCAATGCGAATTGCAGCATGTCCCAGGCCTCCCGTGCCTTGGGCCACTTCGCCAGCTCATCGGCCCAGGCGGCATCGAACTGCGGCCCGCGTAGCCCGTCCGGATCCTGCGCCGAGAACGCCTGCGCCTCGGCCCCGTTGGGCCAGACCAGCCGCCGCTCGCTCGCCTTCCAGACCGGGCGCCGGTCGGGCGGCGAACAGGCCAGAATCCCGCTGTCGCCCCGGATCATCACGTCGCGCACCTGGTCATAGGTCTCGCCCAGCAGCGCCACCCGTCGGCAACGCCCCCGGTCCAGCGGCCGGGCGCCCTCGACCTGCGCGCGCACCCATTCGGCCCCGGCCCTTGTCTTGCCGGCGCCGCGTCCACCCAGGATCGCCCAGGCGCGCCAGTCGCCCTCCGGGGGCAACTGGTGCGGCAGGGCCCAGAACTCGAACAGGAACGGGAGGGCGCAAAGCCCTCCCTCGCCGATCTCATCCAGGAATCTCTCCCTCACGGCAGCAGGCCCGGAGGCGAGCCAGTCGGCACCCGACCTCAGCCCGGGCAGCCTCAAGATCGAGGGCGTATCCCCCTTGCGCGATTCCCGCTTTGCGATGTTGCTCTTGGACAAAACATTCCTCCACTTTCTGGCAGGACCGGATCACCTGTCCCGCCCGTTCCAATTCCTTGCTGCGCGCCGCCACGCTGGCGTCCCCCCCGGTCTCGATCTCCTGTTTCAGAGCCTCGGCAATGTCCCTCAACTCCTGAACCGACCGCTTCAGCGACCGCAGCAAGGCGGCCGCGTCCGAAATCCGTTCCTCCGGGGTAATCAAAATCATCTCTGTTCTCTGACCTCATGCGCGGGTGAACTCCGCACGAGAGAACGAAAAAACGGCCGCCGGGATGCCCCGGGGCCGTTCATTCAGTTCTTCTAGCATGACACAACCTATACGGGAAACCGTGCGTTATGTCAAGATGCAACGCATGAGGACCGGACGCCAAGCGTACGGTCCCCTTAACAAATCATTGACTTTCACCCGGGGAATCGCGGTCCCGTCAATCGCTGCTGTTCTGCCGGTCCGCCTCGATCTGGCGCCACTTGGCAACGTTGCGGTTGTGCTCTTCCAGCGTCGCGGCAAAGGCATGCCCACCGCTGCCATCGGCCACGAAGAACACGAAGTCGGTCTCTTCGGGGGCCACCGCAGCCTGCAGGCTGGCCAGTCCGGGGTTGGCGATGGGGGTCGGCGGCAAGCCTTCGATTACATAGGTGTTCCAAGGCGTTACACGACGAAGCTCACTCTGCCTCAATCCCCGGCCCAGCACACCCTCACCCTTGGTGATCCCATAGATCACCGTCGGATCGGTCTGAAGCCGCATGCCGCGCTCCAACCGGTTGATGAACACGCTGGCCACCTGCCCGCGCTCGTCCGGCACCCCGGTTTCCTTCTCGATGATCGAGGCCAGGATCAGCATCTCTTCCTGGGTATCGAATGGCAGGCCTTCGCGCCGCGCCGCCCAGGTCTCGGCGATGCGTTGCTCTTGCCGCTCCTGCATCTCGGCCAGAAGGGCGCCCCGGTCGTCGCCGCGCGCCACCTCGTAGCTGTCGGGCGCAAGCATGCCCTCCTGCGGCCGGGTTCCGACCTCGCCGCCCAGCACCTCGATCGCCTTCAGCGCGTCGACCACCTGCCAGCTTGTCACCCCCTCGGCCACCGCGATCCGGAACCGGGTGTCGGCCTGGGCCTGCTTTTGTACAAAAACCTCGGGAAACTCCCCGGATTTCAGATCGAACTCGGCCTTCTCGACAAAGGTGCGCGTCGCCGGATCCAGCTCTCGCACTTCGACCTGCGTCCGGGTCACACCAACCCGGTAGACGATCTCGGTGCCGCAGGTACTGGCGCCGCCGCGGGTGATCTGCGCAACGATCTCTTCCATCGAGGCATCCTCGCGCAGCAGGAAACTGCCGGCCTTGAGATGGCCGGACTTGTCAGAGTAATCGGCGCCGACACGAAAGATGGTGCCGCTGGTGATCGCGCCCTGCTCTTCCAGCTCGCGACTCACCCGCGTCAGGGTGCTGCCGCGCTCGACGCGCAGGCAGATCGCCGTTTCCAGCGGCCCCTCGGCGGTGTATTGCGCCTTTCCCCAAAGGATCACGCCGGCCAACAGAAACAGGACAATCGCAAGGATTGTCAGCATGTTAGAGGCAAGGCTGCGCCACATTACTCAGGCTTTCCGAACACGACGCTCGCATTTGTGCCACCAAAGCCAAAGCTGTTGGACAGCGCCACGTTGATCTCGCGCTCACGTTTCTTGTTGGCGGCCAGATCCACCGGCGACTCCACCGCGGGATTGTCCAGGTTCATCGTCGGCGGCGCCACCTGGTCGCGGATCGCCAGGATCGAGAAGATCGCCTCGATCGCACCGGCCGCGCCCAGCAGGTGGCCGGTCATCGACTTGGTCGAGGACATCGTCACCTTGGCCGCCGCATTGCCCAGCAGCCGCTCCACCGCGCCCAGCTCGATGGTGTCGGCCATGGTCGAGGTGCCGTGCGCGTTGATGTAATCCACATCCCCCGGCTGCAACCCGGCATTCTTCAGCGCCGCCCGCATCGAGCGTTCGCCGCCCTCGCCATCCTCCGACGGCGCGGTGATGTGATAGGCATCGCCCGACAGGCCGTAGCCCAGCACCTCGGCATAGATCTTGGCGCCGCGTGCCTTGGCGTGCTCGTATTCCTCCAGCACCACGACACCGGCACCCTCGCCCATGACAAAGCCGTCCCGGTCCTTGTCATAGGGCCGGCTGGCGAACTCGGGGGTGTCTCCGTATTTCGTCGACAGCGCCTTGCAGGCGTTGAAGCCGGCGATGCCGATCTCGCTGATCGCCGCCTCGGCGCCGCCCGCAACCATGACTTCCGCGTCACCGTGGCGGATCAGCCGGCTGGCATCACCAATCGCATGCGCGCCGGTGGAACAGGCCGTCACCACCGCGTGGTTCGGTCCCTTGAAGCCAAAGCGGATGCTGACCTGCCCGGAGATCAGGTTGATCAGCGCCCCGGGAATGAAAAACGGCGAAACCCGCCGCGGCCCGCGTTCCTTGATCAGCAGGGCGGTATCGGCGATCGAGTTCAGCCCGCCGATGCCCGAGCCGATCATCACCCCGGTCCGCTCGCGGTCTTCGTCGGCTTCCGGCATCCAGCCGGAGTCGCGCACCGCCATGTCGGCCGCGGCCACGCCGAAAAGGATGAAATCATCGACCTTGCGCCGTTCCTTCGGCAGCATCCAGTCATCGGGGTTGAATGTGCCGTCGCTGCCGTCCCCAAAGGGCACTTCGCAGGCATAGGTGGTGGTCACGCCACTGGCGGCGGCATCGAACCGCGTGATCGTTCCGGCTCCGGTTCGCCCCTCCAGCAGCCGGGTCCAGGTTTCCTCGACTCCGCAGGCCAGCGGTGTCACCAATCCCAGCCCGGTTACAACGACTCTGCGCATGAACAACCCTCTTGCCTCAATCCGCCTGAAATCCGCTCATACCCCGCCCCGGGGGATGGGGGCAAGAGTAACGGCACCTTCTGTGCCGCTTCCTTTGTGATGCTCAGGGAATATTCCGCCTGGCGACGCCGATTGCAGCGCGTCGTTGCGCGCGCCCCGCCCTATAGAAACTCCGCTACGGGTTCCGGGCCGGGCTGGGCCACCTGCAGCGCCTCGGCCAGATCGAGCGTCTTGCGAAACAGCGCCCGGCCGACCAGCACACCGGCGATATTGTGGATGTACTTGAGCCGCGCGATGTCATCCGCGTTGCGCACGACACCGCTCGCAATCACGGGGGCACGGGCCTTTTGCGCCAGTCCGGAAATCAGGCCGAGCTGCGCCTCGACATCCTCCATATCGCTGTCCACATCGGTCACCACGATCCCGGCAAAGGGGGCATCGCCAAAGGCCTCGATGAAGCGCTCGGGGGTAAAGGCGCTCGCGGTGCGCCAGCCTTCGGTCATCACCTGGCCCTGCCAGACATCCACCGCCAGAACGATCTGATCGGGATGATATTTGGCCAGTTCCCGCACTGCCTCGGGCTCCCGCGCGGCCCAGGTGCCGATCACGATGCGTCCGGCCCCCTTGTCGATCCAGCGTTCGGCCACCTCGCGGCTGCGCATGCCGCCGCCCAGTTGCACCGGGATGCCGGCGGCACGGATGATCTCCTCGACCAGCTCGGCGTTGCCACCGCCGCCCTCGACCGCGTCGAAATCGGTCAGGTGCATCCATTCGGCCCCCGCGGCGGCGAACCCGCGCGCGGTCTCCACCGGATCGACATGCCAGATCATCGGCGCGTCCAGCCGCCCCCGATCCAGCGTGACGCAGCGCCCGTTCTGCAATTCCATCGTCGGGTAAATGATCATCGGTTCCCCCTCTCGCACACCGGCTCCTCCGGCTCGGGCAGCTTAGCCGGTGCCAACGGCCACGATCACACGCATTCGGCATCGCGTGCACCGTTTGCGGCACCCGGGCCCGCGTCGCGGGACACCATCGATTATATATCATGGGGGCGGAAACGAGAAACGGCGCCCCGATAAGGACGCCGCTCCGCAAATTCGTTTGGGGAAACCTGCCCCGATCAGGAGGCTTCGGTGATGAACTTCACCGCGTCGCCAAATGTCTGGATGGTCTCGGCGGCGTCATCCGGGATCTCGATGCCGAACTCTTCTTCGAAGGCCATGACCAGTTCAACGGTATCCAGGCTGTCAGCGCCAAGATCGTCGATGAACGAGGCGCTCTCGGTCACCTTCGCCTCTTCAACACCCAGGTGTTCCACAACGATCTTCTTAACGCGATCTGCGACGTCGCTCATGTCTCTTCCTCATTCCGTTCGAGGCCTCTGGCCCCAGTTTTTGCCCTCGCCCACTCGGGGTGGCTTGGTTTTGCCCGGTCCGGGCGGCTCGGTCCCGGAGGTCCGGGATGTGGCAGGAGCCGGCCGCGCGCGGCCGTCGCCTCAAATGTGCGCCGCCTATAGCATAGTCCGGCGCGTTGGCAAACGCTTTCGCTTGTGCGGCGAAAGCGCTTCTATAGCATGGCCATCCCGCCGTTCACATGCAAGGTCGCACCGGTGACATAGGCGGCCTCCGGGCTGGCGAGATAAAGAACCGCCGCGGCAATCTCCTCCGGAGCACCCATGCGGCCGGCCGGGATTTGTGCGTTGATCTTGGCCTTTTGGTCGTCGGTCAGCTTGTCGGTCATCGCCGTTGCGATGAAGCCCGGCGCCACCGCGTTGACGGTGATTCCCCGGCTCGCCACCTCGGAGGCGAGCGATTTCGACATGCCGATCACGCCCGCCTTGGAGGCGGCATAGTTGCCCTGCCCCGGGTTGCCGGTGGCCCCCACGACAGAGCTGATGTTCACGATCCGGCCCCAGCGCGCCTTCATCATGCCGCGCAGTACCCCCTTGCACAGCTTGAAGGTGGCGGTGAGGTTCACGTCGAGCACGCTTTGCCATTCGTCGTCGGACATCCGCATGAACAGGTTGTCGCGGGTGATTCCGGCATTGTTGACCAGGATATCCACCCCGCCCATCACCTCGGCGGCCTGTTTCGGCAACGCCTCGACCGCCGCCGGATCGCTCAGGTTGCAGGGCAGCACGAAGGCACGCTCGCCCAACTCGGCGGCCAGCGCCTCCAGCGGCTCGGTCCGGGTGCCCGAAAGCCCCACAGTCGCCCCCGCGCCATGCAGCGCCCTGGCGATCGCGCCGCCGATGCCGCCCGAAGCGCCGGTGACCAGCGCCGTCTTGCCCGTCAAATCGAACATCGTCCTGTTCCTTTCTGCTTGCGCGGACACCCCATCGAGCGCCCGGCCTCAAATCACATAGCTTCGACCGCGGCCGTCACGTCGTCCGGCGCGCCCACCGCCCTGCCGGCAATCGCGCGGTCGATCTTGCGGATCATCCCCGACAGCGCCTTGCCGGCGCCGATCTCCCAGGTCTCGGTCACGCCCTGGGCGGCCATGTACTGCACGCTCTCGCGCCAGCGGACAGCGCCGGTGACCTGTTCGACCAGCAGCGCGCGGATCATGTCTGGATCGCTGACCGCCTCGGCGCGCACGTTGGCGATCAGGGGCACGGCGGGCGCCTTGATCTCGACCCCGGCCAGGGCCTCGGCCATAACCTCGGCGGCGGGCCGCATCAGCGCGCAGTGGAACGGCGCGCTCACCGGCAGCATGATGGCGCGCTTGGCGCCCTTTGCCTTGGCGATCTCGGCGGCGCGTTCGACCGCCGCCTTGGCGCCCGAGACCACCACTTGCGTCGGGTCGTTGTCATTGGCAGCCTGGCAGACCTCGCCCTGGGCGGCCTCCTCGGCCACCGCGCGCACCGCGTCCAGATCCAGCCCCAGAACGGCGGCCATCGCCCCCTCGCCCACCGGCACCGCCGATTGCATCGCGCGGCCCCGCGTGCGCAGCAGCCGCGCGGTATCCGACAGGCTGATCGAACCGGCAGCGCAGAGCGCGGAATATTCGCCCAGCGAATGCCCCGCGACAAAAATGGCGGCATCAATGCCCACGCCCTCGGCCTCCAGCGCCCGCATCGCCGCCAGCGAGGTCGCCATCAGCGCCGGCTGCGCGTTCTGCGTCAGGGTCAGCGTCTCGATGTCCCCGTCCCAGATCAACGCGCTCAGCGTCTCCCCCAGCGCCGCGTCGACTTCGTCGAACACCGCTTTGGCGGCCGGATAGGCCTCGGCCAGCGCCTGGCCCATGCCGATGGTCTGCGCCCCCTGCCCGGGGAATACGAATGCGCGGCTCATGCCGTCCTCCTGCTTGCCTATGCGCCGGGAATAGACCGCCGCGCCGCTCTGTGCAATGGCGCGCCGGGGCTGTGCCCGGACGCCCGTTGTCCGCGCCGCGCCGCGGCGTAAGTTCACGGCAAAGCATTCTTTCAGAGTACAATAAATCAGGAGCACCCCCAATGCCCCCCGGCAACACGCTTTCCAACACGTCCCAGAGCTACGGTGCTGTCACCAAGACATTTCACTGGCTGACCGCCCTGCTGATCCTTTCCGCCTTGCCGTTGGGCTGGATCGCCTCGGACCTCGCCCACCAGGTCACCGACCCGGCCAGCGGCGCCACGGATACCGAGGTGGCCCGCGCCGCTCTGCTGTTCTCCCTGCACAAGACCGTGGGCGTCGCGGTGTTCTTCACCGCGCTGGCGCGCATCCTCTGGACCGTGACGCAGAAACGCCCCGGGCTGCTCAACGCCGACGACCGGCTGGAGGCAACTGCGGCCGAGCTGGTTCACTGGCTGCTTTACGGCGCGCTGGTTCTGGTTCCGTTGTCGGGCTGGGTGCACCATGCCGCCACCACCGGGTTTGCACCGATCCTCTGGCCCTTTGGCCAGTCGCTGCCCTTCGTGCCGAAAAGCGGGGCGGTGGCCGAGATGTCTGGCGCCATCCACTATGTCGCCATGCTGGTACTGGTCGCCGCCCTGCTGGCCCATGTGGCCGGCGCGCTCAAGCATTTCGTGATCGACCGCGATTTCACCCTGCAGCGGATGCTGCCGGGGTTCGGTGCCGGGCCGCGCCCGCCTGCCGTGCGCCATGCCGCCCTGCCACCGGTGCTGGCCGGGCTGGTCTGGATCGTCGCGCTGGGTCTCGGCGGCTGGAGCGGTCAGGCCGCGCTGCGCGACAGCACCCCGCAGAGCGCCGCGCTGGAACAGGTCGCCTCCGACTGGCAGGTGCAGGAAGGCACGCTGGAGATCACCGTGCGACAGATGGGCAGCGCGGTCACGGGGCGGTTCGACGACTGGACCGCCGCAATCACCTTTACCGACCGCGCCCTCCCCGGTCCCGCCGGGTCGGTCGAGGTTCAGGTCTCGATCCCCTCGCTCACGCTCGGCTCGGTCACGGCACAGGCGATGGGCCCCGACTTTTTCGATGCCGAAAGGTTCGCGCATGCCGTCTTCCGCGGCGAGATCATCAGGACCGAAGGCGGCTACATCGTCCGCGGCCCGCTCAGCCTGAAGGGGGTCGAGATGGTGATCGAATTGCCCTTCGCGCTGGAGATCGACGGCGACACCGCGCGAATGACCGGCGCGCTCTCGCTGGACAGGCTGGCCTTTGGCGTCGGGGAAAGCATGGCCGACGCAGGATCGCTCGGCCACGGGGTCGAGGTGGCGGTCGACCTCATCGCGCAGCGCGGCCCGCGCCCCTTGTCCTGACCCTGCGCAGAGCCCCGCACATCCCATGAAGAAAAGCCGCCGGCGCCAAATGGCCCCGGCGGCAACTTGTTAACTCCACACCCCTGTTCGGCGGGCCGTTTGCCACCCCAACCGGCGGCCCCGCCATGTCTCGGTAAGAAGCTAGGGCGCAAGGGCATCAGGGCTATAGCCGCAACTGAAAAAGATCCTGGGAACCCAATCCCACCCCAAGCACGACACGGAAGTCCGGGCACGCCGGCAACAGCAAACCACACAAAAAACCGCCGGCGCCATCGGGCGCCGGCGGTCGTATCGCGCGAGGCGGGGCGGCTTATTCGGCCTTCATCGCCTCGATCGACAACTCGACGGCAACCTCGTCGCTGATGTAGGGGGCGAACTTGCCCAGGTTGTAGTCGCTGCGCACGAGCGTGGTGCTGGCGCTGAACCCGGCCCAGGGCTTGCCCGCCATCGGGTGATCGCCCGCCTGGTTCAGCACGGCGTCGAGCACGACCTCTTTGGTCACCCCGTTCAGGGTCAACTCGCCGGTGATCCTGGCGGTGGTCTCGCCCGTCACCTCGATCCCGGTGGAGGAAAAGCTGACCATCTCGTCATCGCTGGCGTCAAAGAAATCCGGCGACATGAAGTGATCGAACCGTTCCTGCCAGCCGGTCAGCATCGAGGTCACCGGCATCGCAACCGAGACGCTGGAGTTGGCCGGATCTTCCTGATCGAACATGATCTCGCCCTCGAAGCCCGAGAACATGCCGTAGCCGGTGGAAAAGCCCAGGTGGTTGTAGCTGAACACGATCTGGCTGTGGCTGGAATCCAGCACGTATTTCTCGGGTGCGGCAACAGCGGCGGTAGCGGCGACCGCGGACAGGGCGGCAGCAAGCAAAGCGGATTTCATTCCATTATCTCCGATTGGTTTTTTTCGGTTTCAGATGGAGATCAAATTGCTTTTGCTGCGGCTGCAAACAAGGCCGTAAAATCCAACAGGACCTGTGATCAGGTGAACAGTACCGACCGGATCAGCTGCAAAGGTTCACCAGTTGGCGCAACTGGTTTTCCAATGCCGCGCGCCGGACCGGATCCGCAACGCGCAGCCCCAGCAGCAGACGACCATCGAAATCGTAAAGCTCGACCCGGCCATTGTGAAAATGCACCCGGCCCAGGCTGTCGTACCCGCGGCGCAACACCACATGCGGCTGGCCGTCTGCGGATTTGACCAGCACCCGAAGCTCGCGCCGGATCGGGTCAAAGCAGACCTCGGGCGCGTTTTCTTCGTGATGGATCATCACCAGCGCCACCCCGCAGAACAGGAAGAACAGCGACGCGCCCAGTTTCATGAGCACCAGATCCGCATCCGACGCGCTGCCGGGAAGGACCCACATCGCCGCCGCCACCAGGATCAGAAAGGTCCCGATGAAGCGAAAGAACACCGGAACCAGCGCGAACCGCGGCCCGAACCCCACGTGAACCGGGGTGCCGTCACCGGCATATGGCTCCGGCGCCACCGGCCCAAGCCCCGCGAAATCTATCTGTCCCATCTCAGCAGCTCTGTCCAGTTGCCCGGCCCCGCTGCCCATTTCCGGCCCGAAATGCGTCAGGATTGCGGCAAGGAGGTGGAATTCGCCGGGCACCCCGGCCCACGTCCAAGCAGGCTTGTCCCCCCGGCTGAAACGTGTATACGAGGCCATCCTTTCGCACCACGAACCTAACCGCGCAGTCTCTCGTGGCGGGGCCGCGAAAGGGAATGGCCCCACCTATGAAATGCGCCTTGACAGAAACAGGAGAGCACATGCCTTTTTATGAGCATGTCATGATCGCGCGTCAGGACCTTTCCAACACGCAGGCCGAAAGCCTTGTCGAGCACTTCGGCACCGTCCTCGCCGACAACGGCGGCAAACTCGTCGAGAGCGAGTACTGGGGCGTCAAGACGATGGCCTACAAGATCAACAAGAACCGCAAGGGGCATTATGCCTTTCTGAAGACCGACGCACCCGCGCCGGCGGTTCAGGAAATGGAACGCCTGATGCGCCTGCACGACGACGTGATGCGGGTTCTGACCATCAAGGTCGACGAACACGCAGAAGGCCCGTCGATTCAGATGCAGAAGCGCGACGACCGTGACCGCGGCGACCGCCGCGAACGTCGCTGATCAACCCGAAGAAAGGACGCTAAGACATGGCTGCTAAACCGTTTTTCCGCCGCCGCAAGGTCTGCCCCTTCTCGGGCGACAACGCACCCAAGATCGACTACAAGGACACCCGCCTGCTGCAGCGCTACATCAGCGAACGCGGCAAGATCGTGCCCTCGCGCATCACCGCCGTTTCGGCCAAGAAGCAGCGTGAACTGGCCCGCGCCATCAAACGCGCCCGCTTCCTCGCCCTGCTGCCCTACGCTGTGAAGTAAGGAGAAAGCCTGATGCAAGTTATCCTTCTCGAACGCGTGGCCAAGCTGGGCCAGATGGGCGACGTCGTCGACGTCAAGCCCGGCTTCGCCCGCAACTACCTGCTGCTTCAGGGCAAGGCGCTGACCGCGTCGAAAGAGAACATCGCCTCTTTCGAACAGCAAAAAGCCCAGCTCGAGGCGCGCAACCTCGAAACCAAGAAAGAAGCCGAGGATCTGGCCGAGCGTCTCGGCGGCCAGCAGTTCGTGGTGATTCGCCAAGCCTCCGACGGCGGCAACCTCTATGGTTCGGTCACCACCCGCGACGCCGCGGACGTGGCCACCGAGGAAGGCTTCACCCTCGACCGCAAGCAGGTCATCATCCGCCAGCCGGTCAAGACGCTTGGTCTGCATGAGGTCGAGGTGCACCTGCACCCCGAGGTCATGGTCACCATCGCGCTGAACGTGGCCCGCTCGCCCGAAGAGGCCGAGCTGCAGGCCTCGGGCAAGTCGATCCAGGAACTGGCCGCCGAGGAAGAGGCGCAGGCCGAGTTCGAGATCTCGGAACTGTTCGACGACATCGGCAGCGCCGCGTCGGAAGACGAGGACATGGGCGAAACCAGCCGCGAAGCGGCCGCCCCCGAAGGCGACGAAACCGCCTCCTGACCGGATCCGAGCGCTTATCAAGGGGGCCGCACGGGTAACGTGCGGCCCTTTTTCGTTTCGCGGGCGTCCCGTCGCCGGCAATGCGCCGCCCATGTCAAACCGCTGCCTTCTTGCCGCCACGCAACCCGGGTAGAGTGGAGCCAGCAACACGCACAGGTAATCCCATGACCCATTTCACGCGCCGACGCGCGCTTTTTGTCCTCTCTGCCCCGCTCTTGGTCGCCGCATGCGGGCGGCGTGTCCATCGCTCCAGCCGTAACGCCCCCTCCGATCCGCCGCTCTACCCCAACGAAACACCGCAATTGCGCCGACTCATCAACAAATGGGCCGATCACTACGAGGTGCCCCGCGCACTGGTGCATCGCGTCGTGATCCGCGAAAGCACCCACCAGCCCGGGGCGCGCAACGGCCCCTACTACGGGCTGATGCAGATTCACCCCAAAACCGCCCGCGGCATGGGATTTCGCGGAAACGCGAACCAGCTCCTGGAGGCCGGCACCAACCTGAAATACGCGGTGAAATACCTGCGCGGTGCCTGGCTGGTGTCGGACGGCAGCTATGACAAAGCCGTGGGCTGGTATGCGCGCGGCTATTACTACGAGGCAAAGCGCCGTGGCATGCTGGAGGAAACCGGACTGATCTGATCCCGGTCGGCCCGGTCTGGCGGTGCGGAACCGCCGGTTGCAACTATCGGCTGATTGCAATTGCCTCACTGCCTTGTTTAGGGCAGAACAATAAAAATAACTAAATGGTGACGATGTAGGCGGTAGCATCGATGCTGCCGCACTTTGTGCCTGTATGGACGGGGTTTAGGGACCGAAGGTGATTTATGAACGAGATTGATGTTTTCGTCGGCAACAGGATCCGGGCGCGGCGCTACGCACTGGGGATCAGCCAGTCCGAGCTTGGGGCGGCGATCGGCGTGCGCTTTCAACAGATCCAGAAATACGAAACCGGCGCCAACCGGGTCAGCGCATCGCGGCTTTGGGCGGTTGCGGAAAAGCTGGGCGTGGACATCGAGTATTTTTTCCAGGGGATTCGCCCGGTCCGGGACGGCGACGACGATTCTGGCAAACCGGAAAACCGCATGGCGTTTCTGTCCGATCAGGAGTCGATCCAGATGATGGAGTTGTTCCATCAGCTTCCCAGTTCACAACGCAGCGCGGTTCTGGCTATCGTCAGGTCAATGGCCGAAGCGCCGCTTGAACAATCGATTCGGGTGGCGACCTGACACGGGCGCAAGGCCTGACCGCAGCAGACAGGCCCCGGGGGAGGCGCGAACTTGAACCTGATCGACCTCAGCACGGTTCCTGATACCGGCGACAACTTCACGTCCTTTCTGAACGATCTGTGCCGCGAACTGGGGTTTGACTTTGCCTCCTACGCCACGTCGCATCCGATTACCGGGGATGTCCAGGGCTACGCCAACTACCCCGATGAATGGAAGCTGCACTATGGCCGGCGCGGCATGCACCGGGTCGATCCAACGTTGTACCAGTCCGCAAGAAGCATCGCGCCGGTGGACTGGAATCGTTTTACCGATCACCCGCATTTCCGCGACGTGTTCTTCGACGCGCATGACTTCGGCATTTCCAATTGCGGCCTGACCGTTCCGGTACGCGGGCCTTATGGCGAATGCGGCCTGCTCAGCGTCACCCGCGATTGCCATAAAACCGAATGGAAAAAACAAAAGCGTGCGGTGATCGGCGATCTGCAATTCGCCGCCGTGCACATGCATGACAACGTGATGCGCTCCGGGGTGCTGCAACAGGCATTGCGCCGCCCTTCCCTTTCCATGCGCGAGATGCAGATCCTGCAGTGGGTTGCCGCAGGAAAAAGCCAGCAGGACATCGGTGACATCCTGTCGATCTCGCATCGGACCGTCGAGGTACACCTGCGCTCCAGCCGCGAGAAGCTCTGCGCGCTGACCACCGCGCAGGCGGTCGGGCGGGCGATCGGACTCGGGTTGATCTACCCGAGCTGAGCCCCGGCCCGCGGCCGCCTATTCCCGTTCCCGGCGGCGAACGCCGCCCCCCCTCACGGCACTACGGGAAATCCCTAATGGTCGGCGTGATGGTTATGGATAACCATGTGTAAACGTGACGACTTGTGGGGATGCAAATGATCATCGTAATCGACGCACTAAACAAACACAGATTCCAGGGGGTCCTGGATGAAATGCACAAACTGCGGGCGCGGGTGTTCCAGGGACGTCTCGGCTGGGACGTTACGGTGCGGGACGGTCGTGAGGCGGATGTTTTCGACAGCCTCGATCCTGCGCATGTGGTTTGCCTCGACGCGGACGGCGACGTCGTCGGCTGCATGCGCCTGCTGCAAACGACGGGTCCGCACATGCTGTCCGATGTCTTTAACGACCTGCTTGATGGTGAACCGCCCCTGCGCAGTTCACGGATCTGGGAGGCGACCCGGTTCTGCGTGGACACCGCCAAGCTGGGCGGCGGCAAGACGCGCAACTCGATCTCCTATGTGACCAGCGAGGTGATGATCGGGGCCTTTGAATACGCTCGCGAGGCCGGGGTGCTGGATGCCGTCGCGGTGATCGACCCGGTGATGAACCGGGTGATGATCCGCTCGGCCAATGCGCCTTGCGATTACCTTGGCTCACCCAAACCGATGGGCAAGGTCACGGCAATGGCGGCGCTGATGGACTGCTCCGAGGACCGTATCCAGGCGATCCGTGACTTTGCCGAGATCCGCCACGATGTGTTTCTGACCGAAGACAGCGCCGAGGAGCTGTTCCAGCGCAACCGCGCACAACAGGCGTCTCGACCCGCTGCTGCCCGAATGTCGTCCAATGCAAAGACCGAAAAGGCGCACCCGATGCCCGCGAAGCGAAAGACCCCTCGGATCAACGCGCTGCAACTCTACTGTTGCGAGCAGATACTCAATGCGAAATCCCAATCCGACATCAATGCGGCACAGGCCCTGGTCGAAGCCCTGTCGGACAAACTCGGCACGAACAGCGCCGCCGAACTTTGCCGGATGACCCGCGCCAGCGCGCGTGGCGCGCGGCAATCGGTCCTTGTGGCCGCCAAGTAGGGAACTCCATCGGGACCGGGTAACGGATCCCCCGGTTCCCTGCCCCGCAAATGAAAACGGGCCGCCCAATGGGCGGCCCGCTGCGCTTCACCGCTGTGAAACGGATCAGTCTTCGTCTTCCATGTCTTCGACGGCCTTTTGCAGCTCGTCCTTGGAGATCTCTTTCTCGGTCACCGTGGCCAGTTCGCAGACGTAGTCCACGACCTTGTCCTCGAAGATCGGCGCGCGCAGCTGCTGCTGCATCTGGGCGTTCTGCTGCACGAACTCGAAGAACTGGCGTTCCTGGCCCGGATACTGGCGGGCCTGGTTCATGATCGCCTGGGTCATCTCGGCATCGGTGACCTCGACCTCGGCCTTCTGACCCAGCTCGGCCAGCAGCAGCCCGAGGCGCACGCGGCGCTCGGCCAGTGCCTTGTGCTCTTCGGTCGGCTCCATCTCGCCATGGTCGTGGCCGTGATCTTCCGGATGCTCCTCGTGATACAGCTGGTGCGCGATCTGCTTTGCCTCGGCCTCCACCAGGCTCGGCGGCAGGTCAAACTTGACCATCTCGTCCAGCGTGTCCAGCAGCCCGCGCTTGAGCACCGCGCGGGCGGCGCCGGCGTATTCGGCCTCCAGCCGCTCGGCGATCTGGCCCTTCAGCGCGGCCAGATCCTCGGCGCCGAATTTTGTCGCCAGTTCATCGTTGATCTCGGCGGCGACCGGCTCCTTCACCTCCTTGATGGTGCAGGAGAACACGGCTTCCTTGCCGGCCAGATTCTCGGCCTGGTAATCCTCGGGGAAAGTGACGGTGACGTCCTTTTCCTCGCCCGCCTTGACGCCGGAGAGCTGCTCTTCGAAACCGGGGATGAACTGGCCAGAGCCCAGCACCAGCGGGTAATCCTCGGCCGAGCCGCCCTCGAAGGCCTCCCCATCGACCTTGCCGACGAAATCGAACACGACCTGATCGCCGTCCTGCGCCGCGGCACCCTCTTCGCGGGCATTGAAATCCTGCGCGGTCTCGGCCAGGCTGCTCAGCGCCTCGTCAACGGCGGCATCGTCGGCCTTGACCACCATCCGCTCCAGGCTGACCGAGGTCAGGTCCACTTCGGGGATTTCGGGCAGTTTTTCGTACGCCATCTCGACCAGGACATCGTCGCCCTCGGACCAGTCCTCATTGGTCATCTTGACCTCGGGCTGGAGCGCCGGGCGGTCGCCGCTGTCCTCGAAATGCTTGTTCATGGCACCGTCGACAGCTTCCTGCATGGCTTCGCCGATCAGGCGCTGGCCAAACTGCTTTTTCAGCAGCGCCATCGGGACCTTGCCCTTGCGAAAACCCTTCATCTCAACCTCGGGCTGGGCCTCGGCCAGTTTCTCGTTGACCTTGTCGTCCAGCTCCTGCGCCGTCAGCATCAGCTTGTAGGCGCGCTTCAGACCTTCGTTCAGCGTCTCGGTGACCTGCATCATATTCCCCATAGAGTCGAAAGCGCGCGAAAGCCGCGCGCGCGTCAAATTTGTGGCCTTCTATGTGTCCGCGCCCGGCTGTGCAAGGGCCATTGCGGCAGCACCGGCGGAAACACCCCTGCCCCCGGCGCGAAAACAGCCCGCCACAAATGCGGCGAACTGCCTGATCGGGCCGGAGGAAAGGAGCCCGATCAGAACTTCCAGCGGGCCCCGAAGATGACCGCGGTCAGATCGTTGTAGGCTGTCGCGCTGGTATCCTCATAGGAATACTCGCGATAGCCCAGGTAGGTTTCCATGTTCAGCCTGTCGATATTCTGCACGACGGCCAAACCGTAGGATTCCGATTCCGACCCCGGTGTCACGAGATCGTCGCCGCTGTAGAAGTCCAGCGAAACCGCGGTCGAACCGATGGCGAACAGGTCCGCCTTGTAGCCCAGTTTGACATAGGCGTAGTTGCCGGAGGTATCGCGGTCGCCATAACCTACTGTACCGTTGAGGCCCGAGCTGTGCAGCGCGCTGAACGATGCCACGGTATCGCGGGTATCGGTTCCGGTGGCCTTGTCGGTCCAGACCACGCCCAGGGCACCGTCGAGATCGAATTCGCCAAGCGCCTTGCCATAGCGCAGGGTGACGTCATAGGCCTTGTCGTCATTGCCGGTCTTCAGGATATCGGTGCCGTAGGACGCCGAGAAGGTGAAGCCGTTGAACGACGGGCTGTCATAGCGAACACGGCCAAGGCGTCCACCGTCTAGCGAATTGAAGGCATCGCCGACCTCGATCCCCGACAGCGCCCCGGCGGTGGTTGTGAACTGGAAGCTGCTGGCAAGGTCTTCGGTTGCCACGGTCGCGGACAGGCCGGTCCCCGATTGGTCGGCGCCGGTCAGGCCGTCGCTGGCCATGCTGCCCTGACCGATCGAGAAGGTACCGTAGGTGCCGGACAGGCTGAAGTCGATCTTGCGGATATCGGACCGGTCCCAGTCGACCCAGTTGGGCGCCGCGCCCTGGTCCAGGCTGCCGGTCCCGCGCAGGGCGAAGGAGGTCTCGAAGTTGAACTGGAATTTGCTCGGACCGAAGGGCTGACGCAGGTAGAACCCGATCCGGCTCGGTGAGCCGGAGTTGTCGGCACCCTCGTTGTAGGAGTTCACGCCGTCGTCCACCGACAGGTAGGACGGGCTCAGGTGACCGTAAAACGTGAAGCTGCCGCCATTGGCGCTCTCATATGTCGGGCCGGCTAGTGCCGGGCTGCCCAGAACCGCAGTGGCGGCGGTCAGCGACAAGGTCTTGAGGAGGAGGTTGGACATCGTGTTGGGTCTCCATTGGTTGCGCCCTCTACCTAAGTGCGGGCCGCCAAGCCGCCAGATCGCAACCTAAACTGATTGGTTCATTTCTGCACTTGCACGGTTTCTGTTGCCGCAGGGCACCACCCGGAACACAAGCTGTGCAAACCTGCACAAACGCCGCCACGTAAGCCACCTTGCAACCCGCCCCGGTGATGACTTTCTGGTGTTGAACTGGGTGTTTAGATTGTCGAATACGCCGCATGAACGGCATGCTGGATCTTCGTTCGCTCCTGCACATCCCCCCAGACCGCTGCAGCTTTGCCCGGCCGACCTCGCCGGCATGGGGTGCACGGGTCCGGGGCCCGGCCCGCCATCTAAGTGCCCCTTCCGACAGGCTGTTTCCCCTGTGCCTTCAACAGCTCCACCGCTGCGGCCCGGGCGTCCCGTGCCGGCGCCTTGTCATGCGTCATCGCCGCCAGAACGATGGCGCCCTCCTTCAGGATCAGCAGCTGGCGTGCGATCCCCGGCGGGTCCTCCAGCCCGGCCGCCGTTGCCAGCACCGTGAAGTGATCCAGCAGCAACCGCTTGTGCTCGGCGGACTGGGCATTGATCGGGTCTTCCTTTTTCTGGAATTCCGCGCTGGCCTTGATGAACATGCAGCCCTGGAACTCGCGCCGGGCGAACCATTCCTCCAGCGCGTCGTAGATCGCGATGAGCTGACCCAGTGGCGTGTCGGCCAGTTCCTCCATCCGCCGGTAAAGCCAGTTGCGGAAATCCTCGTCGCGCAGGCGCAACACCGCGAGGATCAGATCCTCCTTGGAGCGAAAGTGCTTGTAGATCGAGGTTTTCGACACCCCGGTTTCGGCGGCCACCATGTCCATGCCGGTCGCATGGAAGCCGTTTCTGTAGAACAGGTTCAGGGAATTTCGAATCAGTTCCGAGCGTTTATTTGGTCTCATAGCGCCTCATGTATTTACCGATCTGTAAATCATAAGGTGAAAATATCGTCAATCTTTTTTACTTATTTTCAGATTACTAGAAGGTGATCCTTACCAACACTAGCGGATCACGTGCTGAAACGGACGAAAAAATCTTGAATCTATTAACCGATCTGTTCACCTTCCAAAGATGATTGACAGATCGGTAAACCCGGAAAGGATCTCTCCGTGACCAAGTTCGACGTCTCGATTTCCGCGCTGGCCCTGGACATACCGCTGTTCGCCAACCCGCCAGCGCAGGCCAGCCACCCCGATCTGTGCCTGGTAAGTATGCCGAAGACTGCCTTCCCGTTGCTGCCGGATACCCGGGCAAGCCGCCCGCTCCCGCGCGGGGTGGTCCGGCGCTTGATCGCAGAGACAAGGGGCGCCGCGCGCTGATCCCGAAACCGCGCGCCCCGAACCTGCCCCGGCCGGAATACTCCCCCCAAGATCTCCCACCGGCCGGGGCAGACATCAACAAATGGACAAGAGCAGATGACCCAAGATACCCGCCCCCCGCTTCCGCCGTTCACCGAGCAAACCGCGCTGAAAAAGGTACGCGCCGCCGAGGATGCCTGGAACAGCCGGACGCCCAGCCTGGTTGCACCGGCCTACACGACCGACAGCCAGTGGCGGAACCGGGCCGAGTTCCTGACCGGCCGGGAGTTGATCGAGGCCTTCCTGGCCCGCAAATGGGACAGGGAACTGGACTATCGCCTGATCAAAGAGCTCTGGACCTTTGCGGGGAACCTCATCGCGGTGCGTTTCGCCTATGAATGGCGCGATGACAGCGGGCAATGGTTCCGCTCCTTCGGCAACGAGAACTGGCAATTTGCGCCGGACGGCCGGATGGAGCGCCGCATCGCCAGCATCAACGACAGGCCGATCGACGAGGCGGAGCGGCTGTTCCGCTGGCCGCTCGGCCCGCGCCCGGCCGATCACCCCGGTCTGACCGACCTCGGTCTGTGACAGGGAGTTCCGATATGCCCGTAGCCTTTGCCAAGGTCGCCTTCACCCCCTCGGTTCTTGCCCAGCAGGAACGTATGGGCAGCGGGCGCTATGCCCGGCTGCTGTCTGAGGACAGACAGGGCGGCGACCGGATCGGCCCCGCCGAGCGCACCTTCATCGAACAGATCGACGGGTTCTACCAGGCCACGGTCTCGGAAACCGGCTGGCCCTATGTCCAGTTCCGCGGCGGTCCGCGCGGGTTCCTGCGGGTGCTGGACGACCAAACCATCGCCTATGCCGATCTGAGCGGAAACCGCCAGTACATCAGCCTGGGCAACCTGACGCGGAACCAGCGGGTTGCCCTGATCCTGATGGATTACGTCCACGCCCGGCGGCTAAAGATCTGGGGTCATGTCGAGATTGCCGACCCCGACGACGGCGACCTGGCCACCCGTGTTCCAACCCCCGGCACCGGGCAAGTGGAGCGGCTCATCACCATCCGCGTGGCCGCGCTCGACTGGAACTGTCCGCAACATATCCCGCAACGGCTGAACACCGAGGATGTCGCGGATCAGATCAAGGCCCTGAAGGCCGAGAATGACGCGCTCCGCGATGTGATTGCCCGCGGACAGAAATGAACCCTTTTCCAACCGGCGCCCTGCCCACCGCTCTCCTGACCGAAAGGACATTTGAAATGAAGACCGATCTGCTGAACTCCATCATCGCCGCGCTGCTGGCCGGTGTCGTTCTCCTGCCCGTCACCCTGCCGAAACCGGCCAGCGCCGACGAGGGCCCGTCGACCCGGTTCGCCGATGCCGGCGGTCTCATCCCGCGCGGTCAACCGTAACCCTGCAAAACTGTAACCCTGCAAAAGGGGGCGGCGCGCGCCGCCCCCGTTTATTCAGAGTACGATCTCCTCGACTGGTGAGGTCGAC
>NZ_JARGPK010000080.1 GCF_029212575.1 Antarcticimicrobium sp.
TGCTGGCTGAACGCGCTGGCATCCCGGCAGGTGTGCTGAACATCGTCCCGTCGTCCTCGGCGTCCGAGGTCGGAAAAGAGATGTGCGAGAACCCGGCAGTCCGTAAGATCACCTTCACCGGCTCCACCGAAGTGGGCCGCATCCTGCTGCGTCAGGCGGCGGATCAGGTGATGAAATGCTCAATGGAGCTGGGCGGCAACGCACCCTTCATCGTGTTCGACGATGCCGATCTGGATGCGGCTGTCGAGGGTGCCATCATGTGCAAGTTCCGCAACAACGGCCAGACCTGCGTCTGCGCCAACCGGATCTACGTGCAGGCCGGGGTCTATGACGCCTTTGCCGAGAAGCTCAAGGTCGCGGTGGAAAAGCTGAAAGTGGGCGACGGGCTGGACGAGGGCGTGACCACCGGACCGCTGATCAATCAGGACGCCATCGACAAGGTGCTGGAGCATCTGGGCGACGTCACCGCCAAGGGCGGCGCGATCCTGACCGGCGGGCACCGGTCCAACCTCGGCGCCAATTTCTTCGAGCCCACCGTGGTCACCGGGGTCACGCAGCAGATGAAGGTCGCCAAGGAGGAAACCTTTGGCCCGCTGGCGCCGCTCTTTAAATTCGAGGACGTGGACGAGGTGATCGAGATGGCCAATGACACCATCTTCGGGCTGGCCGCCTATTTCTATGCCAAGGATCTGAGCCGCGTCTACAAGGTGGCCGAGGCGTTGGAATACGGCATCGTCGGCGTCAACACCGGCATCATCTCGACCGAAGTGGCCCCCTTCGGCGGCGTCAAGCAATCCGGGCTGGGCCGCGAAGGCAGCCACCACGGCATCGAGGAGTTCCTCGAGATGAAATACGTCTGCATGGCGGTCTAACCCGACAGGTCGATCATGCGCTGGACGAGGGTGTCGGCAACCTTTGTCCAGCGTTCGATCTGATCCGCCGCAACCTCGCCCGTGAGGCTGTTTTCCATCGCCTCGGTCAGGGCGAGGCCGGCGACCCGGAATTCGTCGGCGCTTACCCCGTGGCGGCGATGCGCGGCGACCATTTCGCGGGCAATCTCCTCCAGCGCGTCGGGCGAATCGGCGCTTTGCGCGACCCTGACGATCAGCGTGGCAAAGACGGCCTTTTGCTTGCCAAACCCGCCCATGAAAAAGGCGCGGGTTTCCGGGGCCAGCCGGAACATCGCCTGATAGAACCGATCCGCGATCCGCGCCTTGTTCTGGTAGACCAGCGGCAGCGTCTCGCGCAGGTCGCTTGATGGCATTCCGCCCCTCCGACGTCTCCTCCCCCGGATCAGTCAAGACAGAAAAACCGTAACAAATTGTAAAGGGGGCTTATCCGCCGCGCGCGCCCTGGCACGAAAATCGCCCCGCGCATGGGCGTCGGCTGGGGGGCTTGAAACGGGGGGGCGCCGGGCCGAGGCCCGGCGCGGTTTTCGGTCCGGCGATCAGTTGACCGGCTTGCTCTCGGCCTCCAACACCTCGCGGGTGGCGGGTTTGGAGGAGGCGATCTCGATCCGGCGCGGTTTCAGCGCCTCTGGCACCTCGCGCTTGAGGTCGATGTGCAGCATGCCGTTTTCATGGCTGGCGCCGGTGACGCGCACATGATCGGCCAGAGTGAAGCGGCGCTCAAAGGCGCGGGTGGCGATGCCGCGGTGCAGATAGGTGCGCCCGCCCTCGTCCTCGGCCTTGCGGGCCGCGACGACAAGCTGATGCTCCTTCACCTCGACCGAGAGGTCGGCATCGGCGAAACCGGCCACCGCAATGGAGATGCGATAGGCATCCGCGGCGGTCTTTTCGATGTTATAGGGGGGATAGCTGGGTTGGGTCATGTCATTGGCCATGACCCGGTCCATCAGATCGGCGATCTGGTCAAAGCCGACTGTGGCACGGTGCAGCGGTGCAAAATCAAATGTACGCATGTGTCGTCATCCTCATGGTTCGAGCGATTCACGAAAGGCCCTCCGGTACGGACGGGCGGGTTGGGCCCGGACCCCTGTGCGGCGATCCGGATATCGAAAATGTGGGAAACGGGACCGTGCGTTTCAAGCCCCCGCGCGGGGCGGCTCAGCCGCCGGGGCGGATGAACTTGGCGCCGGTGTCGCGCCGGGCGCGGCCGACAACGACGCGGTTGGCGTCGGGCGCCGGCGGCAGCCCGTAGCCGCGCCCGGCCTTCATGATCGCGCGCAGAAGCGCCAGCGGCTCGCCCAGTTCGGTGCCCAGCGCGACCCGGTCGCCGCGCACCTCGGCCTTGGCCGAGACCACCGAGACGATGCGCGGGGCGTCGCCGGCAAAGGAAAAGATCGGCGCCCCGGAGGAGCCGAAATCGACATCGCAGGACATCACCAGGATTCCCTCCTGCCGGGCCATGACGCCGCAGACCTCCTGCAGCGACGGCGCCTCGGCGCGGTCGCGCGCGTAGGAGACGACGCCGACCTCGTCGCCGGTGGCGGGCCGCGTGGCGGTGTCGAAGGGAATCACGGTGGTGTTGCGGATCGGGTGCTGAAGTTGCAACAGCGCCAGGTCGCGGCGGACCCGGTCGGGCGAGACCACGCTGTCAAAGATATAATCGGGGTGCACCACGGCGCGCCGCACCTGCCGATAGGCCGAGGCGCGGCCATTGCGCCAGCCGGCCAGAAACTCGATCCGGGTGGGGTCGATGCGCCGCTTGCTGGACTTGTCGTAGAGGCAATGGGCGGCGGTCAGCACCAGATCGGGGGCGATCAGCGTGCCGGTGCAGAACCCGATCCCGCCGATGTCGAGCCGCCCGACCGCCTGCCAGGCGCGGCCCGCATCCAGGCTGTCGAGCCGTTGCAGGCGCGAATCGCCGGACTGCGCCGCAAGGGGCAGAACCGCCAGGATGAAAGCCGCCAAAACCCGTTTCACATGCCCCTCCGCCTTAAACCCGCGTTGCCGAAGTCGTCGCCTCTGTCTAGCCGGGGGCTGGGGCGAAAATGCGGCGCGGGCCGGGCAATTAGACGGGCAATCAGGCGCGCAGATCCGGGATCGCGGGGTCGTGTGCGCCCAGTGCCGGGGGCTGCGGTCCGCCGGTGGCCCAGTCGAGCAACTCCACGGTGTGCACCACCGGCACGCCGGTGCCCGAGCCGATCTGCATCATGCAGCCGATGTTGCCGGCGGCGATGATGTCGGGGCTCCTGGCCTCGAGCGTGCGGATCTTGCGGGTCTTGAGCTGGGCGGAAATCTCCGGCTGCATCAGGTTGTAGGTGCCTGCCGAGCCGCAGCACAGGTGGCTGTCGGCCGGTTCCACCACGGTGAACCCGGCGCGTTTCAGCAGGGTCTTGGGGTGGGTCTTGATCTGTTGGCCGTGCTGCAGCGAGCAGGCGGCGTGATAGGCCACGGTGAGCCCCCGGTCGCCGCCCTCGGGCAGGTCGAGTTTCATCAAGACCTCGCTGACATCCATCGCCAGCCCGGCCACCCGCGCGGCATCCCCGGCCAGCGGATCGCCAGCGAACATATGGCCGTAATCCTTGACCGTGGTGCCGCAGCCCGAGGTGTTGATGACGATGGCATCCAGCCCCTCGCCGTCGATCTCCTCCGTCCAGGCGCGGATGTTGCGGGCTGCGCTGGCGTGGCTCTCATCGGATTTGCCCATGTGATGGGTGAGCGCGCCACAGCAACCCGCCCCCCTGGCCACCACCACCTCGCAGCCCAGCCGCCGCAACAGGCGGATGGTGGCATCGTTGATGTCGGTGTTCAGCGCCTTTTGCGCGCAGCCGGTCATCAGCGCCACGCGCATCTTTTTCTCGGCCTTCGGCGCGAAGCTTTGCGGGCTGTCGTTGCGGCTGACCGGCGGAATGGTTTTCGGCGCCATGTCGAGCATGGCGCGCAGCCGCGCGTCGGGGATCATCCCGCGGAACGGCTTGGCAATCTTGGCCCCCAGCAGCGCCAGCCGGAACCGCCCGGGATACGGCAGGATGCGCGCCAGCAGCCAGCGCAGGGCGCGGTCGTGCCAGGGCCGGGTATAGTTTTCCTCGATATAGGCGCGGGCATGGTCGACAAGGTGCATGTAATGCACGCCCGAGGGGCAGGTCGTCATGCAGGCCAGGCAGGACAGGCAGCGGTCGACGTGCTTGACGGTCTTGTCGTCGGGCACCTTGGCGTTTTCCAGCATGTCCTTGATCAGGTAGATGCGGCCGCGCGGGCTGTCCAGCTCGTCGCCCAGCACCTGGTAGGTGGGGCAGGTCGCGGTGCAGAACCCGCAGTGCACGCAGGCGCGCAGGATCTCGTTGGCGCGCGCGGTGCCGGGATCTTTCAGTTGCGCTTCGGTGAATTCCGTCTTCATCAGCCCATCAGCCCCGGATTGAAGATGCCCCTTGGATCGAATTTCGCGCGCAGCCCGGCCTCGATCGCCGCCAGGGGCTCCGGCTGCGGCTGGAACATGCCCAGGCGCGCCCGGGTGTCCGGCGCGGCGCGCATCAGGATGGCGTGGCCATCGTAGTCACCCGCCCGCGCGCGCAGGTCGGTGCCCTCGGGCACCCGCGCCCAGATCAGCCCGCCGCCCCAGTCGAGGAACAGCGCCTCGGCCTCCAGCCGCGCGGCAAGGTCGGGGGCCTGCGACGGCTTGCACGACAGCCGCCATACATCGCCGGGCGCGCCGTGGAACGGGGCGACATCGCGGATCGCGGTCCAGAGCGCCCCGGAGGCATCCGCCTCCACCAGTTCGCCCGCACCGAGCAGCTTGGTCAGCTCCCCCGCGCGATAGGCGACCGAGGCGGCGAATCCCTCGATCCGCAGCAAGGCCGCGCCCTGTGCCGGATCATAGGCGGCGCCGGTGACCTCGTAGGGCGCGCCCAGCGCCGCCGACAGCAGGCGCACCGCCGCCCCGGCATCCGCGGCCGCGATGCGCAGGGTCGCCTCGGTCTCGGGACGCGGCAGCACCTTGAAGGAGACCTCCGACAGCACCCCCAGGGTGCCCCAGCTTCCGGCCATCAGCTTCACCAGGTCATAGCCGGTGACGTTCTTCATCACCCGGCCACCGTTCTTGATCGCCCGGCCCATGCCATCGACGTAGCGCACGCCGAGCAGGAAATCGCGCGCCGCGCCCGCCTGCACCCGGCGCGGACCGGCGGTATTGGTTGCGAAGACCCCGCCGATGGTGGGCGTCCCGTCGGTGCCCAGCAGCGTGCGATAATCCATCGGTTCGAAAGCAAGACGCTGGTTCTCGGCGGCCAGCGCCGCCTCGACCTCGGCCAGCGGCGCGCCGGCCTGCGCCACCATGGTCAGCGCGCCGGGCTCATAGAGGCTGATGCCGCTGAGGCCGGAAACGCTGAGCGTCATGCCCGCCTGCCCGGTCAGCCTTGTGCCGCCGCCACGGATGGCCAGTGGCCCGTCGGCCTGCCGGACGGCCTCGCCCAGCTCTTTTTCTGTCACAGGTTTCAACATCGCCGTCCTGTCAAATCTCGTCTTTTTTTGGCTCTAACTATTCCGGGGGAGTCGCGGCTTGCCGCGATGGGGGCAGCGCCCCTTACTCGGCGGCCATCGGCCGGGCGCGCCGAGTCTCGGTCAGCGCCAGCGGGAACACCTTGGCCGGGTTCAGCAGCCAGGCGGGGTCGAACACGTCCTTGACCGCCAGTTGCGCCTCCAGATCCTCGGGCGCGTACTGGTGCAGCATCAGGTCGCGTTTCTCGACGCCCACACCATGCTCACCGGTCAGGCAACCGCCAGCCTCGACACACAGCTTGAGGATCTCGGCGCCAAAGGCCTCGCAGGTTTCCAGATCGCCGGGCTTGTTGGCGTCGAACAGGATCAGCGGGTGCATGTTGCCGTCGCCGGCGTGGAACACATTGGCGACATCGAGGCCGAAGTCCTTGGACATCTCGCCGATACGGCGCAGCACCATCGGCAGGGCGGAAACCGGGATGGTGCCGTCGAGGCACATGTAATCGTTGATCTGCCCCATGGCGCCGAAGGCCGACTTGCGGCCCAGCCAGATGCGGCCGGCCTCGTCCTCGTCCGCCGCCTCGCGCAGTTCAACCGGATCGTGGCGCCGCGCGATCTGCTTGATCAGGCCCAGTTGGTGGTCGATCTCGGGATCCGATCCCTCGACCTCGATGATCAACAGCGCCTCGCAATCGGGATAGCCGGCATGGGCAAAGGCCTCGGTGGCGCGGATGCAGGGGCGGTCCATGAACTCGATCGCAACCGGCAGCACGCCGGCCTTGATGATGTCGGAGACGCAGGCGCCGGCCACCTCGGAATCGTCGAAGCCGATCAGCACCGGGCGGGCGCCCTCGGGTTTGCGCAGGATGCGCAGCGTCGCCTCAGTCACCACGCCCAGCTGCCCCTCAGAGCCGCAGATCAGCCCGAGCAGGTCGAGCCCCGCCGCATCCAGATGCGCGCCGCCGATCTCCGTCACGGTGCCGTCCATCTGCACCAGGGTGACGCCGAGCAGGTTGTTGGTGGTCACCCCGTATTTCAGGCAATGGGCGCCGCCGGAGTTCATCGCGATATTGCCCGCGATGGCGCAGGCGAGCTGGCTGGAGGGGTCGGGGGCGTAGAAGAACCCCTCCTCCTCGACCGCGCCGGTGACGGAGAGGTTGGTGCGCCCGGTCTGCACCTTGATGATGCGGTTGTCGTAGTCGGTTTCCAGCACGTCGTTCATCCGGGCCACGCCCAGAATCACGCTGTCGGCGGTGGGCAGCGCGCCGCCCGCCAGCGATGTGCCCGAGCCGCGCGGCACCACCGGTACACCGTCTTCGTGGCAGATCCGCAGCACGTCGGAGACCTCTTGCGTACTGGCAGGCAGAACCGCCAGCATCGGCGCGCATTTGTAGGCGGTCAGCGCGTCGCATTCATAGGCGCGGGTCTCCGCCGGATCCTGGATCAGCGCATCCGGCGGCAAGAGCTGCGACAGGCGCGCGACCAGCCGCGACTTGCGCGCCAATATACCGGCGTCGGGTTGTGGCATCTGCATCGGGAGGCCTCCTTTTGGTAAGTTAATATTACCAATTTGACCTGCTGACAAGGAGAATAGATCGAGCCTAGGGTGAGCGCATGAGCTGGATCGACCGATTGTACATGTTCTCGCCGCTGGATTACAGCGCGCTGGCCCTGCTGGTGCTGGGCTGGGCCGGAATCGGCTGGTGGGTCGAAAACCCGCCGCAGGGGCGCCCCTCGGTCGCGCGGATCATGAACGATTATCGTCGCGACTGGATGCGCCACATGGTGACCCGGCAGCCGCGCATTTTCGATTCCAGCCTGATCGGCAACCTGCGGCAGAGCACGGCGTTTTTCGCCTCGGCCACGATGATCGCGCTCGGCGGCGGCCTTGCGCTGATCCGGAACCCGGACCCGGTCGCGGATCTGGCCAGCGATCTGGCGCTGGGTGCGCAGCCCGACGTGGTCTGGGAGATCAAGCTGCTGGTTATGCTGCTGTTCCTGACCAGCGCCTTCCTCAAGTTCGTCTGGGCCAACCGCCTGTTCGGCTATTGCTCGGTGGTGATGGGGGCGGTCCCCAACGAGGTCGAGGACCCGCAGGCGCTGGTGCGCGCGGCGCAGGCGGCCGAGCTCAACATCACCGCCGCGCGCAGTTTCAACCGCGGGCTCAGGACGACCTATTTCGGGCTGGCCTCGGCAGCCTGGCTGCTGGGGGCCGGGGCGCTGGTGGCGGCGGTGCTGCTGACGCTGGCGATGGTGTACCGGCGCGAGTTCGGCTCTTCCTCGCGCGAGGTCCTGCTGAAGGCGCCGCCGGACACGCGGACGTGAGTGTTGCGCCTTCGGTCTGGCGGATAGGCTGCCGCCATGAGACTCCTGACTTTCTCCTCGCTGGCGCTCTGCGCCCTTGCCGCCCTGCCCCTTCGCGCCGAGCCGCCGGTGATCGAGGCGGTCCACGCCCAGCGCAACGGCGAAACCTGGCGATTCGACGTCACCCTGTCCCACCCCGACACCGGCTGGGATCATTACGCCGATGGCTGGCGGGTGCTGGACATGGCCGGAAACGTCCTGGGCCTGCGGGTGCTGGCGCATCCGCACGCGCAAGAGCAACCGTTCACCCGATCGCTCTCCGGCGTGAAGATCCCCAAGGGAACCCCACAGGTGCAGGTGCAGGCGCGCTGCCTGGTGGATGGCTGGAACGCTGGGACCACGGTGATCTCGCTGCCCTGATCCGAGGCCCTCAAGCCCATCGAATCAGGCCCGGTGATAGGGAGAGCCGGCCAGGATGGTGGCGGCGCGGTAGAGCTGCTCGGCGACCATCACGCGGGCCAGCATGTGCGGCCAGACCATCTTGCCGAAGGAGAGGCTGAAATCGGCCTCGGCGCGCAGCCCCGGGTCGATGCCGTCGGCGCCGCCGATGACAATGGCCAGATCGCCGCGGCCCTGGTCGCGCCAGCCGGCGAGCTTCCCCGCGAAATCGGGCGAAGAGATCTGCGCCCCGCGTTCATCCAGCGTGCAGATCACCGCACCCCCGGGCAGCGCCCGGCGCAGGAGCGCGCCCTCGGCGACCATTCCCGCGTTCTTGCGGTCGCCCACCTCCAACACCTCAGCCGGTCCGAGGCCCAGCGCGCGCCCGGTGCGGTCGAAGCGTTTCAGGTAATCGTCGATCAGGGTTTTCTCGGGCCCGGCGCGCAGGCGCCCGACCGCGCAAATCCGGATGCGCATTCAAGGTCCGTTTCCCGGCCCGCGGGGGCGGGCCGACGCCGTCTCGGGCGGATCTCAGGCGGTGGCGGCGCCCTGCGGCAGCCACATCTTTTCCAGCTGGTAGAACTCGCGCACTTCCGGACGGAAGAGATGCACGATCACGTCGCCGGTGTCGATCAGCACCCAGTCGCCGGTGTCCTTGCCTTCGACCTTGGCAATGACGCCGAACTCCTGCTTGAGCCGGTCGACCAGTTTCTCAGCCATCGCCGAGACCTGCCGCGAGGATCGGCCCGAGGCGATCACCATGTAATCGCCAATGGCTGTGCGGCCGCGCAGGTCGATCTGCACGAGCTCTTCGGCCTTGTCGGAGTCCAGAGAGGAAAGAATGCGCGCCAGCAGCGCTTCGCTGCTCGGCAGAGTCTGGGCCGCCATCATACCGGCCCGGTCATCAGCGGGCATCGCCGCTTCTGCGTGGGGTGACAGGACATTGTCCTCCTTCGTGGGCGCCGGCCTGACCCCCGGCGCGGGGTAGTTTGAAGGTAGCAAGCCGCAGGTGACATTTCAATGAATCGTGGGCCTGAGGGGCCGCGAGTGGCGCCAATTGGCCACGTCAGCCGTTTTCCGTGCTGTTTCCGGCGCGCGCGGGGTCGTTGAGGTGGCGCACCTCGCGCTGCGGGAAGGGGATGGAAATGCCGTTCTCCTGGAACGCGTCCCAGAGCGCGAGGAACACGTTGCCCTTGATGTTGGTCAGCCCGTCGGACGGATCGGTGATCCAGAACCGCAGGATGTAATCGACGCTGCTGTCGCCGAATCCTGTGATGTGACAGACTGGCGGATTCGGCTGGCTGAGCACGCGGCTGACCTTTTTCGCCGCTGCCACCGCCACCGCGCGCACCTTGTGCGGGTCGTCGCCATAAGAGGTGCCGAAATGGATGTCGAGGCGGACGAACTTGTTGGTATAGGACCAGTTGACCACCTGGCTGGTGATCAGATCCTCGTTCGGGATCAGGTATTCCTTGCCGTCGCGGGTGACCACCGAGACATAGCGCGCGCCCAGCGAATCGATCCAGCCGAAGGTTTCGCCCAGGCTGATCACGTCGCCCGGCTTGATCGAGCGGTCGAGCAGGATGATGATGCCCGAGACCAGGTTGGAGACCACCTTTTGCAGCCCGAAGCCGATGCCGACGCCCACCGCGCCGGACAGCAGAGCCAGCCCGGTCAGATCGAAGCCCAGCGCGCGAATGCCGGTGATGACCACGAAGCCATAGACCACGACCTGCACCGCCTTGATCGCCAGCACCCGCATCGAGGGGGACATGTCCTCGTTGCCCTGCAGGCTGCGGGTGGCGGTCTGGGTCAGCAGCCGCGCCAGAAGCAGCAGCGCCACGATCATCAGCAGCGCCTTGAGCATGGTCAGGACCGAGAGGCTGAGGCTGCCGACGCCCAGCACGAGGGAATCGAGAAAGGCCAGCGTGCCGTCAAGCACCTCCAGCGCGAAGAGCGTGGCATAGATCCAGGCGCCCCAGGTCAGCAGCCGGCGAAGGGTGCGGTTCTGCACGAAGCGCGACAGCATCGCGATGACCAGCCAGGCGGTGGCCAGGGTGGCCGCGATCCCGATCAGGTAGCTGCGCGAGGGCCAGGTGACCTGCTGCATCACCAGATAGACCGCCCAGGCCCCGAGGGCGAAATAGATCAGCCCCAGCCGCTGGCGGATCTGCACCATCATCCGAAGCCGCCATTTCGGCCAGCCGTCACGGTCCCTTGTCCAGCCCTGCACCCGCGCCTCGGTCAGCAGGCGCAGCAGCCAGGCCAGCGCGATCAGCCCGAGAACGATCAGGATCTGGTTCTGCCGCCAGCCCGGCGTCAGGAACATCTGAACCAGGTCGCCGCCCTTGTCCAACAACGCTGTCAGATGCTCGGCAAGGCCCGGGACGTCGGTGTTCTCTTCCATGCGCTGCGCTCCTTGTCTGGCAGGTTGGAACGGATTGGCGGGGCTGGCAAGCTGCCCCGATCGCGCGGGCCGGCGGTTTCGCACCTTGATCGAAACCCGCGGCGGCTGTATCTGGGACAGCATGACACCGGAATTCGCCCCCTGTTTCGATCTTCAGGACCGCGCGCGGCTGCGCGAACGGTTCTTCGGGGCTGCCCGCACCGTTCTGGCCCGGCTATAATCCGGCCCCGCCAGCCCACGCACGCCATTTCCATGCAAGAACGGGAGAGGACAGATGTCCCCCAAGACCCTTTATGACAAAATCTGGGATGCCCACCTGGTCGACGCGACCGAGGACGGAACCAGCCTTCTTTATATCGACCGCCACCTGGTGCACGAGGTGACCAGCCCGCAGGCCTTCGAGGGGCTGCGCATGGCTGGGCGCGGCGTGCATGCGCCGGACAAGACCATCGCGGTGCCGGACCACAACGTGCCGACCACGCCCGACCGCGAGAAGGGCATCGAGAACGAGGAAAGCCGCATCCAGGTCGAGGCGCTGGACAAGAACGCGCGCGAGTTCGGCGTCAACTATTACCCGGTGGACGACATCCGCCAGGGCATCGTGCATATCGTCGGACCGGAACAGGGCTGGACCCTGCCGGGGATGACGGTGGTTTGCGGTGACAGCCACACCGCCACCCACGGCGCCTTCGGCGCGCTGGCGCATGGCATCGGCACCTCGGAGGTGGAGCATGTGCTGGCCACCCAGACCCTGATCCAGACCAGATCGAAGAACATGAAGGTCGAGATCACCGGCGAGTTGCACCCGGGCGTCACCGCCAAGGACATCACCCTGAGCGTGATCGGCAAGACCGGCACCGCCGGCGGCACCGGCCACGTGATCGAGTATTGCGGCGAGGCGATCCGCAAGCTGAGCATGGAAGGGCGGATGACCGTCTGCAACATGGCGATCGAGGGCGGCGCACGCGCCGGGCTGATTGCGCCGGACGAGACCACCTTTGACTACATCAAGGGCCGCCCGCACGCGCCCAAGGGCGCCCAGTGGGAGGCCGCGCTGGCGTGGTGGAAGACGCTTTATTCCGATGACGACGCCCATTGGGACAAGGTGATCACGCTGGACGCGGACGAGATCGCGCCGGTGGTGACCTGGGGCACCAGCCCCGAGGATGTGCTGCCGATCACCGGCACCGTGCCAAACCCCGAGGATTTCACCGGCGGCAAGGTCGAGGCGGTCAAGCGCGCGCTCGATTACATGGGGCTGACCCCGGGCCAGAAGCTGGCCGACATCGAGATCGACACTGTCTTTATCGGGTCGTGCACCAACGGCCGGATCGAGGATCTGCGCGCCGTCGCGGAGATCGTGAAGGGCAAGAAGATCAAGGAGGGCATCCGCGCCATGATCGTTCCCGGCTCGGGCCTTGTCCGCGCCCAGGCCGAGGAAGAGGGGCTGGCCGAGATCTTCAAGGACGCCGGCTTCGAATGGCGCCTGGCGGGCTGCTCCATGTGCCTGGCGATGAACCCCGACCAGCTTTCCCCCGGCGAGCGCTGCGCGGCGACCTCGAACCGCAATTTCGAGGGCCGGCAGGGCCGCGGCGGGCGCACCCACCTGCTGAGCCCGGCAATGGCCGCCGCCGCCGCGCTGACCGGTCGGCTGACGGACGTGCGCGAGCTGATGGCCGAATCGGAACCGGCCTGAGGCGATGCCCGCCGTTTCGCATGATCCGGCGCCTGCCGCGCCGGGATCAGACCGCCGCGCCGGAGAACATCCGCGAGGCGGCCTCGAAGGACTGCGCGCGCTCCGCGACCGGGAAGCCATGGGTGGACTGCACCGCCATGGCGCAATTCTTCGGCGTCATCCGCGCGACCTGGGTCTTGAAATCGAAAGCAGCGTTTGCGGTCTCCGGCCAGAACGAGTTGCAGAAGGAGTGGGTCTCGGCGGCAAGTCCGCGGTTTTGCGCCACCAGATCGGCGTAGATCCCGTAGATGAAATACTCCGAGATCGTCCCGTGCCGCAAAAGCACCTCGTGATAGGGGCGGCCGTGCGCCGCCTCGATCCGGGCGACCATCCCGCGCGCGGTTTCGCTGCTCCACAGAACGCAGTTGTCGATGTAATGGGTGGCGAAATCCGCCGGCACTTCGATGCCGAGACAGTCGGCCGCCGCCTCGATCCACGCCCGGTGCGCGGCGATGGGCTGCTGGCCCGGCACGTGAAAAAACCGGACCCGGCCCTGGGCGTCGACGGCATCGCGGGCCGACAGGCGGCGCACGAAGAAGACGTCGCTGTCCACATGCATGACCGCGCGCGCGGGACTGTGTCGGGCGAACTCGATCTTCAGGATCTGCTGGATCATCCAGCCGCGCATAAGGGACAGGCGGGGCGTCAGGTAAAGTGGACGCCGCAAGGCGCCGCTGAGGAAAGACAGCGCGGACAGACGGCGCGGCAGCGCGAACAGCCGCATCGGCAGCACGCTTTCCTGCGCGACGATCCGGCGCCGGTCCGAGGCGTATTGCGCAAAGGCGGCACAATCTGCCGCCGGGACGATGACAGTATGGCGGATGTCCGGGTCGACGTGGCGGTCGACGGAGCGCGCCAGCACATCGAAGATTTCGATGTCGCGCGCCATCGAGCAGGTCAGCAGGCCCAGCCCATCGGCGGGGACGTCGTCGGGCATCTGAGATCCCTTCCCTTGTATCCGGCCGCAGCATTGAAAATGGCCGGGCACAAATCAACCCATCATCACAAGGATCGCCGCGCCGATGCGCGCGGCTGAGCATCGAGGACACCCCATGGACAAATTCACCAAGATCACCGGCGTCGCCGCCCCCCTGCCCCTGATCAATATCGATACCGACATGATCATCCCCAAGCAGTTCCTGAAAACCATCAAGCGGTCGGGGCTGGGCGTGAACCTGTTCGACGAGATGCGCTACCTCGACGACGGCAGCGAGAACCCCGACTTCGTGCTGAACAAGCCGGCCTATCGTAAGGCCGAGGTCCTGGTCGCGGGCGACAATTTCGGCTGCGGCTCGTCGCGCGAACACGCCCCCTGGGCGATCAAGGATTTCGGCATCCGCTGCGTGATCGCGCCCAGCTTTGCCGACATCTTCTTCAACAACTGCTTCAAGAACGGCATCCTGCCGATCGCCCTGCCGCAAGAGCAGGTCGACGTGCTGATGAAGGACGCGGAAAAGGGCGAGAACGCCCGCATGACCGTGGACCTGGAGGCGCAGACCGTGACCACCTCGGACGGCGAGGTGTTTTCCTTCGAGGTCGATGCCTTCAAGAAACACTGCCTGCTCGAGGGGCTGGACGACATCGCCCTGACGCTGGAAAAAACCCCGGCGATCGAAAGCTTCGAGGCCAGGGCCGAGATGGAACGCCCCTGGGTCTGAGCCCGGCGTGATGGCCTGCGGCCGCCCGAGCAGCCGCGCAAGACCGGTACAAGATATGGTGTCCGCCCCGCTTTCGGGGCGGATTTTCGTGGTGCATTGATGCAAACGCGCACCAGTTTCTCCATGTTTTTGCCGTAAATTCAGTCTTTTGTGAGAGGGCAGCTTGAGCCCGTGGCTGAAAGTCGGCACAAATATGTCCTAATTGAGGCAAGCCGTCCTTCGGGGCGGGGTCAAGTTGGAACAAAGGCGCGGCATCGTATCGCCCTGTCCAGGTTGAAGGGATCGAACAGTGTTTGCACGCTTCGCTGGCGCGGCCTTGCGGGCAGTCCTGGTGGCTGTCGTCTTGGCGATTCCGTCGCTCTTGCTGCCGGCTTCGGCGGCGGGCGGACCCGAGATCGTGACACTTCTGGCGCTGGTCGCCGGGCTGCTGACCTTTGCCGAATACAGCTCCAACTATCCCAGCATCGTCGAGTTCCGCGATGCGCCGCCGCTGAACCGGATGCGTTTTGCCGCCCTGACGGCGATGGTTCTGGCGCTGACGCTGATCGCCAAGCACGCGGTGGAGCCGACCAACCTGACGGCGCTGTTCGCCGGTCTGGGCCGGCTGATCGGCGGGCTGACCGATTTTCCTTATTCGCCGGTGCGGCTGGCGGTTTTGATGCTGCCCGCCTCGGCGCCGCCCGAATTGCTGGATGCGGTGCGGATCGCCGCCGGCGTGACCTATGCGATCGCGCTGACCGCCGTTGTAACCTTTGTGTTTGCGGTGCGCGTCCTGGGCTGGCCGGTCGGCAACGGGTCTTTCAACGTGTGGATCAACCTGCCGCTGTTCGACCCGACCGCGGGCGGCGACGTGGTGCACCGGCTGCAGCGTGACGGGCAGATCAACATGGTGCTCGGGGCGCTGCTACCCTTTGCCATCCCGGCGCTGGTCAAGCTGGGGTCGGACCTGATCCGGCCCGACGTTCTGCAGGATCCCCAGACCCTGATCTGGGCGATGAGCGCCTGGGCCTTCCTTCCGGCCAGCATGGTGATGCGCGGAGTGGCGCTGTTGCGGATCGCGGTGCTGATCGAAGAAAAACGCCGCCGATCCTATGCCGATACCGAGGCCGTGCAGACCGCATGAGCCGGGCCACCGCCCTTTTCATTCTCCTTTTGTGCGGCCTCTGCGCACCGGGTCACGCCGAGCCCCTGCGGATTGCCAGCTTCAATGCCGAGTTGCAGCGGCAGGGGCCGGGGCTTTTGCTGCGCGACATCGAGCGGGGCGAGGATGCGCAGGTCATCGCCGTGGTCGAGGTGATCGCGCGCTCCGGGGCCGATATCCTGGCGCTGCAGGGTTTCGACTGGGATCACGAGGGGCGCGCGCTGACGGCGCTGGCCGCAAGGCTGGAGGCCGCCGGGGCGCCCTACCCGCACCGCCTGGCGCTGCGGCCCAACAGTGGGCTCGCCTCGGGTCTGGATCTGGACGGCGACGGGACGCTTGGCGGCCCGGGCGATGCGCAGGGGTACGGGGCGTTCACCGGCCAGGGCGGGATCGCGGTGCTGTCGCGGTTCCCGATCCTGCGCGACGGGGTTCGGGATTTCAGCGGGTTGCTCTGGCGCGACCTGCCCGGCGCGCTGCTGCCGGTTCATCCCGACGGATCACCGTTCCCCTCGCCTGAGGCGCTCGCGGAGCAACGGCTGTTCTCCACAGGCCATTGGGTGGTGCCGATCGACGCGCCGGGCGGGGTGGTGACGCTGTTGACCTTCCAGGCCGGACCGCCGGTGTTCGACGGGGCCGAGGACCGCAACGGGCGGCGCAACCACGACGAAATCACCTTCTGGCTCCGATTTCTCGACGGGGCCTTCGGCGCCGCGCCACAGGCGGGGTTCGTGATCGCGGGCGGCGCCAATCTCGATCCCAGCGACGGTGCCGGGCGGCACGCGGCGATTCGTGCTCTGCTGGACGACCCGCGCCTGACGGACCCGCGCCCGGCCAGTGAAGGCGCGGCGCGGGCCGGGGATCAAACCCACGCCGGGCCCGACCGCCTTGATACCGTGGACTGGGACGGGCCGGGGCGGCTGCGGGTGGATTACGTGCTGCCCTCGTCAGACTGGACGGTCGAGGGCGCCGGCGTGGTCTGGCCCGGTCCCGGAGACCCCGGCCGTGCCGCCGCCCTGCGCGCCAGCCGTCACCGGCTGGTCTGGGTGGATCTCGGGCGGTAGCCCGGCCAGCATCACCTCGCGCGGATCACTGGGCTCGAACCCCGGCAGCAGGCGGTGAAACTTTTTCCCCGACAGCCGGTGCGGCATGTCCCAGAGATAGCGCATCTCGCACAGTTCCCGCGCCAGTTCCCAGACCGGCGACGCGAGGCGCATCATCCACCACGGGAACCGCGACAGGCGCAGCGGGCGGTGCAGCTCGACCTCCAGCCGCGCACGCAGTTCGTTGACGGAAAAGCTGTGGCCGGGAAAGGGGACATCCTCGAAATCCGCAAGACTGTCGCGCATTTCGACCAGCGACACCACCGCGCGCGCCCAGTCGGGCATATAGGCATAGGGCTGCATCGCATCCGGGTCGCCCATCGCCTGGATGCGGCCGCGCTTTGCGCCGCCGAGCAGCAGCATGCTCATCACGTCGCCGTTGCGCTCGGGGTCGATGAAGTTGCCGGCCCGCAGGATCAGGGTCTGCACGCCGCTGTCGCGATAGGCGCGCTCCATCTCGACCCGGATCCTGCCCTTGCGCGAACAGGGGGTCTGGGGCGTATCCTCGTCGATATCGTGCAAAACGCGCCCGAAATTGTACACATTGCCCGGGATCACCACCATCGCGCCCGAGGCACGGGCGGCGGCGATGACCTGTGCGGTGATCTTGGGGATGATCCCGGCCCAGTCGTGGTAATTGGGCGGGTTCAGCCCGTTGACGATCACGTCGCAGCCCAGGGCGGCCTTTGTCATGTCGTCGCGGGACCGGTCGAAGAGGCGGACCTGCCAGCCGGCCTTCCGGAAGGCGGCGGCGGAATGGCGGCCGATCTTGCCGGACCCGCCGAGGATGAGAACAGTCTTGGTCATGGGATCGCTCCTTTGCTTGTGCATCTGACAGGAAGATGAGCGAAACATATTCGTTTTGAAATTGCCCAGGATTGACGACATGATATTCATTATTGAATGACAGAATCGCTCGACTGGACCCTGTTGCAAAGCTTCGCCGCCGTGGCGGAGACCGGATCGCTTTCGGCTGCGGCCCGCAAGCTGGGCCAAAGCCAGCCCACCCTCGGACGTCACATCCGGGCGTTGGAGGCGGCGCTGGGGGTCGAGTTGTTCACCCGTGGGCCGAAGGGGCTGATCCCGACCGAGGCGGCGCGCGGGCTGATCGGGCCGGCAGAGCAGATGCGCGCCGCCGCCGCCCGGCTGCGGCTTGCCGCCGAGGGGCAGGATGCGGGGCTGGCCGGAACGGTGCGGGTGACCGCGTCAAGCGTGGTGTCGCATTTCATCCTGCCGCCGATCCTCGCCGCGATCCGGCGCGCGCACCCGGAAATCCAGATCGAACTGGTGCCTTCGGACAGTTCGGAGAACCTGCTGTTCCGCGAGGCCGATATCGCCCTGCGGATGTACCGGCCGACGCAGCTGGACCTGGTGGCGGCCCATGTCACCGATCTGGAGATGGGCCTTTATGCCGCCACCGGGTTGCTTGACCGGGTCGGGCGGCCGCGCACGGTCGAGGATCTGCTGAAGCTCGACTTCGTCGGCTTCGACGCCAGCGACACGATCATCCGCTTCATGCGCGAGGCCGGGCTGGAGGTGGGGCGCACGTTCTTTGCCGTGCGCTGCGACGATCAGGCGGCCTATTGGCAACTGGTGCGGGCCGGATGCGGCATCGGCGGCATGCAGGCGGTGATCGGGGATGCCGAGCCGGGGGTTGAACGGGTGCTGCCCAGACTGGATCTGCCGAGGCTGCCGGTCTGGCTGGCCGCACCCACCGCGCTGCGCCACACCCCGCGCATCCGGCTGGTCTGGGACCGGCTGGCCGAGGCGCTGCGGCACATGCAGCGATAGCCGCTTCTGCCGCCGTCAAAGCACCGGCCCCGCACCGATATCCGGCCGGTTTTCCGCCCCGGCCCGTCGTGGCGATATTGACCGTGGGGAAGCGCCGCGCTAGGCCCTGCCCAACCCAGAAAAAGGAGTGCCCCCATGTCGAACCCTTCGCTTCTCATCCTGCCCGGCGACGGGATTGGTCCCGAGGTCATGGCCGAGGTGTCCAAAATCATCGACTGGTACGGCGCCAAGGGCGGCCTGACCTTCGAAGTGAGCGAGGATCTGGTGGGCGGCTGCGCCTATGACAAGCACGGCGTGCCGCTGGCCGACGCGACCATGGAAAAGGCGCAAGCCGTGGACGCGGTGCTGCTCGGCGCTGTCGGCGGGCCGAAATACGATGCCCTCGATTTCTCGGTGAAGCCCGAGCGCGGGCTCTTGCGCCTGCGCAAGGAGATGGACCTCTTTGCCAACCTGCGCCCGGCGCAGTGCTTTGACGCGCTGGCCGATTTCAGCTCGCTGAAAAAGGACATCGTCGCCGGCCTCGACATCATGATCGTGCGCGAGCTGACCTCCGGCATCTATTTCGGCGAGCCGCGCGGCATCTTCGAGGAGGGCAACGAGCGCGTCGGCATCAACACCCAGCGCTATACCGAGAGCGAGATCGATCGTGTCGCGCGGTCGGCCTTCGAGTTGGCGATGAAGCGCGACAAGAAGCTGTGCTCGATGGAAAAGGCCAATGTGATGGAATCGGGCATCCTGTGGCGCGAGGTGGTGACCAAGGTCGGCGAGGACTATCCGGAGGTCGCGCTGAGCCACATGTACGCCGACGCCGGCGCGATGCAGCTGGTGCGGGCGCCCAAGCAGTTCGACGTGATCGTGACCGACAACCTCTTTGGCGACCTGCTGTCGGATGCCGCCGCGATGCTGACCGGAAGTCTCGGCATGCTGCCCTCGGCCAGCCTCGGCGCGCCGATGGCCAATGGCCGGCCCAAGGCGCTTTACGAGCCGGTGCACGGCTCGGCCCCCGACATCGCTGGCCAGGGCAAGGCCAATCCGATCGCCTGCATCCTGAGCTTTGCGATGGCGCTGCGCTATTCCTTCGACCAGGGGGCCGAGGCCGACCGGGTGGAAGCAGCGGTGGAAAAGGTGCTGGCCGACGGGCTGCGCACCGCCGATCTGCTGGGCGAAGAGGGCGTGCAGCCGGTCACCACGAGCCAGATGGGCGATGCCATCGTCGCGGCGCTGGACGCCAGCCTCTGACGGTTTACCCCTCGGGCAGGGCCTCTTGCTGGAGGCCCTGCCGCGCGGTGCGGTCGTAATACCCGATCCGTTCCGCGTGATGCACCGCGCGCTGAAGCCAGCGCATCGCATCGGTTCGGGCGA
The DNA here is from genome assembly GCF_029212575.1 of Antarcticimicrobium sp. Taxonomy (GTDB): domain Bacteria; phylum Pseudomonadota; class Alphaproteobacteria; order Rhodobacterales; family Rhodobacteraceae; genus Antarcticimicrobium. Next base: position 19,336 of record NZ_JARGPK010000080.1, read on the forward strand.
ACACCTGGGACAGGGTGTAGAGCCCCGCATGTTCCCCCAGAAGCAGCCCACGCCGGTGGCGCGCGGTGCGATGCACCGCCAGGGCCTGTAGCCGCGCCAGCCGGTCCGGTTCCAGGTCGCGGGCGTCAGGGGCATTGGCCCGCGCGAGGATCGCGCCCATCAGCTGCGCGGGACGGCGCAGGTCGGGATCCTCCGACAAGGTGGCGATCCGGTCGGTCTGGTCGACCCGGTGCAGCAGGCGGCGCAGGTGGTCGGCCTCGTGCAGCAGGGCGGAATAGACCTCTTCCTCGGCCGGCAGATCGGCGGGCAGGCGGATATCGGCAAGGAACTGCTCCAACTCGTCGATGGCCTTGCCCATCTCCGGCTTCAGCGCGGCGAGCGGTCGGTAGTCGGGCGTGTCCCGCAGCGCGGCCGAGAGCGCGGCGAACACCCGCCCGGCGATCAGCGTGGCGCCCCCCCGCGCCGCCATCAGCGCCGCCCGCGCATCGGTAAGCAATATCCGGTCGAGCCCCAGCGCCACCCCCTCATCCCCGCGCCCGGGCACCAGGCGGGCGATCAGCGCGGTATACGGACCGGTCACCGGCAAAAACAGCGCGGTTCCCGCCAGGTTGAACCCGGTGTGAAAGATCAGCAGCGCGGTCAGCGGATCGACAAGCTCGGCCAGGTGCTCCAGCCCCGGCCCCAGCGCCAGCAGCAATGGAAAGGCGATCGACGATGTGACGATGTTGAAGCCGAGGTTCGCCACCGCCGCCTGCCGCATCACCCGGGCACCTCCGACCGAGGCCAGCAGCGCGGTAAAGGTGGTGCCGATGTTCAACCCCACCACCAGCGCCGCCGCCTGCATCAGCCCGATGGCCCCGCCCTGGAGCATTACCAGCGCCAGCGCCACCATCGCGCCCGAAGACTGGATGATCACCGTCATCACCAGCCCTGCAAGCGCCAGCGCCAGCATGCCCCAGAGCCCGCCCTGCGGCAGCGTCTCGGGGTTCAGCAGGCCGGTGGCGGTCTCCATCGCGGTCTGCATCAGCTCCAGCCCGGTCAGCAGCAGGCAGAGCCCGGCCAGCACCTGACCCACCCGTGCCACCGCGCCGCGTCCCAGCAGGACCGCCAGGCTTGCCGGCAGCAGCCCGACCATCGCCAGCGATCCCAGCTGCAGCTTGAGCCCGAGCAGGGACACCAGCCAGCCATTCGCCGTGGTGCCGATATTGGCGCCGAACAGGATCCCCATCGCCTGGGGCAGGGTCATCAACCCGGCCCCGACAAACCCCACGGTCATCACCGTGGTGGCGCTGGACGACTGGATCAGCGCGGTCGCCACCGCCCCGGTCAGCACCCCGCGCAGCGGCGTGGTGGTGAACCGCGCGAGGATCGCGCGCAGGTTCGACCCGGCGATATCTTTCAGCGCACGGGTCATGGCATCCATCCCCATTAGGAACATGCCGACCCCGCCGATCAATAGAAAGATATCCGTCTTCATGCGCCCCGCTCCCGGCTGGTAAAGATGCCCCTTCCGCGACCGGCTGACAAGCCGCGCAGCCGTCGATATTGTCCTTGCATATCCTTTGGGAGGCGTATAATTCCGCCGGCACGGTCGGAGTGTAGCTCAGCCTGGTAGAGCACTGTCTTCGGGAGGCAGGGGCCGGAGGTTCGAATCCTCTCACTCCGACCATAAAAACAAGGCGCCTGCGGGCGCCTTTGTTGTTTTCAGATCTGCCGATTTCTGGGGCGCGCCCCAGAAATGGTTGGTATCCAGTCTGAATCAACGCCTCTTTTGGCCCGTCGGCATTGATAAATTCAGCAGGCGCATCCAGCCCGTCTGCATGGCCAAAGCGCGATAAATCTGGCCCTGACCGGGGGCACATCAACATTGGGATCCGGATTCCGATAAAGAAGACCTTTTGTCATGCCCCCGATGCCGTTGTCTTTGACAGGGCTTCCTTAATGCTCTGATACCAAGACAATTTGAAAGCCTGGTCCTGGGCGTGCAGCTTGTAGAGTTCGAGCTCCTCCTTCCTGCGACGCAGCATCACATCCTTCATGATCTTCTCGAATGCGATGTCTCGTGAATACGGATCTGAGTTCTCGCTGTATTTGTCCCGATAGTCTGGATGCGCCTGAACGCTCTTAACGATGTTCAGGAACTTCACCCGTTGCTCCTCGGGGGTCGCGCTCCAGCCTTGGAACCAGCGCTCGTTGAAACTGCGGTTGATTTCTTCGAGTGGATCCTCCTTGACCTCCCCCCTCGGTAGCCTCGGAGATATAGCTGAAAGTTGGTGATGGCCCCTGAGGGGCGGCATATCATGGCGGTGTTCAAGACGCCGTCAATTCTCTGAAGAGAAAGGGATATGCCACATGACGAAGACTACCATCACGCCATTGCCTGATCCAATGGGATTTTTGGCTGATCCGCTGACGGATGTGTTGCGCTCGGGCGCTCGGCGTTTGATCGAGCAGGTCGTGGAAGCGGAGCTGGCCGCTTTGCTTGCCGCCCATGCCGATGACAAGACCGAAGACGGCCGGTCCCGCGGCGTGCGCCATGGCCATCTTCCGGAGCGCGAGATCATGACCGGGATCGATCCGGTGTCGGTAAAGGTGCCCCGCGTGCGGGACCGTGGTGACGGGGAGAAGAAGGTCCGTTTCACCTCCGCGATCCTGCCCCCTAGCCAAGTCATGACGCCGCTACCCACCAATGCGAGAACGGCCGTCCAGATAAGGTTGGCGAGAGATCAATACGATTCCATTCGGACCAGTTTGTCGCCAACACGTGCCATGCGAACCGTCTTATCAATCTTCGCGAGGCAATGCTATTCTTGGTGCGTTTGATACATAAGGCCGACAATACTCTCGCCGAAGGCATCGCGACGTTGCCGCGATCTGGATACGCCCCGGCGGGGATATTCTCGGCGAAAGGAACGGCCGGATCAGCCGTTCTCGCGCAGCACCCCGCCGGCGAGGTAGAGCGAGCCGCAGATCAGGATGCGTGCGCGCGGGTCGGAGCGCGCGACATGCTGCACCGCACCCAGAACGCTGCCGGCGGTCTCGGCCAGCATCCCCACCGCCCGCGCTGCTGCGGCGGTCTCCTCGGCGGGGAGGGTATTGGCCTCGCCCGGGATCGAGACGGCGGTGAGGCTTTGGGCCTGCGCCGCCAGCGGGCGCAGATAGCCGGTCACGTCCTTGGTGTTGAGCATGCCGCAGATCAGATGCGTGGGCCGGTTCGGAAGGCTGGCCAGATGCGCGCCCAGCGCCTGCCCCGCCGCCGCGTTATGCCCGCCGTCGAGCCAAAGCTCGGCCAGCGGCGCGGCCTCGGTGAGCGGGCCGGATTTCAGCCGCTGCATGCGGGCCGGCCACTCGGCGCGGGTCACGGCGGCCTCGCAGGCGGGCTCCTTCAGCCCCAGGTGACGCAGCGCGGCCAGGGCGGCGCCGGCATTCTGGATCTGGTGTGCGCCGGGCAGGTTCGGCAGCGGCAGGTCAAGCAGCCCGCGCTCGTCCTGATAGACCAGCCGCCCGCGTTCCTCGTATGTGTGCCAGTGCTGGCCGTGGGCGATCAGCGGCGCGCCGAGGCGGGCGGCCTGCGCCTCGATCACCTCAAGCGCCTCCTCGGGTTGCGGACCGACAACGCAGGGCACGCCGCGTTTGAGAATTCCCGCCTTTTCAAAGGCGATTTTCGCCAGCGTATCGCCCAGGAACTGCTCGTGGTCGATGGAGACCGGGGTGATGATGGTGAGCTCCGGCCTGGCGATCACGTTGGTGGCGTCGAGCCGCCCGCCAAGGCCCACCTCGAGCAGGGTGTAATCGGCAGGCGTGCGGGCAAAGGCCAGCAGCGCGGCACAGGTGGTGATCTCGAAATAGGTGATGCTCTCGCCGCCGTTGGCGGCGTAGCATTCGTCGAGAACGGCGGTCAGGTCCGGCTCCGAAATCAGTTTCCCCGCGACCCTGATCCGTTCATGGAACCGCGCCAGATGCGGCGAGGTATAGGCATGCGCGCGCCGCCCCGCCGCCTCCAGCCCGGCGCGGATCATCGCCTGTGTCGACCCCTTGCCGTTGGTTCCGGCGATGTGGATCACCGGCGGCAGCCGGTCCTGCGGATCGCCCAGCGCGTGCAACAGCCGCCAGACCCGGTCCAGCGTCAGGTCGATGATCTTGGGGTGCAGCGCCATCATCCGTGCAAGGATGACGTCCGACGCCGCGCGGTTGTGTGTTTGCATCTGGGCCTGCCTGTTCCGCCTCAGAGCGGCGCGCGGGTGATCGCGGAAAGATCTGCGTTCACGTCAAAGCTCAGCGCGTTGATGCCGGTGATGCCGAAGGCACCCAGCCGGGCGGAATGCTTTTCGGTATAGGCCGCTGCCGCCTCGGGCGTCTCGAAGACATAGATGCCGCCAGCCCGCCCCGCCGCCTGATTCTCGGTCCAGATTTTCCAGACGAGGCCTTCCTCTCCGGCGATGTCGCGGGCCAGATCGCCCATCGCACCGGCCATCTCCGCGCCCCAGGGGCCGGAATAGGGAAAGTCGAACTGCACCAGTGTATGGGCCATCATCATCCTCCTGCCGGGGGCTGCGCCCCGTTTGCACCATCCGCACAATGTAGCCGAGTCCGCCGGCCCCGCCAGCCGAATTGTACCGCGGCGGGGTCGGTTTGCGCCCTATGCGTCGGGATCTTGCGGGCTGCCCGCCTCGCCCGCCTCTGGCAGGGCGGCGGCAGTCCCGGCGGGATCGGGCGCGGGCAGGTCGCCGCGGATCGCCGGCGGCAGGCCCAGCAGCATCCGGGTGATGGTGATCAGCTCGTCGCGCATCCCGGTGCGTTTGGTGACCCGGTCCAGCATGCCGTGATCCAGCAGGTACTCGGCGCGCTGGAACCCCTCGGGGAGCTTTTCGCGGATCGTCTGTTCGATCACGCGTGTGCCGGCAAAACCGATCAGCGCATTGGGCTCGGCGATCTGCACGTCGCCCAGCATCGCATAGGAGGCGGTGACGCCGCCGGTGGTGGGATGGGTCAGCACCACGATATAGGGCAGCCCGGCCTCCTTGAGTATCTGGACCGCCACGGTGGTGCGCGGCATCTGCATCAGCGACAGGATCCCCTCCTGCATGCGGGCGCCGCCGGCGGCCGAGAACAGGATCAGCGGGCGCTTCAGCTTGACCGCCTGCTCGGCGGCGGCGATGATGGCATTGCCGACGTACATGCCCATGGAGCCGCCCATGAAGGCGAAATCCTGTGCGGCGGCCACGATGGGTGTGCGTCCCATCTCGCCGGTCGCGACCAGCATCGCGTCTTTCTCGCCTGTGGCCTTCTGCGCCGCGCGCATCCGGTCCGGGTATTTCTTCTGATCGCGGAAATGCAGCGGGTCGGCCACCGGTTCAGCGACCTGCACCTCGGAGAACACGCCACCGTCAAACAGCGCCTCGAACCGCGACCGCGGGCTGATCGCCATGTGATGCCCGCAATTGGTGCAGACGTTCAGGTTGTCGCTGAGCTCGCGGTGGAACAGCATGGTTCCGCACTCGTCGCATTTCTGCCAGAGATTCTCGGGCACATCCCGGCGCGAGAAGATCGAGTTGATCCGGGGGCGGACGTAATTGGTGATCCAGTTCATGTCGGGGCCTCTCGCGGGTGCGTGCACGCTGCGTCAGATAAGCCGGGGCGCGGGCAATTGCAATCAACGCCTGATGGCGATGCGTGCGACCAGCCAGGTGAGCAGCATCAGCGCGAAGTCCACCGCCAGCCAGGCCCGCATCAGGCCGGTATCGGCCGAGGAGAACGGCAGAATGAAGAGCGCCAGTCCATTCAGGCTCTCGGGGACGGAAAAGATCAGCAGCGCCACGACATTGTTGAAGAAATGCACAGCGACCGCCGGGCCAAGGGTTCCCGCCCGGGCGGTGAGATCGGCCATAAGGACCCCGAAGCACCCGGCCCAGAGCGCGATCATCCCGGCGTTCGGCCCGGCCTCGGCCGGTACGAAGTGGCCCAGCGCGAACAGGGCAGAGGGCAGGATCAGCCAGACCACCGGATGTCGGAACCGCGCCGCCAGCGCCTGCTGGAGATAGCCGCGGAACAGGATTTCCTCGGCGCTGACCTGGATCAGGATCGCGATCAGCGCCAGCGGAAGCAGCATCAGCCAGCGCCCGAACGGAAGATTGGGCAAAAGCGGCGCGCCCATGTGGTAGGGCGGCAGGGCGACCAGCACCAGCCCGAACAGCAGCAGCAGGCGCAGCACCCGCCAGAACTGCAGCGCCGCGCGCCCCGGCGGGCCGATCAGCCCCAGCGGCGCGCGCCGCTGAACCTGGTGCGCCGCGGCAAAGACGCCGACGATGACAAAGCCGAAGCTTGCCAGCAGGATCAGCATCGGGCCCGGCCGATGCCCCGTCGCCAGGTCCGCCGCCCAGCCGATCGGACCGGCGGAAAGGAGCGCGGCCTGAACCACCGCGTTCAGGCCAAAGGTGATCACGGCCACCATCACCAGCCCCGCCAGCAGGCGCCAGAGCGCCTTGCCCGGCCGGGCCGGGGCGACCAGCCATTCATGCGCGGCATAGGGGCGGTCAGTCATCGAAATACTCGTTGAACGACTCGGGCGGGATCGGCAGGTTCTTGTCCCGCACGACCTCGGAAAGGTTGATCTGGGCCGAATGCAGCAGTTCGGTGGCGCCGGTCAGATGTGCCGCCACGGCCTCCAGCAGGGCCATCGCCACAGAGGCGTCGTTCTCGATCACCGCGCGGAACTCCTCGGCACCGATGCGCAGGAACCGCGTCGGTTCTATCGCCACAAGATCGAGAAAGCGTTTGTCGCGCGTGATCACGGCCAGGTCGCCGATCAGTCGCCCCGGCCGCACGAAGGAAATCGGCGGCGCCTTGGGGTCGCCCTCCTGCCAGCGCAGTTCCGCCAGCCCTTCGAGACACAGGTAGACCGCGTCGGCAGGCTGGTCGTGAGAGAAGACGATCTGCCCTTGCGCCGCCTCGTACCATTGTGCCGAGAACGCCAGCAGGCGCCGGTTGCGCAAACTGAGTCGCCCGAACAACTCATTGCGCGACAGGGTCGCAAGTTTCCGGCCGAGGTCGTCGGTCCCCTCCGCCCCGAGCGCCGGTTGCAGCGCGCCGCCGTCGATCCTTCCGTCGCGGATCTCGACATACATGTCATAGGCGTCCGGGTTGTCGAACCGGTCCTCAAGAAACAGCATGGTGGTGTTGGGCAGGAGTTCGCGCAGCCGATGGCGCGTGTTGTAACGGCTTTCCGCGTCATGGCTGGCCAGGATGTTGTCCATGATCAGAATGTCGGGGCGCTTGATGCCCGCCCGGCTGAAGCCTGCACGCTCCTGGAAAACGGTGGGCAGGTTGGTGCCGCCGAGCCCGGCGCGCAGATCGTAGAGGATCGCGGCCGCCCGGTGACGCAACCCGTGCGCCTCGAGCACCTCGGCGACGACATTCTCGATCTCCTCGGCCTTGGCGCCGGCCATGATCGAGACCCGGCCATAGATGGCGTTCTCGACCACCGTCAGGAGCGGCACATAGGCCTCGGGATCGACCGGCACGAACAGGTCGGCCAGCCGCCGGCGCAACTCCCCGCCCCGGCTGCGGCGGATCGACAGGATCTTTTCCTTGTATTCCTCGGGAAAATTCGGGCCGATCTGCTCGGCGGTCAGCATGAAGGGTACGATCAGCAGCATCGCCCGATCTTCCTGCGACAGAGATGTCTCGCCGCGCCGCGCCGCCCGCGCCGCGATATCGGACACCCGCAGGTAAAGCTCCTGGTCCAGTCCCAGGCGCAGAAACAGCGGATGCTGGGTTCCGTCCTTGCCGAAGGTCCGGTTGAGCGTGTCGATCACCCCCATGGAGACGGCGATGGCATCATCGGCAAGGCCCTGATCCTGCAACATCTGCATGAACCGTTTCTCTCCTGCCAGCGCCTCGGGCAGGATCTGGCGCGCCGGAGTAGCGAACAGCAGGTTGCCCGCCAGCGGCAGTGCCGGGTTGAACCGGTCCGGGTCGAACCCGAAAACGGCATCGTCCAGCCCGCGTTCGCGCAGCTTCTCCCGGATCTCCGGACGCAGATCGACGATCGCGCGCGCCAGGCCGGGGTGCTGCGCGGGAACGAACCGCGACCGCAGCGTGCGGCGGAACATCAGCTCGTCGATCCCCATCGCCTCGATCAGTTTGAACCACCAGTCGCGCACCTCTGCCCCGTCGGACAGACCGGCGATCTCGGGATCGACCCAATCGGCCAACAACGGATCGGTGCTGTTGCCCGCGCGCGTGGCTTCCAGGGCATGCGCATCATGCGCCGCAGCGAGGTGTTCGGTGTCGCGCGGGCGCATCTTGAGCGGCATGAGCAGGTTGTCGCCCAGGGTGCCGTCGAACAGGTAGGGGCGTGAATTGGCATAGCCGATGCGCGCCGCGATGACCGACTGGTGCAACTGCTCCAAAGGGTAGCCCGACAGCACCACGTCGCCCCGCGTCGGCAGCGTCTCGCGCACCAGAAGCTCGGCCAGCGCGCTGCGCTCGCTCGCCTTGTCGCTCTGGATCGCGACGCGGCTGCGGGGTGGAATGGTCAGGTTGATATCCTCCAGGATGGTATTGCCGTCCTGGTCGCGCACGGTGACATCACGCAGCTCGATCGCCCCGAACAGGTGCGGAATGTTCGACGGTTCGCCGTCGAACAACTCCTCCGGGATCATGTCGCGCGGCGCAAAGCGTTCGGTCACCACGTCCCAGCGCAGGGACATGTCCTGGATCTGGTTGTAATAGGTCAACAGCTCTTTCCACGGGCTCGACAGATCCTTGTAGGCCGACAGCGCCGCCACCAGCGCCCCCACGGTGATGTCCCCCCGGATCGCCAGGTAGCCGCCGACCGAATAGAACATGAAGGGCGTCAGATGCCCGATCATGTTGTTGAGGAACTTCATGAAGTATTTCTTCTGATAGATCCGGAACCGGACCTCGAACAGCTTGCCCAGCCGATCCGTGATCATCGCCTGCCGATACCGCCAGCCGCCGTTGATGCGCAGATCGCTGATGCCCGCGGCGCTTTCGCCGATCTCGGTCGCCAGGTGCCGCAACTCGACGATCCGGTCCTTGTTCAGCAGGTTGATCTGGCGCTGGATCATCGGAATCAGCCAGGCCTGCAGCGGGATCAACGCCACCGAGGCCAGCCCGAACCACAGGCTTTGCATGAACAAAAAGGTCACGATGGTCATCATCTGGCCGAACTGGAACACCGGCTGGGCCACGGCATCGCCCATCAGCCCGCCCATTGGCTCGGCCTCGGATGTTATCATCGCCACCAGCTCGCCCTGGCTGGTGGTGCGGAAATAGGGCCTGGGAAAGCGCAGCATGCGGCTGATCAACGTATAGCGCAGCCGCCGAAGCATGCGCTCGGACAGCACCCCCTTGCGGGTGTTGATATGCATCTTCATCAACCCGCCGATCAGCACCGTCACCAGAAAGGCGACGCAGAGCACAAAGAGGAACTGCACCTGGGTCAGCTCGATCCCCTGGATCTCGGTCCGCTCGGTCGTGGCGCCGATGGCGTCGTTGATGATCCGCTTGGGCAGTTCCAGCGAGGCATAGAGGAACGGGAAGGACACCAGCGTCAGAACCAGCAACCAGAGTTGCTGACGCTTGGAGTGCTTCCAGATGAACGCAAACAGCGTGGATTCCATCACCTGGCCCTTGCCCGACTTGCCAACACCCCGCAACAGAAAAGGCTCCGGCGCCAAGGGGCATTCCGACGGTAAGCATTGCCCCACGCGATTACAAGCCAGCCGGCATCCCGTACAGGGAGTCGCGGGCGGGCGGTTGTCCCTTGTCTCGATCCGGGCGCGGGGCTATTGCCGAGGGAGCATTTTTTTGGAGGCCAGCCATGCTCAACAGCCGTTTCGACAAGTCAAAACTGCCAAGCCGCCATGTGACCGAGGGGCCAGAGCGCGCGCCGCACCGGTCGTACTATTACGCGATGGGCATGACCGACGAAGAGATTCACCAGCCCCTGGTCGGGGTGGCCACCTGCTGGAACGAGGCGGCACCGTGCAACATCGCGCTGAGCCGTCAGGCGCAGGCGGTCAAGGGCGGCGTGAAAGAGGCCCACGGCAGCCCGCGCGAGTTCACCACCATCACCGTGACCGACGGCATCGCCATGGGGCACGAAGGGATGCGCAGTTCGCTGGCCTCGCGCGAGGCGATCGCCGATACGGTCGAGCTGACCATGCGCGGCCACTGCTACGACGCGCTGGTCGGGCTGGCCGGCTGCGACAAATCGCTGCCGGGGATGATGATGGCGATGGTGCGGCTGAACGTGCCCTCGGTGTTCATCTACGGCGGGTCGATCCTGCCGGGCAAGGCGCCGAACCTGGAGGAGATCCCCGAGGATTTCCGCACCCGCGACCTGACCGTGCAGGACATGTTCGAGGCCGTGGGCCGCAACCAGAATGGCACCATGTCGGACAAGGCGCTGGAGATGCTGGAACGCGTCGCCTGCCCCAGTTCCGGCGCCTGCGGCGGCCAGTTCACCGCCAACACCATGGCCTGCGTCTCCGAGGCGATCGGCCTGGCATTGTTGAATTCCTCGGGTATGCCGGCGCCCTATGAGAGCCGCGACCAATATGGCGAGGCCTCGGGCCACGCGGTGATGAAGCTGCTGGAAAAGAACATCCGCGCGCGCGACATCGTGAATCGCCAGTCGCTGGAGAATGCCGCCCGCGTGGTGGCCTGCACCGGCGGCTCGACCAACGCCGGTCTGCACCTGCCCGCCATCGCGCATGAGGCCGGGATCGACTTTTTCCTCGATGACGTCTGCGAAATCTTCCGCGACACCCCCTATTTCGTCGATCTGAAACCGGGCGGCCAGTATGTCGCCAAGGATCTTTTCGATGCCGGCGGCATCCCGGTGGTGATGAAAGAGCTGCGCAAGGCCGGGCTGATCCACGAGGATTGCGTCACCGCGACCGGCCGCTCCATCGGCGAGGAACTGGACCTGATCGAACGCGAGGCAGACGGTCAGGTGATCTATCCCATCGACAACCCGCTGACCAAGACCGGCGGCGTGGTGGGGCTCAAGGGCAACCTCGCGCCCGAAGGCGCCATCGTCAAGGTTGCCGGCATCCCCAGCCAGCACCAGCGGTTCGTCGGCCCGGCGCGCGTGTTCGAATGCGAAGAGGACGCCTTCGAGGCGGTCAAGCAGCGCAGCTATCAGGAGGGCGAGGTGATCGTCATCCGCAACGAGGGCCCCGCCGGCGGCCCCGGCATGCGCGAGATGCTGGCCACCACAGCCGCGCTCTCCGGTCAGGGCATGGGCAAGAAGGTGGCGCTGATCACTGACGGCCGGTTCTCCGGCGCGACCCGTGGTTTCTGCGTCGGCCATGTCGGCCCCGAGGCGGCGCAGGGCGGGCCGATCGCGCTGCTGAAAAACGGCGACGTGATCACCATCGACGCCGTCACCGGCGAGATCAGCGTCGATCTGAGCGACGAGGACCTGGCGGCGCGCAAGGCCGCGTGGAGCGGGCCGCGCGACACCATCTATGCCTCGGGCGCGCTGTGGAAATACGCCAAGCTGGTCGGCCCGACCTATATGGGCGCGGTGACCCATCCCGGCGGCAAGGCCGAGAAGCATGAGTACATGGACCTTTAAGGGGTCCCTCGCGGCTCTGGTTCTGGCAGCTCTGACAGGGTGCGGCGACGGCAGCTTGCCGTTCGGCGCCCCTGCCGATCCGGCCAACCGCGCCGAGCTTGCCGGCGGCGCGGTCACGGTGGCGGCGCCGCCGGGGTATTGCATCGACCAACAGGCGCTGCGCCACGGCCCGCGCGGGGATTTCGTGCTTCTGGCGCGCTGCGACACGCTTGGGCTGCGCGGGGTCTTTCCCGGCCGGCAACTGGCGGTGATGACCGTCACCACAGCCCCTCGTGCGGACGAGGGCCCGCCGCCAAGTCTGGAAGAGTTGCAGCGGTCGGTGCGGCCCGCGAGGGTAATCGAGGCGGGCCAATCGGGCGACCTGCCCCTGGTGCGGCTGGATGCGGATGGCGGCGCCGTCGAAGGGGCCGCGCCGCAGCACTGGCGCAGTGCCTTCGCGCTCAACGGTCAGTTGGTCGCACTTGCGCTTTATGCCCCGGAGAGTGCCTCTGCGGCCCCTGCGGCGGGGGCCGACCTCCTGGCGGACCTGGCCAGCCGGACCCGACGGGCCAGCGCCCGCCCGGTCAAGGAAGCCGTGCCTCCGGCCGATACCGGCGACCCGGTGCAGCCCGTGGCCGAGCCCGGCCCGGAAGACACCGAACAGAAACGATTTTCACCGCTGAAGTTGATTGGCGGTTTGTTTGACTGACCGGCTTTCGCTAAACTGACCTCAATCACGGCAATTTCGCCCGAGAGGCGCGGGACGGAACGGAACATGGGCAGTATGTTGGATCGGCTGTTACACAGGCGCGCGCTGCGCAAATGGCGACTTGCGGCAAGTCGCGCCGACGACACCTCTTTGTCCCTGCTCCGGGTAGAGCGCAACCAGGCGCGCCAGTTGCGCACCCATCTGGACCAGTTGATCCATGTCGCCGATGGACGGCTGGCCCTGCCGCAGATCGGAACCTCCTATTTCCCCAAGCCGCATGGCACCGACTGGTCCTGGCGCCCCGAGCTTTGGCGGGGGCCGCTTCCGACGCCGGGCCTGAGTTCGGCGCCCAGCAAATCGAAGCTGGGCAACGAGGTGACGTTGTTTCACGATTGCCACTTCTCCGAGCTGACCCTGCGCCAGCTGCGCAACACCCGCGAGGCGGACCTTGCCGCCTATGGTCTGCGGATGGACGTGTTCAAATTCGACGGCTCCTTCCTGTCGATCGTGATCGACCTGCCGGATTCGGCTAGACACGGGCTGACGCGCGAGCACATCCTGCGCGTGGACACGATCATCGAGACCGAGAAACCGTTGGAAATCTTCGCCCGGCTGAACATCGCCAACGGCCCCAACACCGAACAGATCGTGCGGGAACTGCCGCTCAACGAAGCGCAGGTCACGGTGGAATTCGACCTCGCCTATTCGCGGTTGAACGAGAAAAGGGTTGAAAAGATCTGGCTCGACCTGATCTTCGAGGCGCCGCAAATGAACCAGGTGATCCTGCGCGACCTGACCCTGTCCCGGCGGCGCCGCGCCGCGCTCTAGGAGACCCCGAGATGAGCGATTTGACCCTGACCAAGATCCGCCTGCACAACCGCCGCTGGGAGGGCCGGCTGACCGGCGCGCCCGCCGGGGGACCGCCGCCCGATATCCGCGTCACCTATCTCGATCACCCGGTCGAGGCGGTCGAACTGTCCGAGGCCGGCGAGCCGGGCGTCTGGACCCTCACGGTGACGATCCCGGACGAGGCGGTGGCCGACGGCGTGCATTGCTTTTTGATCCTGGATGGCGCCAGCGGCACCAAGCTGGGGGATTTCGCACTGATCGCGGGCGAGGCGATTTCGGACGATCTGCGCGCCGAGGTGGAACTGCTCCGCGCCGAGCTGGACATGCTCAAACGCGCCTTTCGCCGGCATTGCATCGAGACGATGTAGACCCGGCGTCCGGACATCCCGCGGCATGGGCTTGCGACCCGGTCCGCCGGGCCGGGGTGTCGGCATCAGGAATTCAGCCGTGATCCAAGCACGTGACAGGGGTCTCTCATGACGCAAGACACACCGAAATTGCTCCTTGTTTGCGGCAAGGCGGGATCGGGAAAATCAACCATGGCCGCGCAACTCGGTCGGCCCGCGCGAACGGTTGTCATCGCCGAGGACGATTGGCTCGGAACGCTGTTTGGCGATCAGATGTCGTCGGTTTCGGACTACGCGCGGTGCGCTGCCAGATTGCGCGGCATCATGGGGCCGCATGTCGTTGCTTTGCTCCGCTCGGGCATGTCCGTCGTTCTCGATTTCCCGGCAAACACCATTGCGACCCGGGCGTGGATGCGTGGCATTGCGGAACGCGCGCAAGCGCCTTGCGAGCTTCACTACCTGGATATCCCGAACGAGCTGTGCAAGGCGAGGTTGCGGGCGCGAAACGCAAGCGGCACGCACCCGTTCAGCCTGACGGACGCGCAATTCGATCAGCTATCCCACCATTTCGTGGCCCCTACCCCCGATGAGCGGTTCGACATCGTCGTGCACCGCCCGGATGATGATGCGCGGAGCCTGCAATAAGCTTCTTGCGGAAAAACCGGGCAAGATCGGATTTGGCTGGCGCCCCAACATCAGAGGCCTGACGCTCTCGCGGAAATCGACGTGAGCCTGCGCCGATGCGAACCGTCAGAATCCGCCCCGGCCTGGCGTCGGGTCCGAATGGCAGGGGCCGCGCCCTGTGGCGCGGCCCCCTGGTCTCGCGGTCCGCTTGGCGCCTTACTTGGTGCTCAGCGCCCCCAGCCCCTTGAGGATGTCGATGGCATAGGCCAGCTGGTAATCCTCCTCGCGCAGGCGTGCGGCGGTCTCGGCCTTGGCGCGGTCCGCCTCGATCTGGCGGATCTCGTCCTCGGTCAGGCTGTCGTTGTTCAACCGCCCGCGCAGGTCGGCCTCCGAACGCGACCGCGGCCGTTTCGGTTCTTCCTCCTCCACGGCCGGCTGGCGGCGCGGCTGCGCCACCACGATGTCCGGCGACACGCCCAGCGCCTGGATCGAGCGCCCCGAGGGGGTGTAATAGCGCGCCGTGGTCAGCCGCATCGCGCCGTCGCCGCGCAACGGCATCACCGTCTGCACCGAGCCTTTGCCAAAGCTCTTGGTGCCCACGACGATGGCGCGGCGGTGATCCTGCAACGCACCCGCGACGATCTCGGAGGCCGAGGCCGAGCCGCCGTTGATCAGCACCACCATCGGCTTGCCCTGTGCCAGGTCGCCGGGGGTGGCGTTGAACCGCTCGCCATCTGCCGGGTCACGGCCGCGGGTCGAAACGATCTCGCCTTTTTCCAGGAAGGCGTCGGACACCTTGATCGCCTGGGTCAGCAACCCGCCGGGGTTGTTGCGCAGATCGAGGACAATGCCGTTGACGTTGTCGATGCCGCCGGCCGCTTCGATCTGCTCGGCCAGCCCGGCCTCCAGGTTCGGCGTGGTCTGGTCGTTGAAGGTGGTGACGCGCACCACCACGGTTTCGCCCTCGGTGCGGGCGCGCACCGCCGTCAGCTTGATGGTGTCGCGGATGATCGACACGTCAAAGGGTTCGTCCTCGCCCTCGCGCACCACGGTGATGACGATCTCGCTGCCCACCGGGCCGCGCATCAGCTCCACCGCCGCATCCAGCGTCAGGCCCAGAACGCTTTCGCCGTCCACATGGGTGATGAAATCGCCAGCCTCGATCCCGGCCTCGTCGGCGGGGGTTCCGTCGATCGGCGAGACCACCTTGACGAAGCCCTCTTCCTGCGTGACCTCGATGCCCAGACCGCCGAATTCGCCCCGGGTCTGCACCCGCATCGCGGCGGCATCCTCGGGCGAGAGATAGCTGGAATGCGGATCGAGCGAGGACAGCATACCGTTGATCGCCGCCTCGATCAGCTCGGCCTCGTCGACCTCCTCGACATATTGCGACCGGATGCGCTCGAAGATGTCGCCGAACAGGTCGAGCTGTTCGTAGACATTGGTGTTGCGCGCGCTCTCCTGCGCCAGCAACGGCCCGGCAATCTGCGTTGTCGCAATGATGCCTGCGACCGTGCCGCCGACCGCGGCCATCAGGAATTTCTTCATGTTCGTCTACCCATCCTTATCGGTTCGAAACCACGTTTCCGGGTCCACCGGGCTGCCGCCTTGTCTGACTTCTATATAGAGCGTTTCCGAACGCTCAGTTCCAGTGCCATCACCGCTTAGTGACAGAATCGCCCCGATTTCGGGGACCGCGCCGCCCATCAGCCCCACCGGCGTGCCCGCCGGGATCACCTGCCCCGCCTCGCCGTAAACCTCGGCCAGCCCGGACAGCACGAAAAGCGTATCGGGTTGTGGTTCCAGGATCATCACGTTTCCCAGATCCAGCAGCGGCCCGCGATAGCGGATCGTCGCCGGCGTCGGCGAGGTGACCAGCGCCCGCGGGCGGGCCGCCAGCACCAGACCGGCGCGCGTCACCCCGGCCGCGTCTGCCTCTCCGGCGCGGTGCAGGACCAGGCCCTGCACCGGCAGCGGGATCTGCCCCTTGAGCGCACCGATGTCGGCGCGGCTTTCGGCGATGTCGCCGGCGACGATCTGCGACAGCCCGCTGGCGAAGCCGTCAAGCGTCTCGGTCGAGGAGATCAGGATCGCGGTGCGCACCGGGTCCTCGGTAAAGCGACGCGGCAGGTCGGTCCGGTCGGCAAGGGCCAGGCTCAGCGCGCTGCGCGCCTCCTGCACCCCGGCCAGCCCCTCTTCCAGCGTTTCCGCGGCACTTTGCTGGAGCAGCCGCAGCGTCTGCACCTCTTCAAGGTCGTGGCGCAGCCGTTCGGCCCGCAGGTTCAGCGCCGGGGTCACCTCGGCCAGCATCATGCCCGACCGCGCGCTGCCCAGCGGCCCCTGCGGGTGCAGCATGCGCACCGGCGGCGGGGCCGTCTCGATGGTCAGCAGCACGCCGATCAACTGGGCGATCTCGCCCTCGCGCGCCTGCAGCTTGCGGGCCAATTGTCCCTCGCGCGTGGCCGCGCGGCGCAGCCCGTCGCGCATCGCCGCGAGGCCCGCCTCATAGGCGCGCACAGTGTCGGTCAGGGCATGGACTCGGTCGCGCGCGCCCTCGGCCGCCTGCAGGCCCAGCGCCGCCTGTTCCAGTTGCACCGAGGCCGCCCGCGCCGCCGCCGCCGGGTCGCCCTGCCCCGCCGCCGCGCCAGCCCAGAGGGTGGCGCCGGTCGCGAGGACGGAAAGGGCGCGGTGCAGGCTCATTTGATCAGGCTTTCCCCCGTCATCTCGTCCGGTTTCGGCAGCCCCATCAGCGCCAGCACGGTCGGCGCAAGGTCCGAAAGCCGCCCGTCGCGCAGCGTGGCCCCCTCCGGCCCGCCGACCAGCGCCACCGGCACCGGGTTCAGCGTGTGCGCGGTATGCGGCCCGCCGGTCTCGGGATCGACCATCTGTTCGCAATTGCCATGATCGGCGGTGACGATCATCGCGCCCCCCGCCGCCCCGAGCGCGGCAATCACCCGCCCCAGCCCGCGATCCACCGCCTCGCAGGCCGCGATCGCCGCGGCCAGATCGCCGGTATGACCGACCATGTCGGGGTTCGCATAATTCACCACGATCAGATCGTAGCCCGCGCCGATCGCCGCGACCAGATGGTCGGTCACCTCCTCGGCCGACATCTCGGGCTTGAGATCATAGGTCGCAACATCGGGCGATTGCGCCATGTAGCGTTCCTCGCCTACCTCCGGCTCTTCCTTGCCGCCGTTGAGGAAGAAGGTGACATGGGGGTACTTCTCGGTCTCGGCCAGGCGGAACTGCCGCAACCCCTGTTTCGCCACCCAGGCGCCCAGCGTGTTGACGATCTCGCGCGACGGAAACACCGTCGTCATATAGGCGTTGTGGGCCTCGGAATATTCCACCATGCCCAGCATCCCGGCCAGCCCGGGCCGCGCCCCGGTGTCGAAGGCGTCGAAGCCCGGCTCACCGATGGCGCGCAGGATCTCGCGGGCGCGGTCGGCGCGGAAGTTCAGGCAGAACAGCCCGTCGCCGTCCTGCATGCCGGCATAGTCGCCGATCACCGTGGCGGTGATGAACTCGTCGGTCTCGCTCTGGTTATAGGCATGGGTCACCGCGTCATGGGCGCTGGCGACATGCTGCCCCTCGCCCCGGACCATCGCGGCATAGGCCTCCGACACCCGGCCCCAGCGGTTGTCGCGGTCCATCGCGAAATAGCGGCCGGTCACGGTGACGATACGCGCGCCCTCGGGCAGGTGCTCTTCCAGCTCGGCGAGATAGCCATAGGCCGATTTCGGCGCCACGTCGCGCCCGTCGGTCATCGCATGCAGCGCCACCGGCACGCCCGAGGCGGCGATGGTCCGCGCCGCCGCAGCGATATGGTTCAGATGCCCGTGTACCCCGCCGTCCGAGACCAGCCCCATCAGATGCGCGGTGCCCCCGGTTTCCTTGAGCCGGGTGATGAACGCCAGCAGCGCCGGGATCTCGAAGAACGAGCCATCCTCGATCGCCAGGTCGATCTGGCCCAGGTCCATCGCCACCACCCGGCCGGCGCCGATATTGGTATGGCCCACCTCGGAGTTGCCCATCTGCCCGCTGGGCAGGCCCACGTCCGGCCCGTGGGTGATCAGCCTCGCATGCGGCCCCTTGTCCATGATGGCGTCGAAATTCGGCGTCTGCGCCAGATAGGGCGCGTTGGCCTCGGTCTCCTCCGACAGGCCCCAGCCATCGAGAATGCACAGGATCACGGGTTTGGGGGCGGTCATCGGCGGGCTCCGCTGCGGTTGTCATCCCGCGCCTTCTAACGCCTTGGGGCGGCGGGGTGAACCGGTTTCGATGCCGCGCCCTGCTTCTTCTCTTTGCAAGGGCTCGAATCCGGCGGGCTGCCGCGCCCACGCGCCTCCATCCCCGGCGTCAACCGGTGACGCAGCAGCGCCACGGGATGCGCGCGCAGGCTCAGCCGCAGGGCGACGTAATCCTCGACCACCTGCTCGCCCAGGGTCATCTGCGGCAGATGCGCGGCGGGCTCCTCGATCACCTCGCCGCCCAGATCCTGGGCAAACAGCGGCAGCGGCCGGTCGGCGGCCACCGCCTTGGCCGCCCAGAGCGCGGCGCGCCGGCTCAGCCCGCAACCGGCAAAGGCATCGGCCTCGGCCAGCCGCGCGATCACCGCCGGGCCCAGCCCGGCGCGGCGCCACAGGTCGGCCACCTCGTGATAGCCGTTGCCGCGCGCCGCGGTCAGCCAGGCGGCGTCCTCCTCGCCCATCCCCTTGATCTGGCGGAACCCCAGCCGCAGCGCCAGCCCGCCGCGCCCGTCGGGTTCCATCACGTTGTCCCAGTAGCTGGCGTTGACGCAGACCGGGCGCACCTCGACCCCGTGGGCGCGGGCGTCGCGCACGATCTGCGCCGGGGCATAGAACCCCATCGGCTGCGCATTCAGAAGCGCGCAGGCGAAGAGGCCGGGATGATGGCACTTGATCCAGGCGCTGGCATAGACCAGCAGCGCAAAGCTGGCCGCGTGGCTTTCGGGAAACCCATAACTCCCGAATCCCTCGATCTGCGAGAAACACCGCTCGGCAAAATCGCGGTCATAGCCGTTCCCGGCCATCCCGCGCAGGAACAATCCCCTGAATTCGCTGACGTTTCCGTGTTTCTTGAAGGTGGCGAGCGAGCGCCGCAGCCGGTCGGCCTGTTCCGGGCTGAACCCCGCGCCGACGATGGCGATCTGCATCGCCTGTTCCTGGAACAAGGGCACGCCCAGCGTCTTGCCCAGCACCGCGCCCAGCGCGTCGGAGGGGAAACTCACCTGCTCCTCGCCGTTCCGCCGCCGGATATAGGGGTGCACCATGTCGCCCTGGATCGGGCCGGGGCGGATGATCGCCACCTCGATCACCAGGTCGTAGAAGCTGCGCGGTTTCATCCTGGGCAGGAAATTCATCTGCGCCCGGCTCTCGACCTGGAACACGCCCACGGAATCGGCCCGGCACAGCATGTCGTAGACCTTCGGATCCTCGGGCGGCAGGGTGGCCAGCGTATACTCCGCGCCGTGATGCTGGCGCAGCAGATCGAACGCCTTGCGGATGCAGGTGAGCATGCCGAGGCTCAGCACATCGACCTTGAGGATGCCCAGCGCGTCGATGTCGTCCTTGTCCCAGCAGATCACCGTGCGCCCCTCCATGGTGGCGTTCTCGATCGGCACCAGCTCGTCGAGCCGCCCCTCGGTGATGATGAACCCGCCCACATGTTGTGACAGGTGGCGGGGAAACCCCTCGATCTCGTGGACCAGCGCGAGGGTCTGGCGCAGCCGGCGGTCGGCGGGATCGAGCCCGATCTCGCGCAGCCGGTCTTCCTCCACGCCGCGCGACCCGCCCCAGCCCCAGAGCTGCGAGGACAGCGCGGCGACGGTATCTTCGCTCAGCCCCATGGCGCGGCCGACCTCGCGGATGGCGCGCTTGCCCCGGTAATGGATCACCGTGGCGCAAAGCCCGGCGCGGTGACGACCGTAGCGTTGATAGATCCACTGGATCACCTCCTCGCGACGCTCGTGCTCGAAATCGACGTCGATGTCGGGCGGCTCGTCGCGCGCCTCGGAGACGAAGCGTTCGAACACCATGGTGCCGATCTCGGGGCTGACAGAGGTGACGCCGAGGCAATAGCAAACCACAGAATTTGCCGCCGACCCGCGCCCCTGACACAAGATCTTGCGGGATCTGGCAAAGGCGACGATGTCGCGCACGGTCAGGAAATAGGGCTCGTAGCGCAGCTTGGCGATCAGGGTCAGCTCATGCTCGAGCATGTTGCGCACCCGCTCCGGCGCGCCGGCGGGATAGCGCCAGGCGAGGCCTGCGCGGGCGAGGCGGTCGAGGCGCTGGGTGGGGGTTTCGCTGTCTTCGGCCTCGCTGGGGTACTCGTAGCGCAGTTCGTCGAGCGAGAAGGTGAGGGTTTGGCTCAGCGCCCCGGCGCGATCCACCGCATCCTCATGCCCGGCGAAGAGGCGGCGCATCTCGCCCTCCGACCGCAACCGGCGTTCGCCGTTGGCCAGCGCGGCATGGCCCAGTTGCTCGACCCGGCGGCGCAGGCGGACGGCGGTGAGCACATCGGCCAGACGGCGGCGGCGGCCGTGGTGAAACAGCGGCGCGGCACTGGCCAGCGTCGGCAGGTCGAGCCGGGCGGCCTGCGCCGCCAGCGCATCAAAGCGGGCCGCGTCGCGGCCGTCGTAGCGGGGGCTGAGCAGCAGGTGCATCCGGCCCCGGAAAGGGGCGCCGAGCCGGGGCAGGAACGGCGCCCATCCGGTCGCCTCGATCTGCCCGGAGGCTCCTTTTTCCCCATGTTTTTCAATTGGGTGAAGCAGAACCTGCAGCCCCCCTGAAAATTCAAGAAGGTCGCACAGAGACAGATCGCAACCGCCCTTCTCGGCCCGCAAACGCCCGCGGGAGATCAGCCGGCAGAGGTTGGACCAACCGGCGCGGTTTTCGGGCAGGGCGGTGATCGGCGGGGCGTCGGAAAACACCAGCCGCGCCGCCGGGATCAGCCGCGGGACAAGGGTGATCGGGAACGAGGGCGGCGGCGGGATATGCGCGGGGCACGGCGGCCCGATGGGGGAATGGGCCGCGTCCCAGGCCCGCCGCTCGGCGACCAGCCGGGCAATCTCGCGCGCGGCGCTGTGGGCGCGGACGAGTCCGGCGACCGAGTTTTCGTCGGCGATGGCGATGGCGGGCAGGCCCAGCGCGGCGGCGCGCTGAACATACTCCTCGGGGTGGGAGGCCCCGGTGAGGAAGGTGAAATTTGAGGTGATCGATAATTCTGCGTACATGCGAGTCGGGAGTATATTCACCTTTTGTTCTCATTTGGAGTCCCGAAGCGCGGGGCCGGATCGGGGAGTTTACGAGCGGTTTTGTACAGTCCGCACCCGGCCCGAGGCCCCCGGCTTCCGCCCATCGGGGAGTTTTCGGGCGATTTCGTACGATTTGCGTTACCGCCACCGCCCGCGACCGGCAACGCGCGCCGGGACAGGGCGGCGTTAACCGGGGCGCGGCAGGCTGGCCGATACGCACCGGCCCTTGCCCCCGCCCCGGGCTTGGCCCATAAACGCAGCCGACCCGAACCGCCACGGCATCAAGAGGGAGCCGCACAGCCATGACCATCGAGGCGCCGGAAACCAGGATCGTCGACAGCTACCGCATCGCCTGCGACGGCGGCGAGGGGGCGCTGGGCCACCCGCGCGTCTGGCTGCAGATCCCCGAGGACCTGGGCTGGGTCGAATGCCCCTATTGCGACTGCAAATACGTCCACAAGGATTTCGAAGGAAAGGTCTGAGCCGGGCGCCCGGAGCGGCCGACCGCGCGCCCCGTGGGGGCGGGCGGGATTTGAGTATTTGTGAACGAGAAGAAGCCGGGGGCGGCGCTCAGCCGCTGTTCATCCCGGCCAGCATGGCACCGAGCGCGACGATGTGGATCAGCATGATCGCCTTGTCGTTCCACAGCACACCGACCGTGAACCAGCCCAGCAGGCCGACCAGGAACAGGTAGATGTTCCAGGGGGTCCAGCCGGCGGCGGTCGCGGTGTAGCCCATGATCTGGATGACCGAGGCGCCCCATTTCAGGGCGAAGGCAGCGCGGCCGGGCGCGGGCGTGGCCAGGGCGACATCAGACGGCACGGGTCAGCCCGCCGTCGATACGCAGGTTCTGTCCGGTCATGTAGCCGCCCTCGCCCGAGGCCAGCCAGGAGATCAGCGAGGAGACCTCGCCGGCGTGACCATAGCGACCAAGGGGAATACGTGCCTTGCGGTCCCCGGTCTCGGGCAGGCTGTCGATGAAGCCCGGCAGCACGTTGTTCATGCGGATGTTGTCCACGGCGTATTTGTCGGCGTAGAGTTTGGCAAAGGCCGCCAGGCCGGCGCGGAACACGCCGGAGGTGGGAAACAGCGGATCGGGCTCAAAAGCCGCGAAGGTCGAGATGTTGATGATCGCGCCACCGCCCTGGGCCTGCATGATCGGGGTGACCAGCCGGGTCGGGCGGATCACGTTCATCAGGTAGACCTCCATGCCCTGGTGCCAGTCCTCGTCCGGAATCTCCAGCACCGGGCCCTTGGGGCCGTGCCCGGCGGAGTTGACCAGAACGTCGACGCGCCCCCAACGCTGTTGCGCGCCCTCGACCAGGGCGGCGAGATCGTCGGGCGAGAGGTTCGAACCGGTCACGCCGAAGCCGCCAAGCTCGGCGCCCAGCGCCTCGCCCTTGCCGGAGGAGGAGAGCACGCCGAGTTTGAAGCCGTCGGCGGCCAGCCGGCGCGCCGCATCGGCGCCCATGCCGCTGCCGCCTGCGGTCACGAGAGCTACCTTTTCTACAGTCATTCCGATCTCCGATCCTGATTTCAGGGTCTGTATACATGGAATCGGGCGGCCTATCGCACCAGAATTGATTTCCCGTGGATGTAGAAATACTATCACCTCATGAGTTCGCTTCCGCCCCTCAATGCGTTGCGCGCCTTTGACGCCGCCGGCCGCCACCTGAATTTCCGCATCGCGGCGGAAGAATTGGGGGTGACGCAGGGCGCGGTGGCCCAGCAGGTGCGCCTGCTGGAGGATCATCTGGCGGTGCCGCTGTTCGAGCGGCTGCCGAAGGGGCTGGCCTTTACCGCCGCCGGGCGCGGGTTTCACGGGCGGGTGGCCTCGGCCTTTGCCGAATTGCGCGAGGCCACCCGCAGCCTGCGGCCGGAGGCGGGAAAGGTGCTGATCAGCGTCACGCCGACCTTTGCCGCCAAGTGGCTGATCCCGAACCTGCCCGCCTTTTCGGAGTGCCACCCCGACATTGACCTGCGCATCCTGGCGACCGAGCGGGTGTCGAGCTTTCACGGTGACGGGGTCGACCTGGCCATCCGGCAGGGCGCGCCGCCGTTCGGGGCCGCCGTGGAGGCGCGGCTGCTGTTCGCGCATGAGCTTGTCGCGGTGGCCGCGCCGACGCTGGTGGGGGGGCAGCAATTGCCGCTGGCGCCCGGGGCCTTGGCGCGGATGCCGAAACTGCACGACGCGCATGATGCCTGGCCCGCGTTCCTGGCGCGGCTCGGGGTGCGGGACGGCGGCACCCGGGGGCTGCGGCTGAGCCAGACCGCGCTGGCGATCGATGCCGCGATCTCGGGACAGGGGGTTGCGCTGGTCGGCCGGGTTCTGGCCGCGCGCGACATCGCCGCCGGTCACCTTGTCCAGGTCTGCGAGACGCGGCTGACCGGGCGGACGGGCTTTTTCCTGCTGGCCCTGAAGGGGAACCGCAACCGCGACGCGGACCGGGTCGCGGACTGGCTGCTGTCGGCGACCGGGGCGGAGCGCTGATCCCGGGACATCGCCCCATTCCCCACTGGCCCCCGTGCCGCGTGCGTGGCATTACGGGCGGGCATCACCGGCAAGGGGGACGAGGGCAATGACATTCGGCAAAGGCTGCCATCTGCACCTGATCGACGGCTCGGCCTTCATCTTTCGCGCGTTCCATGCGCTGCCTCCGCTGACGCGCAAGTCGGACGGGCTGCCGATCGGGGCTGTCGCGGGATTCTGCAACATGCTGCAGAAATACGTCGAGGAGGCCAGCGGGCCCGATGCGCCGACCCATGTGGCGGTGATCTTTGACAAGGGCAGCCACACGTTCCGTAACGACATGTACGACCTGTACAAGGCCAACCGCGAGGAGATGCCCGAGGCGCTGCGGCCGCAGATGCCGTTGACGCGGCGGGCCACCGAGGCCTTCAACATCGCCTGCAAGGAGATGGAGAATTACGAGGCCGACGACATCATCGCGACGCTGGCGGTGCAGGCGCGCGCGGCCGGCGGGCGGGTGACCATCATCAGTTCCGACAAGGACCTGATGCAGCTGGTCGGCGGCGGGGTGGAGATGCTGGACGCGATGAAGAACCGGCGCATCGACCGCGACGGGGTGGTGGAGAAATTCGGCGTCTACCCGGAGCGGGTGGTGGACGTGCAGGCGCTGGCCGGGGACAGTGTCGACAACGTGCCGGGCGCGCCGGGGATCGGGATCAAGACCGCCGCGCTGCTGATCAACGAGTTCGGTTCGCTGGAAGAGCTGCTGGACCGGGCGGACGAGATCAAGCAGCCCAAGCGGCGGCAGACCCTGATCGAGAAGCGTGCGCAGATCGAGATGAGCAAGAGGCTGGTGCAGCTGGATTGCGAGACGCCGCTGGAGTTCACGCTGGACGATCTGGAGGTGCGCGACCCGGACCCCGACGTGTTGTTGCCGTTCCTGGCTGAGATGGAGTTCCGCACCCTGTCCCGGCGCATCGCCGAGAAGATGGGGGTGGAGACGCCGGTGATTCCGGAGGTCGCGGCGGCGCAGCCCGGCGAGGAGGCGGCGCCGGAGGCGGTGCCCTTCGATACCGCCGCGTATGAATGCGTGCGTGATCCGGCGGCGCTGGAGCGCTGGGTCGCGATGATCCGCGACCGGGGCGTGGTGGCGGTGGATACCGAGACCACGGGGCTCGACGAGATGGTGGTCGATCTGGTCGGCATCTCGCTGAGCACGGGGGCCGGTAAGGCCTGTTACATCCCGCTGATCCACAAGGCGGCGGGGCGCGGCGATGACCTGTTCGGCTCGGACGATCTGGCCGAGGGGCAGATCGGGGTGGAAGCGGCGCTGGAGCTGTTGAAGCCGGTGCTGGAGGATCCGGCGATTCTAAAGGTCGGGCAGAACATGAAATATGACGCCAAGATATTTGCCCGTTACGGGGTGAATGTGGCGCCGATCGACGACACCATGCTGCTGTCCTACGCGATGCATGCGGGGCTGCACGGGCACGGGATGGACACGCTGAGCGACCGCTACCTCGGGCATCAGCCGATCCCGATCAAGCCGCTCTTGGGCTCGGGCAAATCGGCGATCACATTCGACCGGGTGCCGATCGGAGAGGCCAGCGCCTATGCCGCCGAGGATGCCGATATCACCTGGCGCCTGTGGGAGACGTTCAAGCCGCAGTTGCACCGCGAACAGGTGACCACGGTTTACGAGACGATGGAGCGGCCGCTGGTGCCGGTTCTGGCCGAGATGGAAATGACCGGCATCAAGGTCGACCGCGATGTGCTGAGCCGGATGTCGAACGCCTTTGCCCAGAAGATGGCCGGGCTGGAGGCCGAGATCCACGAGTTGGCGGGAGAGACGTTCAACGTCGGGAGCCCCAAGCAGCTGGGCGAGATCCTGTTCGACAAGATGAGCCTTGAGGGCGGCAAGCGGGGCAAGACCGGGGCCTATGCCACAGGGGCCGACGTGCTGGAGGATCTGGCCGCCGAGGGGCATGATCTGCCGGCGCGGGTGCTGGACTGGCGGCAGCTGAGCAAGCTGAAATCGACCTATACCGACGCGCTGCAGGACCACATCAACCCCGACACCGGGCGCGTGCATACCAGTTACATCATTTCCGGGGCGGCGACCGGGCGGCTGGCCTCGACCGATCCGAACCTGCAGAACATCCCGGTGCGCAGCGAAGAGGGGCGGCGCATCCGCGAGGCCTTTGTCGCGGAAGAGGGCAAGGTCCTGCTCAGCCTCGACTATAGCCAGATCGAGCTGCGGATATTGGCCCATATCGCCGATCTGGGTGGCATGAAGGCGGCCTTTGCGGAGGGGCAGGACATTCACGCCGCCACCGCATCCGAGATGTTCAACGTGCCGCTGGAAGAGATGACGCCGGAGATCCGGCGGCAGGCCAAGGCGATCAATTTCGGGGTGATCTACGGGATTTCCGGTTTCGGGCTGGCGCGCAACCTGCGGATCCCGCGGGCCGAGGCGCAGGGGTTCATCGACCGCTATTTCGAGCGCTTCCCCGGCATCCGCACCTATATGGATCAGACCAAGGCATTCGCCAAGGAACACGGGTTCGTGCGAACCCTGTTCGGGCGCAAGATTCATACGCCCGAAATCAACGCCAAGGGGCCGCGCGCCAGCTTTGCCTATCGCGCGGCGATCAACGCGCCGATACAAGGAACAGCGGCGGACGTGATCCGGCGGGCGATGATCCGGATGCCGGCGGCGATCAAGGATCTGCCGGCAAAGATGCTGTTGCAGGTGCATGACGAGCTGATCTTCGAGGTCGACGAGGCGGCCGCCGACACGGTGGCCGCGCGCGCCCGCGAGGTGATGGAAGGCGCGGCCGATCCGGTGGTGCATCTGGACGTGAAGCTGACGGTGGATGCGGGCAAGGGCGCGAACTGGGCCGAGGCGCATTGATGGGCGGGCGGACAGGTGGCTCCGCCCTGAGACTGCTGGCGATTTCGGGCAGCGCGCGCCGCGCCTCGACCAATACCGCGCTGCTGCAGGCGGTGGCCGAGGTCGCGCCGCCGGGGATCGAGATTTCGGTGTTCGACGGTGTCGGGCGGTTGCCGGTGTTCTCTCCGGATCTTGAGGACGGGCCGCCGCCGCCGGGCGTGCAGGCCTTCATGGAGGCCATTGCGCGGGCCGACGGGCTGATCGTGGCCAGCCCGGAATATGTACATGCGATCCCCGGCGGGCTGAAGAACGCGATCGACTGGCTGGTTTCGGGCGAGCATATCATCGGCAAGCCGGTGGCCCTGATGCATGCCTCGCATCGGGGCGAGAACATGCTGGCGGCGCTGCGGCTGGTACTCTCGACCGTGACCGAGCGTTTCGCGCCGGATATCTTCCTGCGGCTGCCGCTGATGAAGATGACGCCGGAGGCGATCATGGAAGCAGTCGGCGCGGGGGCGTATCGGGACGAGGTGCTGGGGTTTCTCGACGGGTTCGCCGGTTATTGCCGGGCCACAGGGGCAAGACCCCCTCTCTAGCCCTCCCTCCGCCTGGTGGGGAGAGGGGATGGCGGGACTGCGGGGCGATGCCTTGGGTTCCGAGCCAGTTTTTTCGGCAGCCCAAGCCGCGCAAGCGCCGGACCGTGGGCTGGCGCTTGCGCGGCGGCCTTCGGCCGTGAGTCCGCGCTGGGGAGCCTGGCTCGGCGATTTAGCCCGACATCCACCCCAGGCTGTCCTCGGTCCGCTCGGTACTCGGGGTGTATTCCGCGCTGATCCATCCGTCGTAGCCGCTGGCCGCGATCTGCGCCAGCAGCGCCGGGAAATCGACCGGGCCGCCGTCCAGCCGCGGTTCGCTGCGGTCCGGCGGCGCGCCAAGCTGGACGTGGCGCACCAGAGGCGCATGGTGACGCCATGTGGCGAGTGCATCGCCGTGAATCCGGTGGGCGTGATAGCTGTCGTATTGCAGCCCGAGGTTGGGGCGCGCGACCCGCGCCAGCACCCGCGCGGCGCGGTCGTAGGTGTTCATCACGTAGCCGGGCTGATCGGCGGGATTCAGCGGCTCGATGGTGAAGGGCTGATCCGGCGCGTGATCGGCCAGCCATTGCAGGTTGGCGATCAGGGTCTCTTCGGCGCGCGGATCGTCGGTATATCCCGCCATCACGTGGATCGCGCCGGGGCGCAGGATCTGGGCGCGCTGCAACACCTGTTCCATGGTGGCGCGAAAACCGGCCTCGTCCCCCGGCAGGGCGGGAAAGGCGGCATCGGGACCCGGCGGCGGTGCGTTGATCAGGGCCAGCGCCAGCCCCTGGGCGTCCAGCGCCGCGCGGATGTCCCGGGCGGCGTGATCATAGGGAAAGAGGATCTCGACCCCGTCGAACCCGGCGCGGGCGGCGGCGGCGAAACGTTCCATGAACGGCAGCTCGGCGAAGAGCAGCGAGATATTGGCGGCAAGGCGCGGCATGAGCCGACTATCCGGGGTGGCACCGACGCTGGCAAGAGGCGGCGGGCGGGGGATGCTGCGCGGCGGGAATCCTTTCTTTCCTTTTCACTGACGTTGGGTAAGGTTGAGGGCAGATTTGAATCAGGTTTTTCAGAACTGGAATTGACATGCGAGCGCTGCGCGTTGTCGTGATATGGGCGATGTGCCTGTTGGCCCCGGCGGCCTGGGCGGCGGGGGACCGGGTGGCGCTGATCCTGGGGCTGGGGGCCTACAGCGCGATCCCGGCGCTGGACAACACCCGCAACGACGCCACCGACATGGCCCGCACGCTGGAGGGGATCGGGTTCGACGTGACGCTGTCGCTCGACACCACGGCGCAGGAGATGCGGCAACTGCTGGAGGATTTCGCCTTTCGCTCGGAGACGGCCGATCTGGCGCTGATCTATTTCGCCGGTCACGGGGTCGAGGTGCAGGGCGAGAATTTCATGATCCCGGTCGATGCGCAGGTCACCAGCAATCTCGACGTGCAGCGGCAGTCCATCTCGCTGAAACAGATGCTGGCGGCGGTGGAGCGGGCGCGCAAGATGCGCATCGTGATCCTGGACAGCTGCCGCGACAACCCGCTGGGCGATGCCATCGACCTGAACCAGAGAACGCAGGCGGCCACAAGCGAGACCAGCGAGACCACGCGCGGCGGCGGCGGGCTGGCGCCTGCGGACCCCGATCGCGGCACGCTGGTAGCCTTTGCGGCGCGCGACGGGCAGGTCGCGCTGGACGGGCGCGGCGACAACAGCCCGTTTGCCCGCGCGCTGATGGACAAGATGGTGCAGCCGGGGCTGGAGATCAGCCTGATGTTCCGCCAGGTGCGCGACATGGTGCTGAGCGAGACCGGCAACCTGCAGGAGCCGCATACCTATGGTTCGCTCACCGGGGTGCCGTTCTACCTCGCCGGGCCGGGCGCGCAGGGACAGGACCCCTCGGCGGCACCCAGCGCGCTGGATGCCTGGGCAGCGATCAAGCCGGATCAGGAGGAGCAGCTTTTGGCGCTGGCCGAACAGGGCGACACGCGCTCGATGCTGGGGCTGGCCTATATCCGGCTGAACCCGAACGAGGGGCGGTTCGACCCGGTGGCAGCGGTGGATTTCCTGACCCGCGCGGCGGAGGCGGGATCGCCCGAGGCGCAGTTCGAGCTGGCCAAGCTTTATGAGCGGGGCACCGGGGTGGAGCGTGACGAGCCGCGCGCGTTGGCGCTTTACCGCGAGGCGGCGGACCAGAACTATGCCGACGCGATCAACGACCTGGGGTTCCTGCATTACCAAGGCGGGCTGGGGCTGCCGGCGGACCCGAAGAAGGCACTGGGGTTCTTTGAGCGCGCGGCCGATCTGCGGCACCCGCAGGCGCAGTTCAACTTCGCCGCGCTGATCGATGACGGGCTGATCCCGCAGAAGGGACCGGAGGATGCGGCGCATTACCTTTACGAGGCGCTGCGGTCGGGGAGTGCGGATGTTCTGCAACTTCTGAGCGACCGGCCGACCATGTTCAAGGATGCCACGCGGCGGGCCCTGCAGGCCAAGCTGAAGCAGCATGAATTCTATGCCGGCGCGATCGATGGCGATTTCGGCCCCGGCACCCAGCGCGGCATCCGGCGGGCCTATGGGATCGAGGAATGAGGCGGGACGGCCTTGCCCTTGCCCGCCTGCGCGGGGCGTTGATCGCGCTGGCGCTGGCCGGTGGGCTGGCGGCGCCTGCGGCGCGGGCGCAGGAGGCGGTGGGCATCGGGTCGCTGCCCCCGGCGCCGCAAGCGGTGAAGAACCTGACGCTGCTGTCGATCCCCTCAGCCACGGTGGCGCCGCGCGGGCTCGGCTTCGGCTCGCTCGGGCTGACCTCAAAGCGCGGCGGCACCGGCAACGATTGGGACGGCTCGATGGCGCTGGGTGTCGGCCTGGGCAATGCGGCAGAGGGGTTGGGCCTGCAGATCACGGCGAACATCACCTCGCTGTCGAACAATTTCGGCGACTCGGGGTATTTCGAGGCCAAGATCGCGCGGCTGATCGCGCCCGGGGACTCGCCGCTCTACATCGCGGCGCAGGTCGAGGGGCTGGCCCGCTGGGGCCAGGCCAGCACGGTGCCCGAGCGCGGCCGGATCATGGGCACCTGGTTCACCGATCTGTCGGCGGGCGGCGATGTGTTCCCGCTGATGGTCACGCTGGGCTATGGCACCCACCTGCGCAACGGCAGGACCGACCCCGGTATCTTTGCCGGGGCCGGAATCGGGCTGACCCGCAATCTCGGGGTTTCGGCGGCCTGGACCGGCGAGACGCTGGATGTGGGCGCGGCGTGGCGGTTCGAGGGCGCGCCGGGCATGACGGTGAGCGCCGAGATCAACGATGTGACCGACCGGCTTGGCAGCCGCCGCTTTTCGATCACCTTCAGTTTCCTCAGACCGAACCTCTACCGGAGTTGACCTGATGTCCCTGTCCCTGTCCCTTCCCGCCCTGACCGCCGCCGCAGCGCTTGCCCTGTCCGGCGGGGTCGCGGCACCCCGGTTGCACCTCGCCGGGGGCGATGCGGTGGGATCCTCGCCCACCTTCGTGCCCTATGGTTATGGCACCGGGGCCGGCGCACGGAAGAGGGCGACGGAGACCAGCGCGGCGGCGACGGCGCAGATCGTGGCGGCGCTGCAGCAGGCGACGCGCTATTGCGGCTGGCTCAAGCGCGACGGAAAGGGCGAATACGTGATCGACTGCCTTGCCGAACGGATCGACGACGTCAGCCGGGGCATGGCGGGCCAGCGCGGCTATGCGCAGGTGCGCGCGGTACTGGACGAGACCGCGCGTGGACTGAACGATGTCGCCCGCGCCAACCGTGCCGCTGCGCAGCGCCCGACCCGGTTCCGCACAAAGGACAAGGGCGGCGCGGTCACCACGACCAACCGGCGGCTGGTGCCGGTGGAGCCTGCCCGTCAGCAGGCGGCGGTGGCGCAGGCGCTGGCGGTGATCGGAGAGGCCGAGACCAGGCTGCTGCGCTCGGCCGAGGACCCGTCGACGCGCGGCGCCCAGTTCCAGCGCATCGCGGCGGCGATGGGATCGAACAAGGTGTTGCTGCGGTCGCTGTAGGAGGGCGGCTCAGATCAGCCCGGCTTCGAACCATTCGTCGAACATTTCCTTGCTGACCTCGAAGTGCATGCTGTCCTCGCGCCCGAAGCCGGCGCCCCAGACCCAGCCCTCGGCGCGGAAGAAATCGGCGAGGATGGTGAGGCCGAGCTGGGTCTTGCCGTCGGCGAGGTTGTCGAGGTGGCCGTCGATGTTCAGGTCCAGCGCCATGCCGTAGCTGTGGTTCGAGATCGAGGTCGAGGAGCCGCGGATCAACCGGGTGCAGAGCGAGCCGGAAGTGTTGATCTTGGAATAGAGGTCGGGGTCGGCGCGCTTGATCTTCTCGAACACGGTGCGCAGGGATTCGGCGGCCGGTTTCAGCATCCTGACCCGGACCGGGCCGACCTTTTCCAGCACCAGAAGATCGGCCAGACGCTGGTTGGTGATCGACTGGCACTTGTCGGTGAGATCCTCGCGCGGGCGGCCCAGCTTGCTGACCAGGTAGCGCGAGGTGAGCACGGTAAACTCCCGGTTCACGTTGCGCCGGTCGGCGATGAAGACGAGCTGCGCGTAGGCGTCGAGGATGTCGTTGGGGCCGGACTGGCGAAACGCCTGATCCTCAGGGCCCGGTTGCAGCGCCATGCCCTGGCCGGATTCGACCCGGTTCAGCGCGCCCTCCATCCCGTCGAGACGGGCGTTCAGGCTTTCGACCTGCTGGCGCAGCATCTCGATCTCGATCCGCGCGCCGGAATCGATGCCGCCGCCGCCGTAGTCGTCCTCGGCCAGCAGGTGATCCAGCCCGACCCAGATCACCGGCACCAGCAAAAGGGCGGTGGCGATAATCAATGCGGGGACGAAACGCAGCATGGGCCCTCCTGTACTAGGGGCCATTTGAGCCCGTTCCGGTGCCGCGAGTAAAGGGGCAATCCGGCGGTGCCCGGGATTCGGCCGAGGCCTGCCGGGTCTGAAAAACCTTTGCCCGACGCGGGACCGTGGTATAGATTTTCAGGTGTCTTCATTCATTTTTTAACAGGGGGACAGGACATGGTCCGAACCGCCACGATTCGCGCAATTGCCATTTCCACCGCCCTGGCCCTTGGCACCATAGCGGCCAGCGCGCAGACCGAGATGTCCGCCGAGGAGATTACCGAGGCCTTCAAGAAGCAGAAGACCCGTGGGTTGGTGATCGTGCCCTCGGGCCAGCAGAGCGACGGCGCCAGCAGCACCACGGTGGCCTCGGCCCCGGCCGTGGCGGCACCGGCCGAAGACTATGCGGCGGTGGACAAGGCGGATCAGGTCAACATCCAGATTTCCTTCGACTTCGACAGCGCCGCGCTGCGCGAGGACCAGAAGCCCAAGCTGGCCACCCTGTGCCAGGTGATGCAGTCGGTCGACGTGGCGGTGTTCCAGATCATCGGCCATACCGACAGCTCGGGCGGGGCGGCCTATAATCAGCGGCTGTCGCTGTTGCGCGCGCAGGAGGTCAAGCGCCACCTGGTGGGTGAGTGCGGCATCGCCGAGACCCGGCTCAAGGCGATCGGAATGGGCGAAAAGGCCCCCTTTGACAGCGCCGCGCCGCGCGCCGACGTGAATCGCCGTGTCGAATTCCAGGCCCTGGGCTAGGCGCGCCGGGGCGGGTCCGGGGGTGACGCGATGAGCGAATCGCGCCCCGGTGACACCTTTCAGCCCGGCGATCTGGTCAACAACACCTATCGGATCGAGGCGATCCTGGGGCGCGGCGGCACCTCGGACGTGTACAAGGCGCGCAACGAGATTTCGGGGCGGCTGGTGGCGCTGAAGATGCTGAAGTCGGAATTCTCGGGCAACGAGGATTACCTGACGCTCTTGACCCGCGAGGAGGAGATCCGCGAGATCCGCCATGACGCGGTGGTGCGCTATTCCGGGAATCACCGCACCGAGGACGGGCATGTCTATCTGCTGATGGATTACGTCGAGGGGCCGGGGCTGGAGCGCAAGCTCAAGCAGGGGCCGATGGCCGCCGACGACCTGCTGACCGTCTGCCGCCGGGTGGCGGGGGGCCTGCAGGTGGCGCATGCGCGCGGCATCGTGCACCGCGACCTGAGCCCGGACAACATCATCCTGCGCGGCGGCGATCCGGCGGAGGCGGTGATCATCGATTTCGGCATCGCCAAGGACACCAACCCGGGCGCACAGACCATCGTCGGCAACGAGTTCGCGGGCAAATACGCCTATGCCGCACCGGAGCAGCTGAGCGGAAAGACCGACGCGCGCTCGGATATCTATTCGCTGGGCGCGCTGCTGCTGGCGAATTTCCGCGGCGCGGCGCCAAAGCTGGGCAATTCCCCGATGGAGGTTCTGCAGCGCAAGGGCGACCCGCTGGACACCGGCGGCGTGCCGGAGCCGCTGAAGACGCTGATCGACCGGATGAGCGACCCGGACCCGGAGCGCAGGATGCAGAGCGCGGCCGAGGTTTTGGCGTTTCTCGACGCGCCGGAGGTGGGGAGCGCGGCGGCGGAGGAGGACGACGGCGAGGCGACAGTGATCGCGCCCGCGGTGCAGGCTGCCCCGAAGCCCGAGGGGCTGCCCGGGAGCGGGCGGGCAAGTGTCGCGCCGGCGCCGGAGCCGAAGCGCTCGCGCGGCGGGCTGATCGCAGCCCTGGTGGCGCTGCTGCTGGTTGGCGGCGGTGCGGGGGGCTATTTCGCCGGGCTGTTCGACGGGCTGTTCGGCCCGGCCTACCCGGTGGCCGAGCCCTATACCCTGCTGGCGCAGAAGGCCGACGGCGCGGTGGAGATGGTGGGCAACGCCCCCTCGGAGGAGGTGCGCGATGCGCTGAGCGCGATTGCAGGCGGCGGTGCCGAGCTGACGCTGGCCAGCGGCACCATCGCGGCGAGCTGGGGGGCGGACGTGCTGGCCGCCCTGCAACCGCTGGAGGGGCTGGAGGACTGGCGGTTTTCGGTCAGCGGCAATCGCGGCAAGCTGAGCGGGACCACCACCGACCGCGCCGTGCAGGAGCGGCTGGCGGCGCGGTTCGGCGGCCAGCTGCCCGGCGCGCTGGAGGGGCCGGTGGAGATCGTCCTGCGCGCGCTGTTCCTTTCCGCCGACGCGCTGCGCCCGATCCTGGCGGCGCAGGCGGACTGCGGCGCGCTGGCGCTGCTAGATCCGCCCGCTACCGGCTATGGGCCCGAGGCGCCGGTGACGGTAACCGGGCGGGTGGCCGGGACCGCGACGCGGGTGGCGCTGTTCGACGCGCTCAGGGCGCAGGCGGGGGACCGCAAGCTGGTGCTGGACGTCGAGGTTCTGAACCCGACGCTCTGCCTGATCGAAAGCCACCTGCCGCGCGCCCCCGAGAGCGGCATCGGCGTGGGTTTTCGGGTCGGGGAAACCGGCGCGCCGAACCCCTCGGGGCGGTTCTTTGTCGGCGAGAACCCGGTGATCGATGTCACCCTGCCGGCCGATGTCACCGACGGCTTTCTGACGGTGTCGATCCTGGACGTTTCGGGCAACGTGTTCCACCTGCTGCCCAACATCAACCGGCCTGACAACGCGGTGCCGGCGCTGCGCGGCGGCGCCGAGGGGCCGGTCGCGGTGCGGATGGCCTTCAGCCTGGCCGAGGCGGCCGAGAGCGGCGGGCTGGCGTTCAAGGTGGATGACAGCACCCTGGGCAAGAGCAAGGTGGTGGTGCTGCATTCCAGCGCGCCGCTGTTCGACGGGATGCGGCCGACCTCGGAATCGGCGATCGGCTATGCCGAGGCGCTGGAGGCCCATGCGCAGGGCAACGACGGGGCGATCCTGTCGCTGGACAGCCGGATATTGGTGACCGCGGCGAAGCCCTGATCCGGGGCGCGGCGAGAGCGGCGGCAAACCCGTTTCGCCCGGCCACAAGGCCGGGCAGCGCCCGACCCTCCCCCCGGGAGGGCGCTGCCCTTTGCTTTGTCCACTTGGCGCCCGCTAAAGCACGTCCACCACGATGATCGAGATATTGTCGGCGCCGCCGCCGGTCAGCGCCACCTGCAGCAACTCGTCGCCCAAGGTTTCCAGCGGGGCGCGGGCGAGCAGCCGTTGCAGCAACCCCTGGGTGGCGTATTTGGTCAGCCCGTCGGAGCAGATCAGGAAACGGTCGCCGGTGGCGACCTCGCCGCGGATCTTGTCAAGCTCCAGTTCCTCGCCGACGCCGACGGCACGGGTGATGGCGTTGGACTGCGGGTGCTGTTCGGCCTCGTCCCAGGTCATCTGGCCGGCGAGCACCAGTTCGGCCACGGCGGAGTGATCGGTGGTCAGCATCTCGATCTGACCGGCGCGCAGCCGGTAGATCCGGCTGTCACCGGCCCAGAGTCCGACGAAATGGCCGTTGGCCATCATCAGCGCCGCGACGGTGGCACCGATCACGCCGCGACCGCGCGCCTCGGCCTCGGCGCGGATGGCGCGATGGGCGCCCTGGATCGCGTCGCGCAGGGCATGCATCCGCGCGGTGGGGTCGAGCCCGGCGGGAATCGTGGCAATGGCATCGGTGACCAGCCGACTGGCCAGATCGCCCGCCTCGTGCCCGCCCATGCCGTCGGAGACCACCCAGATGTGGTGATCCGGCAGCGCCAGCACCGCGTCCTCGTTGACCTTGCGTTTCAGCCCAACGTGGGTCTGGACGGAGTAGCGGTAGGGATGCAGATCGGTCATATCGGGCGGGCCTCGCTCCAGATCGGCGCGTTGAGGTCGAACAACCCCCGCGCGCTGCCGTCGTCCGGCAGCCCCTCGCAGATCATCATCCGGGGGGCGCCCGCGACCTCGGCGCTCCACAGGCTGGGGGTGGTGTAGCGCCCGGCCAGCAGGCCCGCCGCAAGATCGCCCGGCAGGGTTCCGGGCGCCGACTGGGTCAGCACCAGGCAGCCGCCGGCCTGGCGCAGCGGCGCGGTGGCGCGCATCTGAGGCGCCGGGATCGCGGCCAGGTCGGATTCCAGCGTGTCGCGCGTGGCGGCGTCGTCGAGTGCTGCGAGTGCCACCTCCTCCAGTCGCGCGAACAGCGCCGCCTCGCGGAAATGATCCAGCGGGGCGGGGCCGGGCGTATCGAGGGCCGCCATCAGCGTGAGCGGAAAGCGCCGACCGACCCGGTCGACCGAGGGCATCAGCACGCCCATGACCTTGCCGCGCCCGGCCAGCCCGGCGGCCAGCGCGAAACGCCAGATCGGTGCCGACATGTAATGACTGTCCCAGGCCGCGCCCAGCGCCGATTGCCCCGCCAGCAACGCCCCCTGCAGCCAGGCATCCCAGCCCGAGACGAATCCGGGCGGGGCCGAGAGGCGGAAGAAATCGCCGACGGCGGGGATCTTGCCGAAGGCGCCGAACCCCGCCATCAGAGCGACTCGGGGCAGCTGAACTTGGTCAGCGCGGGCAGCGCGAAGGGGTTGATCACCGAGCTGACCTGAAGATCGAAGATCGCCAGCCGCTCGCCCACGATGAAGTTCACCCGCTTGCGGTCGGCGACGTTGAGCGAGCGGATCTCGGCGGCGTCGAGCAGCCGGAACCAGGCCCAGGGCCCGTCGCGCGAGAGCACGCTTTCGGTGTTGCGCCGGGCCGGCTCGAAGCTGACCCGCGCCAGCCCGAGGGTGCCGGGCCAGGTCACCGCCACCGGGGTCGGCAACCCGCCGCGCTGCTTGAAGGCGATCTGCTGGCCGTGCACCTCGAGCAGGACCGAGCGCGCCTTGTCGCTGAGCCCGTAGGGGGTGATCTGGAACTGGATCTGCGGCTGCGGACCGCCGGCGAAGAACGCCTCGCGGATCTGCGAGGCATAGTGGAACTGTTGCAGCACCGAGTTGGAGATGCCGAGATCGACATCGTTGACCCGTTTCCAGGTCCAGGGGCGCGAGCGGGTATCGACGTATTTCACCAGGTTCTCGTTGAAGAAGGCGTCGATCAGCCCGCCGGGCGCGAAGATCTTGGCGAAATCCTGCACCCCGACATCGGCGCGCGCGCGCGAATTGAACGGGTAGCGGTTGGCCAGCGCCTGTTTGCAGAAGGGCAGCACGCTGGCCTGCCAGCGCGCGTTCATCGAGGCCCGGGTGCCGTCGGCGGCGATGCCGGAGGAGCCGTTGGCGATCTGGGTGGCCCAGCGCGGCACCGGCCCCTCGATCCGGCTGGCGACCTGCTGGAACCGCAGGATCGCCTCGCCGCCCTCGCCGCCGGAGGTGACGCCGCTGAACGACATCTTGTTGAGCTCCTGATAGACCTGCGTGAGCACGTCCATCATCTGGTCGAGCTGCGAGGGCTGCCCCTCGGGCCGATCGACCAGCCGGTGCAGCCAGTCGAAGCGGTCCTCGACATAGGCGCCGGGCGGTTTCGGCGGTGTGCCGTCGCCGCCGGTGGTGGTGTTGAGCAGCGCCTCCATCAGGATCTGGCCCTGGATCGAGAGGCTGGAGCGCGCCTCGATCGCCGCCACCGCACCGGCTCCCTGGCTGAGCGATTCGGTGTTCAGCGCCGAGCGGTCCTCGGTCAGGCGGGATTCCTTGCTGACCTCGGTGAGGATGTTGACGATGGGCGAGGTCGGCCCGGAGAGCACGTTGGTGACCTCGACCGCGTGGCTGAGCGATTCCATCGGGATGATGTCGATGTCCGCCAGGAGCTGATCGTAGCGGGTGATGAAATCGTTGTAATAGAGATCGAGCACATCGCGGCTGAGCGCCAGCAGAGCGGCGTCGGTCTGGGCCGCCTCGCCGCGCGGGCCGAGCACCCAGCTTTCGTTCTGGACCCGTTCGGCGACACTGACCGCCTCGGGGAGGAAGACGTTGTTGAACCCGTCATAGGTGAAGATGCCCGGGATGCCGTCGTTGAGCGGCTTGCCCGAGGAGCGCACCAGCACCCGCGCCACCGCCGGGCCGCCGATCTCGGTGATGCGCCATTTCGGCAGGGCGGTGGCCTTGGGGCTGTTGATGATGCCGTTGTAGACGCGCTGTGCCAGGGGCATTTCGGTCAGGATGCCCTGCACCCGCTCGATCAGCGGGCCGTTGAGCGCGATCTCTTCCATCGGCTGCGACAGCAGGGCGTCGAGGTGATCGGCCAGGTCGGCGCGCAGATCCTTTCGCTGCACGCCGGGATAGGCGATTTCCCAATCGACGGTCATCCAGTCGCGCACCAGATCGCTGTTCATCGGCCCCTGCAGCCCCAGCATCAGATAGATCTTGAGCGCCTCGTAGAGCAGATCGGGGTTGTTCATGTTGCCGGTGATCTGTTCCTCCAGCCGCAGCAGCATCCGCGGCAGGAAGCGGCGGTTGAGCCCGGCGCGATAGGTCTGCGCCGCCTGGGTGCCGATCACCTCGCCCTGGTAGAGACCGTAGCGCAGCGCGCGCGGCGGCTCGGGATCGGAGAGCACCGGGTTGCCGGGCATGTCGCGCAACTGGTTCAGCGCGATGACCACGGGCGGAAGGTCGGTATCGCCCACCGGGCTGGGCGGCAGGGTGTCGGCGGCCTGCTGATAGGCGTCGGCCTGTTCGGCGGCCTGGGCGATCAGGTCGGTATTGCCGAGGTAGGAGCGCAACCAGAGCGCGCCGGTGCCCAGCGCGATCAGCACGGTGGCGGCGATGGCAGCGCGGCGGGTCCAGCGATAGCGGCGTTCGACCTTGTCGTCTGCCGAGACCAGCCCGGCCTCGGGAAAGATCACGCCTTCGAACAACCGGGTCAGGAAGAACGAGCGCCCGGTGCCGCTGCCGCTGCCGATGGCCTGGCGTCCGATGCCGAAGGTCTGGGCCATGCCCAGCATCAGCCGGTCGATCGGGGTGCCCTCCTGCGTGCCGGAGGTGAAATAGACCCCGCGCAGCATGTGGCGTTTCTCATAACGGTTGTCCTGGAACACCTCGTTGAGAAACTCGCGCGCGACCCCGCGCATCGTGGCCACCTGCGCCGGAAAGCCGGCGACCAGCGCGCGGCGCTGATGGTCGGTCTCGGTTTGCAGCCGTTCCAGAAGCTGGCCGTTGAGCCGTCCCAGCAGCCCGCCGAACTCCTCGTCGAACGCAGCGATGGGCGAGGCCTCGTCCCTGGCCTTTGCCAGCGGCAGGGTGAAACCCCAGACCTGTTCGCGGTCCTCCTTGCCGAGGTTGTCGAAGAACTCGGTGAACCCGGCGATCAGGTCGGCCTTGGTGAAGAGCACATAGACCGGAAACCGCACGCCGAGCCGTTCGCGCAGCTCGTTCAGGCGCATCCGCACGGCACGGGCGTGGTTTTTCTGGGTCGTCTCGTCCTGCAGCGAGAGATCGCTGAGGCTGATGGCGATCAGGGCACCGTTGACCGGCTGGCGCTTGCGGTATTTCTTGAGCAACCCGAGAAAGCCCAGCCAGGCGGCGTTGTCGGCCTCGGCATCGCTTTCCTGGGTGGTATAGCGCCCGGCGGTGTCGATCAGCACCGCCTGGTTGGTGAACCACCAGTCGCAATTGCGGGTGCCGCCAACCCCGCCGATGGCGGATTTTCCCAGCTTCTCGGCCAGCGGGAATTGCAGGCCGGAATTGACGATCGCCGTGGTCTTGCCGGCGCCGGGGGGGCCGATCATCACGTACCACGGCAGTTCGTTCAGGTGGCGGCGGCCGTTCTTGGATTTGCGCAGCTCGGCCAGCGCGGTCTTGAACTTGCCGCGCAGCTCGCCCAGCTCCTCGGAGCTGACATCGGCGTCGTCGGAGGTGTCGACCGCCTCGGCCATCTCCTCGGTCATCTCCTTGTCGCGGCGGCTGCGGCGCCAGACGATCAGGCCGATGACCAGCAGGAAGAACAGCCAGAGACAGGCCAGAGTCACCACGCGGGCGAGGATGCTGTCGAAGGGATGCCAGCCCTCGGTTCCGATCAGCGGCGCGAAATACCAGATGCAGGCCGAGAGCACCGCCGCGACAAGGATCAGGACGAAGTAGATCGAGCGAAACAGCGGAAGGATGAAACGGCGAAGGATCATTGCCCCTCCTCCTGGACCAGAAGCACCTCGATGCGCCGGTTCCTGGCGCGGCCTTCCTTGGTGGCGTTATCCCCGATCGGCTCCTTGTCGGCGCGCCCCTCGGCGCTGAGCCGGTCGGGATCCTCGAGCACGCGGGCCATGCCGGACATCACCGATTTGGCGCGCGCCAGCGACAGGTGCATGTTGGAGGGGAAGCGCGACGAGCGGATCGGCACGTTGTCGGAATGGCCGGCCACGATCACCGGGCCGGGTTCGTCGTTGAGCGCCTCGGCGACCCGGTTCACCGGGTTCACGAAGCGGTCCTGCAGCACGTCCGAGCCCGAGGCGAACATGCCCGAGCCCTTGATCCGGATGATCAGCGTATTTCCCTTGCGGAACACCTCGACGATGCCCTCGTCGATCTCGGCCTGCAGGAATCCGGTGACCTTTTGCAGCTGCACTTCGGCGGTGGGCGGCGGCGGCGGCGGGGGCGGCGGCGGCGCGCGCCGCTCCAGCGTGGCCTTGGGGCCGGATTCGATGGTCGAGAGCTGGCCCAGCACCCGTTCGGTGGAATTCGACAGCGCCCAGCTGAGCCCGGCGAACTGCAGCGTGAGCAGCACCGCGACAACGGCGACGGCGATCCAGACCAGGCGCCAGGCCGAGAGCGGCTTGAACGGTTTCTCCACCCCCTCCCAATGGGGCGAGACATCGCGTTCGAACGGGCCACGCTGGGCGCGGATGATGCGCGCCAGCCCGCCGCGGATGCGCAGATGCTTGTCCGAGCCGCCCTGTTCGACGCGCAGCCGCCCCTCGAAGCCGAGCGACAGGCACATGTAGAGAAACTCCAGCATGTCGATATTTGAGGAGGGTTCCTTTTCCAGCCGCGCCAGCAGGTCATAGAAACGGTCGCCGCCGACGGTTTCGCGGTGAAAGGTGCCGACCATGGATTGCAGGCCCCAGCTCGATTGGCCACCCCAGGGGGTGTTGAGCACCACGTCGTCCAGCGTGGCGCAGAGCGCGTAGCGCGCCACCTTGACGGTTTGCGCGGCGATGCCGGCCTGCAACGCGCGGTTCTCGAATTCGCGCACCTCGGCGACAACGCTCTGGCGCAGCTTGTCCGGGTCCATGTGCTGGGCGCGGTTGCGGATGCGGCTGATCAAAGCGAACAGGGTCGAGGCGCAGGCGATCAGCTGGTTCATGCCGGTCAGCACCGGCCGGGCCTCGCGCGGGGCGGCAGCAGCCGGGGCGGCGGAGGCGGCCGATTGCGGCACGCCGAAGGCATCGCCACCGCCCTGCCCGCCTGCCGACGGTTGCGGTTCCAGCGGATCGGGCGCGGCGGACCGGGGCGCGGCGGGCTGCGACAGGCGGCCACCGGGATTGGGTTTGATCACCGTCTTGTCGGTGTCGTCCGGTTCGGCAAAGGGATCGTCATGGTCGGCCATCGTGTTTCCCAGTCGCTCAGCTGTTGCGGATCGCCCAAAGCTCCATCTTCAGCCCCGGGTACTGGCCCGAGACATGCACGGCGATGCCGCCGGAGGTGGTCATCTTGCCCCAGTAGGGGCTGTCGGCGTCGAGTTCGAAATAGACCACGCCCGAGTGATAGGGGATCTGGCGCGGTGCCACCGGCAGCGGCCGCAGGGTGATCCCCGGCAGCGCCGAGTTGACCAGTTGCCGGATCTCCTCGACCGGGCCGATCTTGGCCTGTCCGGCGAAGTGGCGGCGCACGTCCTCGGCGGGGATGTCGGCATCGACGGCGAGCACGAAGCCGGCGTTTCCGATCAGCTTGCGGTCGGCGATGACGCCGACGCTGATGCCGTATTTGCGCGCCTCGAGCTTGATGGGAATCGCCGTCTGTTCGAGCACCGAGGAGAGGTACTGGCGCAGGGTGCGGATCACCGGGTTGAAGCAGGCGGTCAGGTTGTCGTGGGTATAGGGCGGAAAGACCGGCGGTTGTTTCTCGGAGGTCATGAACACCGAAAGTTCGCCCGCCAGACCGGCGCAGGTGCGGAACAGCTCCTCGGGGTGCAGGTTCTCGATGGTGGCCATGTGGCGCACCTGCGGCAGCATCCGGTTGATGATGGTCAGCAGCAGGAAATCCGAGACCTCGGCGACGCCGCGCGCCGCGCCACCCTCGGAGAGCCGCCCGGCCAGAGCCTGCATGCGATGCGACAAAAGCCCCTCCAACTCGCGCAGGAAGCCTTCGAGCGGCAGCGCGGCGCGGATGTCGGTGCAGGCGGGGATGAAGGACTGGTCCAGCACGATTTCCTTGTCCGGGCGCACCTCGATGATGCGGGCCACCGGGATCGCCAGCCGGTCGGCCAGATCGTCGACCGCAAGGGCGAATTGCAGCCGCATCTTGCCGACCCCGAGCACCACCGGTTTTTTCTCGGTGCCCATGGTGTCGATCACCTCCTGCTCGGCCGGGCGCAGCCGGC
Source organism: Antarcticimicrobium sp. (assembly GCF_029212575.1). GTDB lineage: Bacteria > Pseudomonadota > Alphaproteobacteria > Rhodobacterales > Rhodobacteraceae > Antarcticimicrobium. The sequence goes on from NZ_JARGPK010000080.1 coordinate 62,005, forward strand.
TGGCCGACATCTCGGCGCCGGAGAGATCGACCTCGGCGGCACCCTGGCGGCGCTGCGGCACGGTCAGGTGAACGATGCAGTCCTTGATGGTGTCGGGCACCTCGAGCGCGGGCGGGTGATTGTCGGCCATGGGCACCCGGAACACGGTGCCGTCCTGGGTCAGCCCGGCACAGGATTTGAGCGCGAACTGGCCCACCTTCAGCGCCTCGTGGTCGATCTCCAGCGTGTTGAAACCCCAGGCATAGGGGCGCAACCGGCGGGCCAGGCCGCCGACCAGCGCCTCGGTATAGCGGTCGGCCTGCTGGAAGTGGTGGGGTTGCAGAAACAACCCCTCGGTCCAAAGTACCTTGCTGTCCCAGGACAAAAGGCATCCTCCTTGTTGCCGCCCTTCGGGGGCGTCTTGTCATTTGTCGCCGGGCGGGCCGGCGTCAGTCCTTGAGCTTGTCCAGCTGCACCTTGTAGGCGCGCGCGAATTCGCGGCTGAACAGGTCGTGAAAATCGTTTTCCGCCTCGTCCGAAATCTCGGCGTAGATCTTTTCGTAAATTTCCCAGTAGCGGGCCTTCTTGCCCTTGAGCAGGCTGCCGATGGCGCCGGAGGTCTCGATCCGGTCGGCGACGACCTTTGGATCCAGCCGGGACAGCACGCCCTTGAGCGCGGCCTCCATGCCGGTGACCATGGCGATCTCATGCGCCTTGATGTCGTCGAGCGCCTGTTCGGCGGCGGTTTCGGCGCCGAGGTAGCCCTTGCTCGCCGGGCGGACCATCGCCTCGATCGCCTGTTCGGGGCTGATCGAGAATTTCAGCGGGTTGTTGCCGCCGGCGCTGATCATCGTCTGTTCGATGCGGAATTCCGACTTGATCGAGGTGCGCGTCATCAGGATTTCGCGCAACCCGGTGATCAGGGTTTTCATCACCCGGCCCATGCGGCCCATGGTGATGACCAGCTGGGCGTCGTCGAGCGTGAGCTCCTCGGCGCCGACCCCTTCGAGAAAGGCGCGCGCGGCATCGGTGCCGACGATTTCCGCGCCTTCGTCGGGATTGGCAGGGCGGGGCGGTTCGGGCGCCGGTTCGCGGGCCAGTTCGGGGGCGGGTCTGGAGGCCGTTTCGGAGACCCGCACCGAGGCGGGACCCGGCACCGGAGCGGGCGGGGTATCGAAATCGGGCGCGGTATTGGGCGGGGTGCGATGCGACACCTCGGGCGGGGCCTGGGGCCTGGGCCCTGGCGGCGCGGGCGGCGGGACCTCGGGCGCGGGTGGCAGGGCATCGGGCATGCGCGGCGCGGTATCCGTGCCGCCGCCGAGCAGATCGTCGTCCCAGTCCTCGGGGATCTGGTTGCCGCCGCCGGTGGCCTGCGGCATGAAACTGTCCTGCGCGGAGGCGTTGTGTTCGGGCAGGCTGGCACCCGCGCCGCCACGCCCGTCGTCCGGCCCGGCGAAGAACGGATCGTCCTCCTCGCCCAGGGGCGGCATCAGCTCGTCGATGGGGTCCACCGGGTTGAGCTGCGACGGGCCGGTGGGGGAGCTGTTGTCGCCCAGCAGATCGTCGAGGAAATCGCCGCCCGGCCCGGCATCGTCGAGCAGGGCCAGCGGGTCGGGCGCATGTTCGGCCACGCCGGGTGAGGCCATGCCCTGCGCCACCGGATCCGCGATGGGGGCGTCGGCGGGAAGGTCGGCTGACATCTCGACCACCAGCTCGTAGGGGCCCAGGCACAGCACGTCGCCATCGTTGAGCGGCGTCGACGTGCGTCCGATCGGGATCTTGGCATAGTTCAGGAAGGTGCCGTTGGTGGACAGGTCGACCACCATCACGTTGCCGTTGTGATCCTCGATCACGAAATGGTTCTTGGACAGGATGCGGTCGGGGTCGGGCAGCACAAGATCATTGGCCGGGCCGCGCCCCACGGTCAGGCTGCCGCCCTGCATCCGGATGGGCCGGGCATTGCCCGGAACGGTGCCCGAGGACTGGAATTTGAGCGTGACGGCCATTGCGCGGTCAGCCTCCGGTGAGCACGGTGAATTCGCCCTTCAGGATGGCGCCGCCGCAGGCGCCCAGATCGCCCATCCGCGCCGCCGGCAGGGTGCCGATCAGCACGGTCATCGAGCCCTTGACGATCGGATGCGGCGGGGCCGAGGCATGCATGTCGGTCACCCGCGCCGCCGGCAGCTTGCCGACCAGGACGGTCGGCAGGCAGGGCGGCATGATCGGCATCGGCGCCGGCGGCGCCGGCGGTACGACAACAACCGGCACGTTGCACAGGTGCAGGTCGGTCAATCTGGCTTGTGGCGTCCCCATGTCGCGCCCTCCCTGCTTATGCTTCTTCCAGCTTGACCTGGCCGTTGCCGCCGCGCCCGATGTCGAGCGCGCGGTCGACCAGCAGCCATCCATGTTCCTCGAACCTATCAGACAATTCCCCCAGTGCTACCATATTCATGGCGAAAGCGGCGGCCTCGGAGGCGCCGGCGGGGGCGGGAAATTGCGCCAGATCGCCCGGCCCCAGTGTCCCGTCGGCATAGAGCACGGAGGTGGCGCAATGCACGGTATCGTCGTCCACATAGGCGTGGTCGAGCGACCTGCGCGCGGCCTCGCGGTTATCCTCGGAGGGGTTGTAGACCCAGGCCTCCGACGCGGTGAGCGAGGGCGGATCGCGGTCCGAGCGCGGACCGATGTAGTCGCGGGCCGCCATGCAGGCCCACCAGACCCGTTCGCGCGGCGGCAGCAGGATCGCGAGCAGACGCAGCAGATCGACCAGCGCGCGTTTCTTGTGCAGTTCGGCCAGCACCACCTCGGCCGGGGCGCTGGCCGGCGCATCGAGCCGGGTCTTGAGGATCACGTTGCAATGCGCCAGCAGCTTTGCCACCGGATCGCGGGGTAGTTTGACCAATCCCTGGAACTTGTCGCTCATACCGGCCGCCCTAATTGATCATCGTGATGCCGCCCTTAAGGACAAGCATCGCGTCGCCCTTGACGGTCGTCATCGGGCTCTTGGCGTCTATCATGCCATCGCCCTGAATCTTGATGATCGGACCCTTGATGGTCACGCCTGAATTGTCGATCTTGACCGAGCTTCCGCCGACCTTGAGCAGGATCTCGATCGCCGCGGTCATCGTGATCTTGCCGGATTTGACATCCACGGTCATGTTTCCGGTCTTGACCGTGGTGGCGTCGTTTCCGGTGATCGTCTTGGTGTGCTTGCCCTCGATCTTCTGGGTCTTGTCCTTCTTGATCTCCAGCAGCTGGCTGCCGGTCTCGATCTTGTATTCCTCGTCGCCCTTTTCGATCGTCACATACTGATTGCCCTCCTGCACGGTCTGGGTGACGTGGTTGCGCACCACCTGGCTGAGGCTGCCGTCCTCGTCATGGGCACCGGCATCGACCGCGTCCTGGCCGATGGTGACCACCGACTTATTCTTGATCAGCATCTGATGGTCCTTCTGGGCCTGGACCCGCATCAGTTCGCTGTCCTTCTTGTCTTCGAACATCAGCTCGTTGTAGCCGCCGCCGCCCTTGGACGAGTTGGTCTTGATGCCAAGCTGGGTCTGGTCGGCGGGATAGGTGTAGGGCGGCATCGTGTCCTTGTTGTACAGCATGCCGGTGCAGATCGGGCGGTCCGGGTCGCCCTCCTCGAACTGGATCACCACCTCCTGCCCGATCCGCGGCACCGCGACCATGCCCCAACCCTTGCCCGACCATGGGGTCATGACACGGACCCAGCAGCTTGCGTTTTCGTCCTTCTTGCCGACGCGGTCCCAGTGGAACTGCACCTTGATGCGGCCGTGTTCGTCGGTCCAGATCTCCTCGCCCGACTTGCCGACCACGGTGGCGGTATGCATGCCGGGAATGCCGGGCCAGGGGGTCGTCAGCGGCGCGCGGAACTGCTCGGTCTTGGGGATCGCGCCGAAGACGCAGGCATAGACGTCGCCCGAGACCTCCTCGGGGAAATCCACGTTCCGCGGCTTCAGATCATGGCGCAGATTTCCTTCCTTGAAGTCGGTGGCGACCTGGAGGTAGTGCACCGCGTCGGCGATGATATAGTCCTTGTTGGCCTTGCTGTCCGGGTGATCCTTGAGCTTGAAGGTGAACCCGGTGGCCAGCGTGCGCACGCTGCCGGCACCGCGCCAGAGCTTGTGGCGGACCGCCTCGGCCTCCATCCGTACGCGGGCCTGCTTGTTGCCCAGCCCGGTGTCCTTTCGGTAGTGGCCGGGATAATCGTAGACCTCGTAACTGGCGTGGCTGTGGCTGCCCTTCTTGATCGCGTTGGTCACCTTGAGATCGGCGGTGGGCGAGAGAAAGTCGTAGTCGGTCAGGGTGACCTTGCCGGTGGTCAGGCTTTCCTGTTCGGCCCATTCGGCGATATGGTCGCTGCGGCGGCGGTCGGTATTGTCGCGCGCGTGATAGCGCAGCGTCGCCTCGCCCGGCACCGGGGAATGGCCGTTGACCCCGTCGCAGAGCACCATCTTTTCCGAGGTCGACGGCGCCTTGTTGCTGTCGAAGTAAAAATAAATCCCCTCTTCCTCCAGCAGCCGGCAGACAAAGTCGAGATCGCTTTCGCGGTATTGCACGCAGTATTCGCGGGTCTGGTACGTGTCGCTCAGCCGTTTCTGGAAATCCGAGAAGCCGTGGTCGCCGAACACCTCCTCGATGATCTCAACGGCGGTCTTTTCCTGGAAGATGCGGCAATTGTTGGTGCGGGTCAGCAGCCAGGCCCAGGGCCGGACCTCGGCCACGTACTGGCCATAGCCGTCGCGGAAGCCGAGGTTCTCGACCGAGATGCACAGGCCCTGAAACTCGCGCTCCTGCTCCGACTCGTCGATCAGGTGCAGCCGCATCGGCTTGCCGATAAATCCCTTGAGGTCCAGCGACTTGTTCTTCGACTGGAACTCGATCGTGGTTTCGGTCAGGGTGCTGAGCCCCTCGCGCACGATGGCGCGCTTGAGCAGGATGTCGGTGGCGGAATAGCCCCCCGACATCCAGACGACTGCCGACTCGTGTGGTTTACTCTCCGCCATGGCCTGTCCTTTCGTGACCGGGCGCGATGCGCGTTTGAATTACCTTCAGGTCAAAAATCTTCATCACAAATCGTCCAGCAGCGCGGCCAGGTCAGCCTCGATATCGCCGTCGTCGCCCCCGTCGCCACCGGACTCCGCATCGTCGCCGAAGCCCGAAAGCAGATCGTCGAGATCGACGTTGCCGGCCTCTGCCTCGCCCCCTGCGGCGGGCGGCGGCGCGGGGTTCGGCGGCGAGGGCTGCGGCGGGGCGGTGCCCGACCACGGCCCGAGGATGTCGCCCCCGGCGAGCGACTGGAACGAGGCCAGTCTAACCTCATCGCGGCCCTTAATCGAGACCACCGGCATGAACCCGCGCGCCATGACGAATTCCACCCGCGACTGGGTCAGGTTGCGTTCGGTGCAGGGCAGCGCCACCTGGTCGCCGTAGCGGTCGGTGACATAGTGGTACGGCATCTCGCCCAGCGACATCACCGAGCCCAGCCCCAATGACGGCCCGTTCTTGCGGAAAGAGCGCGCCAGAAGGATCGCCGCCAGCACCGCCGGGTTGGCCCAGAGCAGGCCCGAGAGCCCCTCGGCCAGGGTAAACTCCTCGAACTCGAACTCGTAGATCGGCTCGGTTTTGGCGCCATAGGGCCGGCGAAGCATGAAACGCGGGGTCACGAGGCCCAGGTGCCCGGCCTCGGGCATGGCGCGCAGGGTATCCCACGCCTTGGCGACCAGCGGGTGGCGATCCTTTTTCTCGATCTCGAGGAACCCCGGCGCGACAGCGGCGAGAAAGGGCGCGTCCACATGCGCCGCGACACGGCCGACGCGGCCCAGCAGCTCTGCATGGGGCGGGGTTTCCTCGAAGGCGTAGAGCCCGATCAGCGCCGAGTAGCCGCCTCGGCCGTTCTCCTCGTCCAGCGGTTCCCCGGTGAGCAGGCGGGCAAAGCCGCTTTGCGACAGGTCATCCTGGCCGGCGAGGTCTGCGGCGATCTCTTCGGCGGAGATGTCATAGAGCATCACGTCGAGCTTGTCGTCATCCTCGATCGAGCGCGCGATCAGGTCGAGCGAGCGCCACTGCGCCTCGATCGACTGGAACTCCGGGTGGTGCAGCAGCATCCGCATGGCGTCCGACAGCGCCGCGTCCACCGCCGCCGTCATCGCCGTCGCGTCCGGATCGGGCAGGGCGCGGATATGCGGGCCGACGATGCGGGCGATCAGATCGCCCGCCGGGCTGGCCTCGGGCGGTTTCGGGCGGGTGTCGCCGATCAGTTTCTGGAAGTCGCTCAGTTTCAGGTCGGCCCGCACCGCATTGCCGCCCGAGCGGGTTTTCGGCGCGAGCGCCCGCTGGCCGTGTTTCTCGGCCCAGTCCCTGAGGGTTCTGGCGGCGTTTTCCGCGGTGGCGCCGCTTTGCAACTGCTGGCGCAGGCCGGCCAGTTCGGAGAACAGCACGACGTTTTCATAAAGCTCGTCCGGGTGCAGGCTGTCGAGCCCCTTGAGCGAGACGGCGATGCCGGCGCCGTCCTTGCCGATGGGCAGCACCAGGTCGGTGGAAAAGCTTTCGATCACATCCTCGACGGTGTCGGGGTCGAGCAGGGTGGCGCGGCGGGCGGCCAGCGCATCGCCTGTCTCGATCAATCCGCGCGCGGCACGGCCGGAGAAATCGCCAAGGATCGCGATGCGGAAGCGTTTGCGGTTGAGCCGTTCGGGCGCGGGGCGGTCGCCGCTGAGCGTGCCATAGGCAAACTCCGGCTCGCCGGTCAGGTTGGCCGCAGCTTCGGGCGCGGCGGGCGCCGCATCGTCACCGCCGAGGTCGCCCAGCAGGTCGTCGAGATCGTCGGCACCATCGCCGCGTTCCTCGGTATCCTCGCCGAGATCGCCAAGAAGATCGTCGAGGTCGGCGTCGGGGGCAGAGTCGGGGGCGGCATCAGGGGCGGTTTCCGGGGCGGGGGCCGCCTGATCGTCCGGGGTCGCGCCGGGGTCTTGGCCCAGGTCTTCATCCAGGTCGCCGAGCAGGTCGTCGAGGGCATCTGCCGCCTCCGACGGCGGCGGGGAAGCGAGATCCTCCGCTGCCTCTGGATCGTTCGGAAGGTCGTCGGGCCGGGTATCATCGGTCGGCGTGGCGGGGGTATCCTTGAAGTTTTTCTCCGTTAAAACGTCGTCAAATTCCGGCAAATCGTCTGCAGCCTTAATCCCGGGATCCGGGCTGTCGATCCCCTCAATTCCCCCCAGATCGCCCAGAAGATCATCCAGATCATCCGTTTCCGTCGCCGCCTCCGGCGCCGCAGCGGCGAGGTCGGCCAGCAGATCATCGGTGCTGTCCGGCTCTGCCGCTTCCTCTGGCGCGGCGGTGGCAAGGTCGGCCAGCAGGTCGTCGGTGCCATCCACCTCCGCCCCTTCCTCCGGCGCGGCGGTGGCAAGGTCGGCCAGCAGATCATCGGTGCCGTCCGCTTCCGCCACCTCCTCCGGCGCGGCGGTGGCAAGGTCGGCCAGCAGGTCATCGGTATCGTCCAACTCCGCCCCTTCCTCCGGCGCCGGGGCAGCAAGGTCCGCCAGCAGGTCATCGGTATCGTCCATCTCTACCGCTTCCTCCGGCGCCGCAGCGGCGAGGTCCGCCAGCAGGTCGTCGGAGCTGTCCTCTTCAACCGCATCTGGCGCGGCGGTGGCAAGGTCGGCCAGCAGGTCGTCGGTGCCATCCACCTCCGCCCCTTCCTCCGGCGCGGCGGTGGCAAGGTCGGCCAGCAGGTCGTCGGTATCGTCCAACTCCGCCCCTTCCTCCGGCGCAGCGGCCGCAAGGTCCGCCAGCAGGTCATCGGTCACGTCCACCCCCGCCGCTTCCTCCGGCGCCGCAGCGGCGAGGTCCGCCAGCAGGTCGTCGGTGCCGTCCTCTTCAACCTCTCTGGGCAGTGCGACCGATGCGAGGCTTTCGAGCGCGGCGCTGGCCGCGTCCTGTTGCTCCACCTCATGCGGGGCGGCGTCGCGCAGGGCGCCGAGCACGGCGCTTGAGCTGTCCTCCTCCGGACTCGCCTCGACCGGCGGTGCCTGAAGGCTGGCGAGCGCCTCGGCGCTGTCTTCCCTTTCGTCGGCGTCTTCGGGCGCGGCGCTGCGCAGCACGTCGAGTACCCCGCCGGATTCGTCACTGGTTTCTTCGGGGATCGGTGCACTCGCCTTCAGGCTGTCCAACACGCCGGCGGAGGCATCCTGCGGCGACACCTCTTCCGGGGCCGCGGATTTCAACCCGTCGAGCACCC
>NZ_JARGPK010000016.1 GCF_029212575.1 Antarcticimicrobium sp.
GTTGTCGGTGTTGACCTGTACATCCTCAAAAAAGGCGTCGATCGGCCCGCGCAGGGCGGCCATGGCCGCCATCGCCGCGGGGAAATCCTCGGCCTGCAGCGCCGGGGTGATCCTGGCCTGAGCGGCGTCGAGCGCGGCGAAGAGCGCGCGTTCGCTCTCGGCCTCGGCGAACTTGGGATCGGCGCCGAAGGAATATTCCACCCCGTCCTTTTCCTCGGCCTGGGTCAGGATGTTGTGGGCGCGCTTGAAGCCCTGGATCAGGTTCTCGCCGTCCTCGGTGCCCAGCACCGCGCCGAGCGAGGTGGCGCGTTTGACCAGCAGATTCAGATCGTCGTGGCCGGGCATGGCGATGCAGGCGTCGATCACGTCGTGGCGCAGGCCCTGGTCGCGCAGGTAGACCTTGAGCCGGTCCTGCAGGAAGGCCATCAGGTCGGTCGAGAGATCCGGCACCAGGCCGCCGATGCTGCGCAGCAGCGACTGCTCGGAGGTGTCGACCTCGGGGTCGCCCGTGAGCCGGGCCAGCACGGCGCGGAAGGCGGCGCCGAAGACCCCGTGCTCGGCGATCTCGTCGTTGACGTCGCGCAGCGCGGCAAGCTGGCTTTCGTCCGCGTCGCGGTTGAGGTGGATCTTGTGGCGCAGGATCTGGGCGTCGATGTAGCGGTCGAGCGGCAGCCGCAGGTCATTGGCCAGCACCAGCCGGATCACGCCCAGCGCGGCGCGGCGCAGGGCGAAGGGGTCCTTGGAGCCGGTGGGTTTCTCGTCGATGGCCCAGAAGCCGGTCAGCGTGTCGAGCTTGTCGGCCAGCGCCACGGTGACCGAGAGCGGCGCGGTGGGCACGTCGTCGGAGGGGCCCAGCGGCGAGTAATGCTCTTCGGCAACGGCGGCGATGTCCGGGCCGTGACCGGCGGCGGCGATGTAATAGCGGCCCATAACCCCCTGAAGTTCGGGGAATTCATAGACCATTTCCGAGGACAGGTCGGCCTTGGCCAGATCGGCGGCCAGCTGCGCGGCGCCCTTGTCGGCGCCCACGGCAGAGGCCAGTTCGCGGGCCAGCGCGGCGATCCGGCGGATGCGTTCGCCCTGGCTGCCGAGGCGGTTGTGGAAGGTCACGTTTTCCAGCGCGCCGGTCCAGCTGCCAAGATCCGATTTCGCAACGCGCAGATCGTTTTCCCAGAAGAACTTGGCGTCCGACAGCCGCGCCGCCAGCACCTTTTGATTGCCGGCAAGGATGGTCTGCCCGTGATCGGCGGTCTCGCGGTTGGCGACGGTGACGAATTTCACGATGCGCCCCGACTTCGGATCGCGCACCGAGAAGAATTTCTGATGCTCGCGCATCGAGGTCTGCAACACCTCGGGCGGCAGGTCGAGGAAATCCGCGCCAATCTCGCCCATCAGGACCACGGGCCATTCCACCAGCCCCGCCACCTCGGACAGGAGGGCGGCATCCTCGACCACCTCGAGCCCGGCGGCAAAGGCGCCATTGGTGGCGTCGGCCCAGATGTGATCGGCGCGCTCAGCAGGCGAAAGCACCACGTTCGCACGCTTGAGCTTTGCCTCGTAATCATCGAAGGAGGTGACAGAAAACCGGCCCGGCGCCATGAAGCGGTGACCCTCTGTGCTGCCGCCGGCCCTGATCCCGTCCACATCCATCGGCACCACCTGCGCGCCGCTCTCGTCGGTCAGAATGCACAGGATCGAATGCAGCGGACGCACCCAGCGCAGGCTGCCCGCGCCCCAGCGCATCGCCTTGGGCCAGGGGAAATTGCGAATCGTCGCCTCCAGCACCTCGGCGACAATTTCGGCGGCCGGGCGGCCGGGTTTCTCGATGGTGGCGAAATAGACCGCGCCCTTGGGGGTGTCGCGTTCTTCCAGTGCCGCGCGGTCAATCCCCGCGCCGCGCAGGAACCCCTCGACCGCCTTGTCCGGGGCACCGACCTTGGGGCCCTTGCGCTCCTCGCGCAGGGCGGGCGATTCGGCGAGCAGCCCCTCGATGGCCAGCGCCAGCCGGCGCGGGGTCGAGAAGGCGGTGGCGCCGCGATAGGTGAGGCCCGCCTCGACCAGCCCGTCGGTCATCCGCTTTTTCAGATCCTCGCCGGCGCGGACCTGCATACGGGCCGGGATTTCCTCGGAAAACAGTTCGATCAGAAGGTCGGGCATCGGGGATCCTCGGGGGTTCGAGAGAGGCGGTCGGTCAGCGGATACAGGCGGAGGGGCGCGATTGGCAAGGGCGGGTCATCCGCCGGGTTCGGGCCGGGGCGGGCATTCCTCGCCCACCGGGGTGCCGTCATAGGCCTTGTGGCCGCAATCGTTCAGCTCTTCCCAGGCCCAGCCGTGGCCGTCGGGCGCGATGGCGGTGACGCGGTCGACACCGTAGGCGATGTTCTTGCGGGCGAGAAAGACGCGGATCTCTCCGGCCTCGATCCCCTTGCCGATGGCCTCGGCGTCGAAGCAATCGAACCAGCCGGGGGCGACGCGCGGCTCTCCGCCGTCAAGCTCGATGTAGGTGGCCGCGAGATCATCGGCGGACAGACCGGTAGTGAAGCAGGACCGGTAGCGGATCGGCGAACTGTCGGCGTCGATGGCCTGGAAATCGGCATAGGCGATGGGTTCGGACGCCCCGGTCGCGGTGGCGACAAGCTGCACGTCCTGCCCCGGCGTCGGGGTGACGCGGTAGTAATAGCCGTAGACCTGCAGGTAATAGATCGCCCCGCCCGCAATCAGCGCGCAGAGGACGATCAGGGAGGCGATGATCTTGCCGTTCATGAATGGATCTCCGCGCCGGGCGACCTCACGCCGCCGCGCCCCCTGCCTCGGTCAGCACGAAGGCATCGGCGCATTTCGTGGCCAGCGCCCGGACCCGGCCGATATAGGCCTGGCGTTCGGTGACCGAGATCACGCCGCGCGCATCGAGCAGATTAAAGAGGTGGCTGGCCTTGATGCACTGGTCATAGGCCGGGTGCGCCATGATGATCGTCTTGCCGGTCTTGGGATCCTCGTGCGGATGCGAAAGTATCGCCTCGCATTCGGCCTCGGCATCCTCGAAATGGCGCAGGAGCATCTCGGTCTCGGCCACGTCGAAGTTGAAGCGCGAGTATTCCTGTTCGGTCTGGCGGAACACGTCGCCGTATTTCATCGCGATCGGCGCTTGCGGGTCGTTGTAGGGCATGTCCATCACGTGGTCGATGCCCAGCACATACATCGCCAGCCGTTCGAGCCCATAGGTCAGCTCGCCCGAGACCGGCTTGCAGTCATGGCCGCCGACCTGCTGGAAATAGGTGAACTGCGACACTTCCATACCGTCGCACCAGACCTCCCATCCAAGACCCCAGGCGCCCAGTGTCGGGCTTTCCCAGTCATCCTCGACAAAGCGGATGTCGTGCAGGTCCATGTCAATGCCGATCGCCTCGAGGCTGCCGAGATAGAGCGCCTGAAGGTCCGGCGGGCTGGGTTTGATCAGCACCTGGAACTGGTAATAATGCTGCAGCCGATTGGGGTTCTCGCCATAGCGGCCGTCGGTGGGCCGGCGCGAGGGCTGCACATAGGCCGCCGCCCAGGATTTCGAGCCCAGCGCGCGCAGCGTGGTGGCGGGGTGAAAGGTGCCCGCGCCCACCTCCATGTCATAGGGTTGCAGCACGGCGCAGCCCTTGCCCGCCCAGTAGGTTTGCAGGCGCAGGATGATCTCCTGGAAGGAACGCGGGGGCGCGGGTTTGTCAATCATGGCGTGGGTCTTTCCTGTACCGTGCGAGGCGCGCCTTTCCTAGGCCCCCGGCGAACGGGGGTCAACGCGCAACAGGGGGAAATCGGCGGGTTTAAAGGCATGGCCAACGGGCATGTTTCCTGATTATGTGCCAGAAATATTCGAGTTTGCCAGAATAAGAGAGCGATAATGCAACGAGTGTTTGCCGCGTTTGTTTTCCTCACCTTTGCCCTGCTGCGCCCGGCGCTGGCGCAGGAGGCGGCCTGGGTCCAGGTCGAGGCCCATCCCAGCCTGCTCACCGCGCAGCAGCGCGCCAGCCAGTTCGCCGGCCGTCTTGCGGACGTGAACGGGTTCGCCCTGGGCGGCGGCTGGTACGGCATCGCCCTGGGGCCCTATACCCGCCCCGACGCGGAACGGGTGCTGCGGGTCTACCGGCTTCAGGGGCAGATCCCGCAGGACAGTTATGTCGTGGATTCGGGGAATTTCGGCCAGCAGTTCTGGCCGGTCGGCGACAATGCGCTGACCACCCAGGCGCCGCAGACGCAACTGGCGCAGGCCGAGCCGCGGCCCGAACCGGAGCCCGCCGACGAGACCCCGGCGGAGGCGCGGCGTGGCGAGCGGCTGTTGAACGCGGATGAGCGGCGCGCGTTGCAGGTGGCGCTGAAGGCGGCGGGCTTTTATGCCTCGTCGATCGACGGCGCCTTTGGCCGGGGCACGCGGGCGGCGATGTCGGACTGGCAGAGCGCGCGCGGGTATGAGCCCACCGGGGTTCTGACGACGCGCCAGCGGCAGGCGTTGATGGATGAATACAACGCGCCGCTGATCAGTGTCGGCATGCGCGCCCATACCGACGACCGCGCCGGGATCGCGCTGCAGATGCCGATGGGCGCGGTGCGCTTCACAAAATACGAATCCCCCTTTGCCCATTACGACGCCACCGGCGACCTGGGGGTGCGGGTGCTGCTGATCAGCCAGCCAGGCGACCGGGCCACGCTCTATGGTCTGTACGACATCATGCAGACGCTGGAGATCGTCCCCTTGGAGGGGCCACGGTCGCGCGACGGCGACAGCTTTACCCTCGAGGGGCGCGGCCGGGGCATCGTCTCTTACACCCAGGCGGAGCTGAAGGCGGGGCAGATCAAGGGCTTTACCCTGATCTGGCCGGCGGGCGACGAGGATCGCCGCAACCGGGTTCTGACCGAGATGAAGGCCAGTTTCGAGCGGCTGGAAGGGGTGCTCGACCCCGCCGCCGGGGCCGATGCCCCGCAAAGCGTCGATCTGATCTCGGGGCTGACGGTGCGCAAGCCGAAGATGTCCCGCTCGGGCTTCTATATCGACGCCGCCGGCACCGTGCTGACCGCGGCCGAAGCGGTGCAGGGCTGCACACGGATCACGCTGGACCACGATTATCCGGCGCGGGTGGTGGCGCTGGACGAGGGCGCCGGGCTGGCGGTGCTGCGCCCCGAGGTGCCGCTGGCGCCGATGGCGGTGGCGCGGCTGCGTCCGGGCGCGCCGCGGCTGCAAGCGGATGTCGCGGTTTCGGGCTATTCCTATGGCGGGGTGCTGGGCGCGCCGACGCTGACCTTTGGCACCGTGGCCGACCTCAAGGGGTTGCAGGGTGAGGAAGGGCTGACACGGCTGGCGCTTGCGCCGCTGCCGGGGGATGCCGGCGGGCCGGTACTGGACATTGGCGGCGGGGTTCTGGGCCTGCTGCTGCCTGTGCCCGCCGACGGCCAGCGCCTGCCCGACGACGTGAGCTTTGCCGCCGATACCGGGGTGATCCGCGCCATGCTGGCCGAGGCCGGGGTGATGATCGCGGAAGAGGCACTGGCGGGCGCGCCGCTGCCGCCGGACGATTTGAGCAAGCTGGCGCTGGGCATGACCGTGCTGGTGGGCTGCTGGGAGTGAGCACCGCGAAAAGATGACGACCAGACGCCCGGGCGGTTGTGAACGGCCCGGGCGTTTTCATTTCCGCCACCCGGTGCCCGCCCCGTTGCCCTGACGCCGTGGCGCGGCGCAAAGCCCCCTTTTCCCCGCGCGGCAAGCTGTTAGATTGACGCCGATCATCGAAGGGAACCCAATGCCCCGCTATGAATACAAGGTGGTTCCGGCCCCCGCCAAGGGCCGCAAGGCCAAGGGTGTGAAGACGCCCGAGGCGCGCTTTGCGCTGTCGGTCGAGACCGTTCTGAACCAGATGGGCGCCGACGGGTGGGAGTACCTGCGCGCCGAGCTGCTGCCCAGCGACGAGCGCAGCGGGCTGACCGGATCGACCACCCATTGGCGCAACGTTCTGGTGTTCCGGCGCCCGGTGGACCGCGTGGAAGAGTCGTTCCAACCGCGGCTGATCGAGGCGCCGGACCCGGCCGCCGCACCGCTGGTCGCCGCCCCCGACCCCACCGCGCCCGCGCCGCCCGAACCCGGCGCACCGGCGCCCTGGCCGGCCGATCCGGGCGAGCCGCCGCTGCAGGAAACACCGGCGGTGCGGGCGGATGACGACAACGGAGCAGAGGACAACGGGGTAGAGGATACCGAAGACAGCACCGGGCTTGGTGCGGCGCTGACCGCACGGGCCAGGAAGGCGCGGAACGAGGACGGCGGCGGGGACGGCAGCAGCGAAAGCTGAAGCGCCGCCGGATTCCAGCCGTTCCGGGTTCTAGCCGTCGATGTCGAGCGCCAGCGCGTGGATGCGCCCGACCAGATCGGCGCCCAGCGCCGCATGCACCGCGCGGTGCCGTTGCAGCCGGCTTTGCCCGGCAAAGCCCGGCGCGCGGATCGCGACGCGAAAGTGGCTCTCGCCGCCATCGCGATACCCGGCATGGCCGCGATGGCTCTCGCTTTCGTCGATCACCTCCAGCGCGGTCGGCGCGAATGCCTCCCGCAACCGGGTTTCAATTTCGTCACTTACACCCATATTCCGCTCATCCGGCAAAAAAACCGCCGCCCCCTCTTCTATCTCCCGCCACTTAGATTAAACTCTGGCGTCCGAGTCCAGAACGCCCCGTCGCAAAGGAGCAGCGCGATGTCAAAACCGGATCCGTTTGGCTTCGATATGTCCGTATCTTCCGCCAAGAAGCGCAATCCCCGCGGGCGGCGCGGCATGTCGGGGGCGTCGGAAACCTCAACCCGTGTCTGCGCTCACGAAGGGTGCAAGGAGGCCGGTAAGTTCCGCGCGCCCAAGGCGCCGGACGTGTTGGACGACTACCTGTGGTTCTGCCAGCAGCATGTGCGCGAGTATAACCAGAAGTGGAACTTCTTCGAGGGCACCACCGAGGCCGAGCTGAACGCGCAGCAGAGCAAGGACAAGGTGTGGGAGCGCGCCACCCGCCCGATGGGCGACCCGGAGGCGCGGGCCTGGGCCCGGCTGGGGATCGAGGACCCGCACCAGGTGCTGGGCCAGAACGCCACCCAGAACCCCGGACGCGGACAGGCCAAGAGCCGCCGCCTGCCGCCGACCGAACGCCGTGCGATCGAGATCCTGGAGGCCAAGGACGGCTGGACCAAGACCGAGGTGCGGCGCGCCTACAAGAAGCTGATCAAGGTGCTGCACCCGGACATGAACGGCGGCGACCGCAGCCAGGAAGAGCAGCTGCAGGAGGTGGTCTGGGCCTGGGACCAGATCAAGGAAAGCCGCAACTTCAAGGACTGAGGGCGGCGCGGAGCGCGGGCGTCAGGCCGGTTTGAACACCAGGCTCACCCCGTTGATGCAGTGGCGTTTGCCGGTGGGCGCGGGGCCGTCGTTGAAGACATGGCCCAGGTGGCTGCCGCAGCGGCGGCAGTGGCATTCGGTGCGCACCATCAGAAGCCTGCGGTCGCGCCGGGTGCCGATGGCGTCGGGCAGGCCTTGATAGAAGCTGGGCCAGCCGGTGCCGCTGTCGAACTTGTGATCGGAGGAATAGAGCGGCAGGTCGCAGCCCCGGCAGTGGTAGAGGCCGGGGTCGTAGGTCTTGTCGAGCGGCGAGGTGAAGGCGCGTTCGGTGGCCTCCTCGCGCATCACCGCATATTGCAGATCGGTGAGCATGGCGCGCCATTCGGCCTCGGTCCGGGTGATCTCGAAGACCTCTTCGGCGGCGGGGGCACGATCGGCCCGCAGCAGGGCGAGGCCTCCGGCCGCGGCGGCGGCGGTGACGGTCAGGAAGGTTCGGCGGTGCATGGCGGGTTCCTTTCGGCCTGCGGGATGGCGGCGCGTTAGGCCAAACATAGGCCATTCCGCCCCGCCCCGCGCATCAAACCGGCGTGAGCACCGCCCCCGCGCATCCCCCCGGCGCGCGCGGCGGGGGGACGCGGGGTTTCGCCGCCGCAAGCCTTCCCCTTGCCTCTGCCCGCGATATGATGCACCAGAGTGCGAACACGATGAGGGATCAAGGACTGGCAGATGGCGGACGGCACGATGGATTATGGCACGAAACCCACCGAGAGCATCTCGGTCCGCGATGTGTTCGGCATCGACACGGACATGACGGTAAAGGGCTTTGCCGAACGTGGCGACCGCGTGCCCGAGATCGACACCACCTACAAGTTCGATCCCGATACCACGCTGGCGATCCTGGCCGGGTTCTCCCACAATCGCCGGGTGATGATCCAGGGCTATCACGGGACCGGCAAATCGACCCATATCGAACAGGTCGCCGCCCGGCTGAACTGGCCCGCCGTGCGGGTCAACCTGGACAGCCACATCAGCCGGATCGACCTGATCGGCAAGGATGCGATCAAGCTGCGTGACGGCAAGCAGGTGACCGAGTTTCACGAGGGCATTCTGCCCTGGGCGCTGCGCAACCCGGTGGCCATCGTGTTCGACGAATACGACGCGGGCCGCGCCGACGTGATGTTCGTGATCCAGCGGGTGCTGGAACATGACGGCAAGCTGACCCTTCTGGACCAGAACGAGATCATCACGCCGCATCCCTGTTTCCGCCTGTTCGCCACCGCCAACACGGTCGGTCTGGGCGATACCACGGGCCTTTATCACGGGGTGCAGCAGATCAACCAGGCGCAGATGGACCGCTGGTCGATGGTGGCGACGCTGAACTATCTCAGCCATGACGCCGAAACCATGATCGTGCTGGGCAAGGCGCCGCATTTCAACTCCGAGAAGGGCCGCAAGACCATCGGCCATATGGTGACGGTGGCCGACCTGACGCGGACCGCATTCATGAACGGCGATCTTTCCACGGTGATGAGCCCGCGGACGGTGATCAACTGGGCCTGGAATGCCGAGATCTTCCGCGATGTCGGCTATGCCTTCCGGCTGACCTTCCTCAACAAATGCGACGAGTTGGAGCGCCAGACGGTGGCGGAATTCTACCAGCGCTGCTTTGACGAGGAACTGCCGGAAAGCGCGGCGAGCACCGCTCTGGTGTAACGCCCGGTCGAGGGACACGGACAAGATGGGCGCGGGCCGGGGACGGTCGGCGCCCTTTTTCTGTGCGGCCCTGCGCTTGCGGTTTGGCGTGGGTTGCCCCTAGGCTGGCGCGGCACGAGAAGGAGCTTTCCCATGCATATCGGCCTGATCGGGGGCATCGGCCCGGCGGCGACGGTGGAGTATTATCAGCGGCTGGTGGCGGGGTTCCGCGGGCTGGGAAAACCGCTGGAGCTGACCATCGCGCACGCGGATGTGACCACGCTGGCCGCCAATGCCGGTGCAGACGACCGCGCCGCGCAGGCGCGGGTCTATGCGAACCACCTTGAGCAGTTGAAGGGCGCCGGGGCCGATGTGGGCTCGATCACCTCGCTTGGCGGGCATTTCTGCTATGCCGAAACGCAGGCGATCAGCCCGCTGCCGCTGATCAGCGCGGTGACCCCGGTCGATGGCTATTGCGCCGCGCAGGGGTTGGGCTGTGTCGGGTTGATGGGCACCCGGCAGGTGACCACCAGCGGACTTTACGGGCAGATGCCGACCACCCGCACATTGGCCCCCGCCGACCCCGAGGCGGTGCACGAGGCCTATGTGCAAAGCGCCCTGTCGGGCCTCTGCACCGAGGACCAGCGCGCGCTGTTCTTTGCCGCCGGGCAGGAGATGATGGACCGCGGCGCGCAGGCAGTGGTTCTGGCGGGGACCGATCTCGGCCTTGCGTTTTACGGGTATGAACCGGGATTCCCGGTGGTCGATGGGCTGCAAGTGCATGTGGATCACCTGATCGCGCTCGCGACCGGCTGACGCCGGAATCCGGGTGGTACGGTCGCGGATCGAAGCCCGCCGGGACAGGGTATCGCCCGGCCTGCGGGCCGGAATCCGCCGCCCCCCTATGGTCAAGGCTGGCGAATGGCTCTAGGTTGCGCGGATATGCAAGCGACCGGACAAGACCCCGCATGAGCAAACCCTCCGACAACCCCGCCGATCCGTTCAAGAAGGCGCTGGCCGAGGCCACCAAGGTGATGGCCGACGACCCCGAACTGACCGTGAGCTACACGGTCGATCCCTCGGGGCTGTCGGGCGACTCGATGCGGCTGCCGCAGGTCAGCCGCCGGATGACCCGCGCCGAGGTGCTGCTGGCGCGCGGCACGGCGGATGCGCTGGCGCTGCACCGCAAGTACCATGACGAGGCGGTGCACAGCCGCTATTCCCCGCCCGGCGACATGGCGCGCGATCTCTATGAGGCGATGGAGACCGCCCGGTGCGAGGCGATGGGCGCGCGCGACATGCCCGGCACCGCCGGCAATATCGACGCCAAGATCGGCAATGAGGCGCTGCGGCGCGGCTATGACAGCATGACCGAGGCCTCGGAGGCGCCGCTGCCTGCCGCCGCCGGCTACCTGATCCGGCACCTGGCGACGGGGCGGCCGATGCCCGCCGGCGCGCAGAACGTGATGGAGTTGTGGCGCGGCTTCATCGAACAGCAGGCCGGCGGCACGCTGGAGGATCTGCAGGACAAGCTTTCGGACCAGTCGGAATTCGCCCGTTTTGCCCGCAAGATCATCAGCGACCTGGGCTATGGCGACCAGCTGGGCGAGGATCCCGACCAGCAGGATCAGGACCAGCAGGACGAGGCCGAGGAAGACGCCGAGGAACAGGCCGATCCCGACAGCGCCGGACAGGAGGACGACGACGAACAGGCCGCCGACGCCGACCCCGAGCAGAGCCAGGACGACCAGGACGATCAGGCCCAGGCCCAGGTCAGCATGGACGACAGCGCCGAGGAGGAGATGGGCGACGAGGCCGAGATGCCCGAGGGCGAGGCCCCGCTGGAGCCGCCCGCGCCGCCGCCGCCGTCCGAGGCCGACCCCGATTACCGGGTCTACCTGGCCACCCATGACGAGGAGATCGCCGCCGAGGATCTGGCCGAACCGGTCGAGCTGGAGCGGTTGCGCGCCTATCTCGACCAGCAGCTGGACCCGCTGAAGGGCGCGGTCGGACGGCTGGCCAACAAGCTGCAGCGGCGGCTTCAGGCGCAGCAGAACCGCAGCTGGGAGTTCGACCTGGAGGAAGGCACGCTGGATGCCGGACGGCTGGCCCGCGTGGTGGCCAACCCGACCACCCCGCTGAGTTTCAAGCGCGAGAAGGACACCGAGTTCCGCGACACGGTGGTGACGCTGCTGCTGGACAATTCCGGCTCGATGCGCGGGCGGCCGATCTCGATCGCGGCGATCTGCGCCGACGTGCTCGCACGCACGCTGGAGCGCTGCCAGGTCAAGGTCGAGATCCTCGGCTTCACCACCCGCGCCTGGAAGGGCGGGCAGGCGCGCGAGGCCTGGCTGAACGATGGCCGGCCGCAACAGCCGGGGCGGCTGAACGACCTGCGCCACATCATCTACAAGAGCGCGGATGCGCCCTGGCGCCGGGTGCGCGACAACCTCGGGCTGATGATGAAAGAGGGGCTGCTGAAAGAGAACATCGACGGCGAGGCGCTGGAATGGGCGCATCGGCGCATGGTCGGGCGGCGCGAGCAGCGCAAGATCCTGATGGTGATCTCGGACGGCGCGCCGGTGGATGATTCCACGCTCAGCGTGAACCCGGCCAATTACCTTGAAAAGCACCTGCGCGACGTGATCGCCATGGTCGAGAAGCGCAAGATGGTGGAACTGCTCGCGATCGGCATCGGCCATGACGTGACGCGCTATTACGACCGGGCGGTGACGATCACCGATGTGGATCAGCTGGCCGGCGCAATGACAGAACAACTCGCCGCGTTGTTCGACAGCGATCCGCGCGCGCGGGCGCGGATCATGGGGATCAAGAAGGCCAGCTGAGGCTGGCCTGCCTCCGGCGGGAGTATTTCGCAACGAGAAGAAGGCAAACGGATGCGCCGCGTCCGGCAGGACGTCACGCATCCCTGCCCTGCCCTTGCCAGTCGGGCCGGCTGCGGCCATGATCCGCGCCGCAGGCAGGATGAAACCGGCAGGAGGCCCCATGTTCCAGACATTCGACGTGACCGCGCGCCCGGACCAGGGGCCGCCGCGGCTGGCGCTCTTGCGGGCAGAGCTGGAGACCGAGGGGCTGGACGGGTTCCTTGTCCCCCGCGCCGATGCGCACCAGGGCGAATATGTCGCCGAGCACGACGCGCGGCTGGCCTGGCTGACCGGGTTCACCGGATCCGCCGGGTTCTGCGCCGCGCTGCGGGACGTGGCCGGTGTCTTCATCGACGGGCGCTACCGGACCCAGGTGAAACGGCAGGTGGCGCAGGAGTTCACCCCGGTGCCCTGGCCTGAGGTGCAGCTTTCCGACTGGCTGCGCGAGCAGCTGCCGCAGGGCGGGCGCGTGGGCTTTGACCCCTGGCTGCACACGGTGGCGGAGATCACCCGGACAAGCGAGGCGCTGGAGGGATCGGGCATAGAGCTGGTTCGCTGCGAGAACCTGGTGGACCGGATCTGGGCGGATCAGCCGCCGGCGCCGATGCAGCCGGTGAAACCGCATCCGCTTGAATTTTCGGGCGAATCTTCCGCCTCGAAATGCGCGCGTCTGGCCGAGGGGTTGCGCGCGGCAGGTCACCGGGCCGCCGCGATCACCCTGCCGGATTCGATCATGTGGTTGCTGAACATCCGCGGCGCCGACATCCCGCGCAACCCGGTGGCGCACGGCTTTGCCATCCTGCACGACGATGGGCGGGTGGATCTGTTCATGGCGGCCGGGAAGCTGAAGGATCTGGGCGATCACCTGGGCGAGGGCGTGACGGTGGCGGAGCCGGCGGATTTCCTCGACCGGCTGGCGGCGCTGGAGGGGCCGGTGCGGCTCGACAAATCGACCGCGCCGCAGCGGCCGGCCGATGTGCTGGGCGACAAGGCAGCCTTTGGGGCCGAGCCCTGCGCCCTGCCCAAGGCGCGCAAGAACGCGGCCGAAATCGAGGGCGCGGCCGAGGCACATCTGCGCGACGGGGCGGCGATGGCGGAGCTTTTGTGCTGGCTCGACGCGCAGGCCCCCGGCAGCCTGAGCGAGATCGACGTGGTGACCCGGCTGGAGGACTGCCGCCGCCGCGACAATGCGCTGCAGGACATCTCTTTCGAGACCATCGCGGGCACCGGGCCGAACGGCGCGGTGATGCATTACCGCGTGACCGAGGAGAGCGACAGCCGGTTGGAGGAGGGGCATCTTCTGGTGCTGGACAGCGGCGGGCAGTACCTTGACGGGACAACCGACATCACCCGCACCATCGGAATCGGCACGGTGGGCGCCGAGGAGCGCGCCGCCTTTACCCGCGTGTTGCAGGGCATGATCGCGATGTCGCGGCTGCGCTGGCCCAGGGGGCTCGCCGGGCAGCATATCGAGGCCATCGGGCGGATGCCGCTGTGGCTGGCGCATCAGGATTTCAACCACGGGCTCGGCCATGGCGTCGGCGCCTATCTGAGCGTGCACGAGGGGCCGCAGCGGCTGAGCCGGATCAGCGACGTGCCGCTGGAGCCGGGGATGATCCTGTCGAACGAGCCGGGCTATTACCGCGAGGGCGCCTTTGGCATCCGCATCGAGAACCTGATCGTGGTGCAGCAGGCCGCCCCCCTGCCCGGCGGCGATCCCGAACGCGAGATGCTGTGCTGGCGCACGCTGACCTTTGCGCCGATCGACCGGCGGCTGATTGTCGCGGAGATGCTGACAGGGGAGGAACGGGCCTGGCTGAACGCCTATCATGCGCAGGTCGCCAAAAAGATCGGCCCGAGGGTAAGCCCGGCGGCGCGGGCCTGGCTGGAGGAGGCCACCGCCCCTTTTTGACGCTTGCGAGAGAGGACGTAACGGACCCTTCGCGTGCAAGGCGTGGCGGGAGTGACACCGGCATGTTACAAAGCGCGGCCAATCAAAGAGACGAACGGGAACACAGGGGAAGGACGACAGATGGCTGAGCATATCAGGATTCGCAGGGCACCGGGGCTCTGGACGGTGCGCTCCGGCGGGGCGGTGCTGGGCGAGACGAGCAACGCGCTGGAGCTGAGCGAGGGCGACCTGGCCCCGGTGATCTATTTCCCGCGGGCGGATATCGCAATGGCCTTTCTCGACCGCACCGAGAAAGTGACCCATTGCCCGCACAAGGGCGACGCGCATTACTATTCCATCGTCAACAAATCCTCGGTGGCGGAGAACGTCGCCTGGACCTACGAGGATCCGCTGGAGGCGGTGGCCGAGATCAAGGATCACCTGGCCTTTTACACCGGCGAGAACGTGAAGGTGGAGCAGATCTGAGCCGTCAGGCAGCGCCGCGCAAGGTTTCAACGCCCCGGCCATCGCCGGGGCGTCATCGTTTGCCGGGGCGGCGTCAGGCGCTCAGGAATAGGGCAGCAGCCAGCCGGTGGCGGCCTCGAGCGCGACGACGGTGATGTCGTGGAGTTGGACCAGATCTTCGCCACCGGTGGCGAGGATCGTTCCGGTACCGGCGCCATCGGCCCTCAGCGTCAGCGCGTCGGAGAGATCCTCGGTCCGCCAGAAGATATGCTCCAACTGGTCGCGATCCCCGAGGTGGGCGGATCCCTCCTCCACCGGGTTGCCGGGGGTAAGGTTCGAAAACAGCGACAGCGTATCGCCCTCGCCCGGGTTGAAATCGAGGATCTCGGCGATGCCCTTGCCGGGCTGCATCCCCAGCACGAATGCGTCGGCGCCGGAACCGCCGGTCAGCTCGTCGTGATTGTCGGCCAGGAAACTGTCGTCGCCGGTGCCGCCGAACAGGCGGTCGGAGGGCGCGGCGGAGGACACGACGACCCCTGAGAAAAGGAAATCGTCGCCGCCGCCACCGCGCAAGACGGTATCGTTGCCCCACCGGTCGTATAGCTCGTCGCCGCCGCTGCCGCCCCTGAGGATTCCGCCGCCGATCAGCAGGTCCGCGCCGTGGCCGCCCAGCAACCGATCCTCGCTGTTGCCGGACAGACTGTCCTTGCCGCCGTCGCCGCGCAGCAGGTTGATCCCCTCGCCGCCGACCAGCTCATCGCGGCCGGCGCCGCCCCGGATCACGTCATCGCCGCGCATGCCATGGATGTAATCGTTCCCGGCTCCGCCCCAGAGGCTGTCGTTGCCATCACCCCCGCGCAGATCGCCGTCGCCGGCCTGCCCACGCAGGCGGTCGTCGCCCTGGCCGCCATCGAGGGCATCGGCCCCCTTTCCACCGAGTAGGCGATCGGTGCCGTCGTCGCCCGCCAGACTGTCGGCGCCGATGCCGCCCTTGAGAAGGTCGTCGCCCAGGTCGCCGGTGAGGACATCGGCGCCGTCGTCGCCAAACAGCCGGTCGGCGCCGTCATGGCCCCAGATCGTGTCGTTGCCATAGCCGCCCTCGGCGTAATCGTCGCCGGGACCGGAGGACAGGATATCGGCGCCCAGGTGACCGCGCAGCGTGTCGTTCCCGCCGGCGCCGTTCAGGAAATCGTCGCCAGCCCAGCCACGCAGGCTGTCGTCCCCGCCGTAGCCGCGCAGCTCGTCGTCGCCGTCCCGGCCACTCAGCTCATCCTCGCCGCCGGTGCCGTTAAGCAGGTCGTCCGCATCGGTTCCGATCCCCACGTAGGGGCCCGCGGCGGGGACGGGAAACAAGTCAAGATCAATGATCGGCGCGCGGCGGGACAACAGCGGCATGGGCAGGGTCCTTTTGCCGGATGTGACGGTTGAGCCGGCCGACGCCAAGCAGGCCCGTTTTGCACATCTTTAGGGTGATTTTCAAAAAATTCCCCTCAATGCCAGGATGAGTGCGCCGAGACACGTGTCCAAATAGAAACAATCCCGACCATTGGACGGGATTGTTTCTGTCTGTCATCAATGTCGCGGAAATGTCGCCGCGCGGGGTCAGGCGCTGGGCAGGAGCCAGTCGCTGGCGGCGTCCAGCTCCACCACGGTGACGCCGGTGATCAGCGCCACCGCCGTGCCGTCGTAGGACACCACGGCGCCGTCCGCGCTGTCGGCCAGGGTCACGTCATCGGCCAGGTCTGTCGCGGTGAAGCCCTTGCCGGCGGTATCGAAGAGGCTCAGGGTCTCGTCGCGGTCGAGGTTGAAATCGGCGATCTCCAACACTGCGCCGCCGGTTTTCACGTAGACGAAGAAGTCATCGCTGCCAGCGCCGCCGATCAGCCTGTCGCCGTCGTCGCCGCTCAGCGCATCGTTGCCGCGGTTGCCGCGCAGTACGTCCGAGGCACCGAGGACTGTATCCACCGCGTTCAGGTCGTCGCGCCCCTTGCCGCCGAACAGCTTGTCGACGCCGTAGCGGTCGCTGAGAATATCGGCCCCGTTGTCACCGCGCAGGGTGTCATTGCCCACGCCGCCGCGCAGGGTGTCGTCGCCCTGCCCACCGCTCAGGGTGTCGTTTCCGTCGTCCCCGGAGAGCGTGTCGTTGCCAGTATTGCCGTTCAACTCGTCATCGCCGTCGCGGCCCGACAGCGTGTCGTTGTCGGCATTGCCGAACAGGCGATCGTTGCCCGGACCGCCGTCGAGAATATCGTTGGCGTCACCGCCGGACAGGAAATCGTCGCCGTCGTTGCCAAACAGCTGGTCGGCGAAGAACTCGCCATAGAGCCGGTCGTTGCCGCCATGGCCGACCAGCCGGTCCTGCCCGTAGCCGCCCCAGAGGATGTCGTCGCCGGGCCCGGCAAGCAGGGTGTCGTCGCCCAGGTGCCCGCGCAGCTCGTCGTCGCCGCCGGCGCTGCGCAGCACGTCGTCGCCATTGCCGCCGCGCAGGCTGTCGTTGCCGCCGAAACTGCGGATCTCGTCGTCTCCGTCGCCACCGTTCATCTGGTCATCGGCGCCGGTTCCGATCATCTCGTCGTCACCGTCCGTACCGGTGAACTTGGCTGCGGCCTCTTCCCCGAAGGTAAAGGTAACGGACTGGGGGAGCGGGGAAAAAACGGGATTGGTCATGAAATCTCTCCTGAGTTGCGTCATCGGGACGTCGCTCTCGTTAACCGAATGCTAACTTCTTGGTAACAAATCATTAACGATTATTAACGGATTCGCCGGGGTCAGCTAGGAAATTCGCCCGGGGCGCGGGAAACCGCCGGATCGCATGGCGACATTGCCGGGTCCGTGGAAACGGTCCCTGACAGGGGTGTCCATTGTTTCTGAATTTTCAGGAATGCTCTTCCGCCGCCGTCGTCGCCAGGGCGCGGTTGTACGCCTTGAGCGCATCGACCTGGTACAGCGCACCGAGAATCTCGGGCGGCGTCTCGCCCGCGCTGCGCAGGATCACCGGCAGGAAGTCCACCTCGGCGCGGTCGAAGATCGGCATCGCCGCCTCCAGCGTGGCGCTGGCCTCGATGCAGAGCCCCTGCTCGACCATCTCGCGGCATGGCCCCTCGTCGGCGCAGCGGGGGTCGGAGGCCGGGCGCATCACCGCGCCGGCGCGCAGCATCGCCAGGAGGTAGGCCTGGGGCCCGGCAGCCAGGTGGATGCCGCGCCGCTCCAGCTGGGTCAGAAAGAAGGAACGGTCGACCAGCCGGGAGGCCAGCGCGGTCGAGAGGCTGACCGAGGCCATCACCGCGATCCCGGTCTGCCAGTCGCCGGTCAGTTCGAACACGATCATGGTGGTCGAGATCGGCGCCCCCAGAACCGCCGCCGCCACCGCCCCCATGCCGGCGAGCGCATAGAGCGTGTGGGTGCCCGAAACCTCGGGCAGCAACCCGGTGGCGACCAGCCCGAAGGCCAGCCCGGTCAGCGCGCCGACCATCAGTGACGGCGAGAATACCCCTCCACCCATGCGCCCGCCAAAGGTGATCGAGACCGCAACTGCCTTGATCACCGCGAAGACCACCGCGTCGCGCAGGGTGAAGACCCCGGAAAGCGCCAGGCTGGTGGTCTCGTAGCCGACGCCGATGATATGCGGAAAGAAGATCGCCAGCGCCCCCAGCAGCCCCCCGGCCACCGCCGGGCGCAGCCAGCGCGGCAGGCCGATGCGGGCCTGAAGGTGGCAGCCGATGTCCTCGGCAAAGAAGATGCCGCGCATCAACATCGCCGCGACCCCCCCGCAGATCAGGCCCAGGATCAGGAAGGCGGGCAGCTCGACATAGAATTGCAGCGCGCCAGGTGAGGCCAGGACAAACTCGGTGACATTACCATATTCCAGCCGATTGATTACCGTGCCCGCGATCGAGGCGATGACGATCGGGGCAAAGGCGTGCACCGCGAAATGGCGCAGCACCACCTCGAGCGCAAAGAGCGCCCCGGCGATGGGCGCGTTGAAACTGGCCGAGACGGCGGCGGCCACGGCGCAGCCCAGCAGATCGCGCCCGGTGATGCCGTCGGCGTCGATGCGGGTGCAGATCCAGGTCGAGATCACGCCCGCCAGATGCACCACCGGCCCCTCGCGCCCCGAGGAGCCGCCGGAGCTGAGGGTGATCAGCGAGGCCGCCATCGAGGCCAGCCCGGCCCGGGTTTCGACCCGCCCGTCACTGGTCGCGGCCCCTTCGATCACATCGGCGACCGCGCGCACCCGCCCGTCAGGGGTGAAACGGTGCAAGATGAGCCCCACGATCAACCCCCCGGCAACCGGAATCAGCAGGATCCAGTACCACGGCAGGTGTTCGGCATAGGTGTGCAGGCGCTGCACGTCCTCGGTGCCATAAAGCCAGGCCTGCAGCAGCTCGATCCCCTTGCGGAACCCCAGGGCGGCAAATCCGGCGGCGACGCCGATGGCCAGGGCGATGAACCAGAACTGGATCTGGCTGGGGCCGCGATGACGCAGCACATGCCAGCCGTCGCGGCAGGCGGTCACGGCCTGGTCGAACTGCTGGACGAGGATCGGGCGGCGGGGTTGGACCATCATGTGCCTTCGCTGGCGTCCCCCCCTGTTTAGGACAATGCGCGCGCGGCGAAAAGGCATCTGCAGACGGCACCGGGGCGGCTGCTGTGGAAAAACCCGGATTCGCGTGCCGGGCCGACAGGTTGCGCTGTGGAAATGATCCGATCTTTGAGGCGACGGCGGGCGACCCCGCGGCCTCAGGCCTCGAGCAGCGCCCGGGCCGCCGCCCGCGCCTCGTCGGTGATGGTATCGCCAGCCACCATGCGCGCGATCTCGTCGATGCGCGCGGCACGGGGCAGCGGGGTCACGGTGGAGAGCGTCACCCCCTCGGCGACCCGTTTCTCGACCCGCCAGTGATGCGCGCCGCGGGCGGCCACCTGCGGCGAATGGGTGACCACCAGGACCTGCCCGCCCGAGGCCAGCGCAGCCAGCCTGCGGCCGACCGCATCGGCGGTCGCGCCGCCGACACCGCGGTCGATCTCGTCGAAGATCATGGTCACGCCGCTGTCGCTGCCGCGCAGGCAGACCTTGAGCGCCAGCAGAAAGCGGCTGAGCTCGCCGCCGGAGGCGATCTTGTTCAGCGGGCCCGCAGGCGCACCGGGGTTGGTGGCCACGGTAAAGGCGACCGCATCGGTGCCCTCCGGCCCCGGTTCGGCGGGCGACAGGTGGGTTTCGAACACCGCGCGCTCCATCTTCAGCGGCGCCAGTTCCGCCATCACCGCCGCGTCGAGCCTTTGCGCGGCCTCTCTGCGGGCCGCACCAAGTGCCCCGGCGGCGGCGTCATAGGCCGCCTGCGCCGCCTCAAGCGCGGCGCGCTTGTCCTCCAGGTCGCTCTCGCCGGCATCCAGCGCCGCCAGCCGCGCGCGCAACGTGTCGGCAAATCCCGCCAGATCATCCGGTTGCACCCCGTGCTTGCGCGCCTGCGCGCGGATCTCAAAGAGCCGCTCCTCGGCCTGTTCCAGATCGGCCGGGCTGAACTCCAGCGCCGACAGGCAGCGCTCCACCCCGTCCTGCGCCTCGCCCAGTTCGATCATCGCCCGGCCAAGCGCGGCGATCGGCGCCTCCAGCGCCTCGCCCGCCTCTTGCGTCACCCCTTCGAGCCAGCGCAGCGCCTCGGCCATCGTGCCCTCGGCCCCGTTACCGCCCAGCAGCGCAAAGGCGCGGGCCACGTCGTCGCGGATCCGCTCGGCGCCCTGCATCCGGCGGCGGGCGGCGTCGAGATCGGCGTCCTCGCCCGGCTGCGGTGCAAGCTGGTCCAGTTCCTCGACCGAATGGCGTAGGAAATCCTCTTCCGCGCGCACCGCCTCCAGCGCCGCCCGGGTTTCCTCCACCGCCTTTCTCACCGCCTGGAGCGCACGCCAGGCGGCGCGCACGCCGGCCACGTCGAGACCGGCGAAGGCGTCCAGCATGGCGCGGTGGCCGCGCGGGTTCAGCAAACCGCGATCATCCTGCTGGCCGTGCAGTTCCACCAGCGTGTCGGACAGCGCGCGCAGCACCTCGCCGGAGCAGCGCCGGTCGTTGACCCAGGCGGTCTTGCGGCCATCCACCGTGTTGATCCGGCGCAGGATCAACTCGTCCGCCACCGGCAGACCGGCCTCATCCAGCACCGCGCGGGCGGCATGGCCGGGGGCCAGTTCGAACACCGCCGTCACTTCGCCCTGATCGGCGCCCTGGCGCACCAGCGCGGCGCGGCCGCGCCAGCCCAGCACGAAGCCCAGCGAATCGAGCAGGATCGACTTGCCCGCGCCAGTTTCGCCGGTCAGCACGTTCAGCCCCGGCTGGAACGCAAGCTCCAGCCGGTCGATGATCAGCATGTCTCGGATGTCAAGCGAGCGCAGCATCGCCCCTGCCCCATTTCCGGATGGACCGCATCGGGCTCAGAGCCATTGCCCCTTGACCGACTGGCGGTAGATCTGGCTGAGCCAGTTGTTGCCGATGCTGCGCATCTTCAGACCGCGTTCGGTCAGCAGCTTGTAGCTGTCCTCGTACCACTCCGAGCCCTGGTAGTTGTAGCCCAGGATCGCGCCGGCGGTCTGTGCCTCGTCGGTGAGACCCAGCGACAGATAGGCCTCGACCAGACGATGCAGCGCCTCGGCGGTATGGGTGGTGGTCTGGAAATCCTCAACCACAACGCGGAACCGGTTGACCGCCGAGGAAAAATGCTTCTTGCGCAGGTAATAGCGGCCGACCTCCATCTCCTTCGCCGCGAGGTGGTCGAAGGCGAGGTCGAATTTCAGCATCGCGGGCGTCGCGTATTCGCTGTCGGGATAAACCTCGATCACGGTGCGCAGCGCCTGCAGCGCCTGGAACGTCAGGCCCTGGTCGCGGCCGACCTCGTCGATCTGGTCGTAATAGCTCAGTGCCAGCAGGTACTGGGCATAGGCGGCGTCCTCGTCGGTGGGATAGAAATCGATGTAGCGCTGCGCGGCGGCCCGGCTTTCGGGATAATCCTGCCCCTTGTGATTCGAGAAGGCCTGCATGATCAGGGCCCGCTTGGCCCAGGAGGAATAGGGATACATCCGCTCGATCTCGGAAAAATACCAGGCCGCGTCGCCGGTGCGTCCGCGGGTCAGTTCGAATTCTCCGCGTTCGTAGATCTGGTCCGGCGTGAACCCGTCGAGGTTCTGCGACCTGTCCACAGGTCCGCTGCCGCAAGCGGCCAGAACCGCCATCAGAATGAACGCCCCGATGACTCTGATTCCCGACCTGCCGCCGATCATGCTTGCCAATCCTCACCGATCTTGCCGGGCATTCCGCCCGTTTGGGCATCGGTCTAGCACAATAATTTCCGGTGCAAAACGCCTTAAAACGCCCCCGGTCAATGGCCCTGGCGGCAGGCCGCGCGCTCAGGCGACCTGGGGGATCTCGTGCAACGCCAGCCCCTTGCCGGGCAGCCGCGCGGAGATGCTCGGATCGCACAGGACCGGGCGCACCGCATCGGGCGCGGCAAAGAGCGCGCGCAGCAGCGCGTTGGTCAGCGTGTGGCCCGCACGCTCGCCGGTGTAGTGGCCCAGCAGCGGCCCCCCGGCCAACGCCAGATCGCCGAGCGCATCGAGCATCTTGTGGCGGACCGCCTCGTCGCGGTGACGCAGCCCGCCCGGAGTCAGGATGGTGTCGCCATCGACAACCACGGCGTTTTCCAGCGTACCGCCAAGCCCGAGCCCGTTCTCGTGCATGCGCTGGACATCGTCGTAGCGGCAGAAGGTGCGGCTGTCGCAAAGCTCGCGCGCGAAAGACCCGTTGCCCATGTCCAGCCGCTTGCTCTGGCGGCCGATGGCGGCATCGGCGAAGTCGATGTGAAATTCGATGATCAGGCGATCGGCCGGGGCCAGGGTCGCGCGGGCGCCGTCGCGTTCGACCGTGACCGGCCGAAGCACCTGGTAAGCGAGGATGGGCTCAAGCTGTCCACGCAGGCCGCGCGCCATGATGCCGCGCACGAAGGGGGCAGCGGAGCCGTCGAGGATCGGAGCCTCGGGCCCGTCGATCTCGATCAGCGCATTGTGCACGCCGCAGCCCGCCAGCGCGGCCATGACATGTTCGACGGTGGAAACCGAAACACCGGCGGCGTTGACCAGCCGGGTACAGAGCGGGGTCTGTTCGGCGGCATGGTAGAGCGCCGGGATCATTGTATCGCCGAGCGCGATATCGATCCGCTTGAACCAGATGCCGCTGCCGGCAGCGGCCGGGCGGATCACCATTCTGACCGGTTTGCCCGAATGCAGGCCGACCCCGGTGAAGGTGACTGGCGTTCTCAGCGTATGTTGCAAAAGCGGCCTCTCAGCGTGGCTCCGGCCATCCCCAGTGCCGGTGCATCCGAAGTAATGTTCCGCCGTCCATGGCTCAACTCAATCTTTGTAACTGAATGAAACATCATTGAAACATTCCGGCAGATCCCCGCCGATCTTATTCCAATCTTTTGTTTTTAAAAGAAAAAGACCACCCCAAGGGGTGGTCTTACGTTGCGGAACTGTGTCCGTATTCAGTTTGCCTGGCGCCGCAGGAAGGCGGGAATCTCGATCCGCTCCTGGTCAGGATCGGCCTCGGGTTGGACGGCGCTTTCCGGTCGCTGCACCGGCGGCTGTTGCCGGGCCGGCTGGGCCCCGCCCGAGGGGGTATCCCCGGCGTGCCCGGTCATCCGGTCGATCAGACGGTTGAAACCAAAGCGGCTTTTCTCCGGCGCCGGTGGCTGTTGGGAAACCGATCCCTGCTGCGGTGCGCGCGGCGCGTTGCGGGCGGCGGCATGCAGCCGGGCCAGCGCCTCCGGCGAGGGGGTGCCGGGCGCGGGCGCCCGGGGCGCGATGAACTGTTCGCTCTCGTCCTCTTCAACCTCGGCGCGCGGCTCGAACACCGGCTCTTCCGGGCGGTAGGCGGGCGGCGGCAATCCGTCGTCCTGCCAGGCTACCTGCTGCTCCTGACGGAGTTCGCCGTGGTCCTGGGGCGCGGCCTCCTGCGCGGCGGTCTCCTCGATACCCTCGAACAGGCTGGGCTCCGGGGCCGGTTCGGCGGCGACCGGTTCGGGTGCCTGAACCGGCTCCTCGGCCTGGGTGACCTCGGCAGCGATCGGCGTATCCAGCTCCAGCGGTGCCTGCGCGCGGCTTTCCTCGGCCGAGACCTTCTGCTTGAGCGGCTGCGACAACGGGCGGCGCGGCACCGGAATGTCGCTGTGCACGTCCGTCGCGTCGATGCCGGTGGCCACGACGCTGACGCGCATCATGCCCTGCATGTCGGTGTCCAGGGTCGAGCCGACGATGATGTTGGCCTCCGGGTCCACCTCTTCGCGGATGCGGTTGGCGGCCTCGTCCAGTTCGAACAGGGTCAGGTCATGGCTGCCGGTGATGTTGATCAGCACACCGCGGGCGCCCTTGAGGCTGATTTCATCCAGCAGCGGGTTGGCGATCGCCTTTTCGGCGGCCTGGATCGCGCGATCCTCGCCCTCGGCCTCGCCGGTGCCCATCATCGCCTTGCCCATCTCGTCCATCACCGCGCGCACGTCGGCGAAATCGAGGTTGATCAGGCCGGGGCGCACCATCAGGTCGGTCACGCCCTTGACGCCCTGGTAAAGCACGTCATCGGCCAGCGAGAAGGCCTCGGTAAAGGTGGTCTTTTCGTTGGCGAGCCGGAACAGGTTCTGGTTCGGGATGATGATCAGCGTATCGACGACCTTTTGCAGCGCCTCGACGCCATCCTCGGCCTGGCGCATCCGCTTGATGCCCTCGAACTGGAACGGCTTGGTCACCACGCCCACAGTCAGCACGCCCAGTTCGCGCGCGGCCTGGGCGATGATCGGCGCGGCGCCGGTGCCGGTGCCGCCACCCATGCCCGCGGTGATGAAGCACATGTGCGAACCGGCCAGGTGATCGACGATCTGCTCGATGCTTTCCTCGGCGGCGGCGGCGCCGACAGAGGCCCGCGCCCCGGCGCCCAGCCCCTCGGTCACCTTGACGCCCAGCTGAACCCGGTTTCCGGCGTGGCTTTGCTGCAGCGCCTGCGCATCGGTGTTGGCGACCACGAACTCAACGCCCGAAAGCGATTTTTCGATCATGTTGTTGACGGCATTGCCGCCCGCGCCCCCGACGCCGAAAACGGTGATCCGCGGTTTCAGTTCGTCCTGTCCGGGCATCGAAAGGTTCAATGTCATGCTCTGTCCGCCTGTTCACAATCGTTTACGTCACGCTCCGCCTCTGCCGGACGGGTCTGCCTAATAAGAACAATAGCGGGATCACAGCCCAAGGTCACCAAGAAAACAAGTGATTCATACCAAATATGGCAAAAAAATTACGTGTACCGGCGTCATATGGCCGAGCCCTCTAGATGTTGCGGGCAATGGCACACGCAACAATAGGGCCCCGGCGATGATCCGGCGCGCATGTTGGGCACACGCAAGATGCGCGGTCCCTGAGTTGTCTTCGCGGGGTCCCTGCTCGACCCTCCCGGTCACCTCTCGTCGGGGTGACTTTCCTGAAGATTAGCATGCGGTTGCCGCGCGGGCCACAAAAAACGCCGGAATCCGCCCTGGCCTCCGCCGGCCGGCAAAGACCTCACCAGTTGTCGCGGAACCATTTGACCGCGCGCTGCAGCGAACGGCCCGGATAGCGATCGACCGGGATCTCGAAATCCCACCATTCGTCCTGCGGATGGGCGGCGAACAGCGCCAACCCGACCGCGCCCGCAAAGCCCGGACCGGTGGCCGATTGCGGCAGCCCGTGCACCCTGAGTGGCCGGCCAAGCCGCACCTGCTGGCCGAGGATGCGGCTGGCCAGCCCGTCGAGTCCCATGATCTGGCTCGACCCGCCGGTCAGCACGATCTGCTGGCTGGGCAGGTGCTCGAACCCCGCCGCGTCGAGCCGCACGCGCACCTCTTCGAGGATCTCCTCGACACGCGGCCGCATGATACCGATCAGCTCGGCGCGGCTTACCGTGCGGCGGTCATGTTCCCAGTCGCCGGTGTCGCCGCCGATGTCGATCATGTCGCGGTCGTCGGCACCGGTGGCATGGACCCCGCCGCAAAAGGTCTTGATCCGCTCGGCATTGGTCATCGGAACACCCAGGCCCATGGAGATATCGCCGGTGATGTGATCGCCGCCCATGCGCACGCAATCGGCATAGATCATGTGCTTTTTCAGAAAGATCGAGATGCTGGTGCTGCCGCCGCCCATGTCGATACAGGCCGACCCGAGTTCCTGCTCGTCCTCGACCAGCGCGGAAATCCCCGAGACATAGGCGGATCCGGCGATGCCCGCCAGTTCCAGGTCGCAGCGCTTGATGCAATGGACCAGGTGCTGGATCGCGGCGGCGTCCACCGTCAGCATGTGCATATCGACGGCCAGGTTGTGCCCGAGCTGGCCGCGCGGGTCGATCAGGCCCGAGCGGTTGTCGAGCGCGAAGTTCACCGGCTGGGCATGCAGCACCTCGCGCCCGGCGCCGTATTCGGGCACCTCGCAGGCCGAGAGCACGCGGGCGATCTCGGCCTCGGTGACCACCTGCCCCTCGAGCTCGACCGTCGCGTCGAGCCCGTAAGAGCGCGGGCTGGCACCGGAGAAGCAGGCGATCACGTGATCGACACGGATCTCGGCCATCTTCTGCGCCGCCTGCAGGGCGGTGCGGATGGCGCGCTCGGTCTCCTGCATGGCGGTGATCTCGCCGAACTGCACCCCGCGCGACCGGGTCGTCGCGGCGCCGACCACGCGGAACCCGCTTTGCCCCGCCAGCGAGCCGATGGAATTGTCCTCGCTCAGCTTGGCGGTGCCGTCGAACCGCAGGATCAGGCAGGCGATCTTGGAGCTGCCCACGTCAAGGACGGCGATCACCCCGCGCTGCATCGCCTGGCGGCGCATTTGCCGCATCGCCCGTTGGGATTGGTAGAGGTCCGTCATCTGTTACTGCCCGTATCCGTTTATTCTTCTTATTTTCCACCAGTCCTCGACCGCGTGCTCGGTCATCCGCACCGTTGGCCGCGCCCGCAGACGCATGTCGACAACGGTCACGTCGCGCTCCAGCAGGTCGCGCACCTCGTTCAGCGCCAGCACCCGTTCAAGCGCCCGCACCGGCCGGTCCGGCGGCAGCAGGATGCGCTGGCCGCGATCCAGGACCACGTCCCAACGCCGCTCGCCGATGCGGACCAGGCCGCGCAGTCGCCCGGCAAGCGGTTGCGCCGCGGCAAACAGCGCCAGCGCCTCGCCGACCGCGCGATCGGCGCCCTGGCCGGCGATCAGTGGCAGCTCGGGCCGCGTGGTCCGGGCCGGCAACTGGTCCACATGGGTGCCGCTTGCGTCCAGCATCGACAGCCCGGCGCGGCTGCGCCAGATCACCGAGGGCTGGCGTTCGACCACGTCGACCTGGAGGATGCCGCCGGGGCGGATGCGCACGCTGGCCGCCTTGACCGGGTCGAGCCCGACGATCCGCTCGCGGATCTGTTGCAGGTCGAGGTCGAAGGAACTGACGGGGAAATCCAGCGCCACAGCCTCGCGGATATCCTCCGACAGGTTGCGTCCGGCGCCGTCGATCGCCATCAGCCCGACCATGAATTCGGGCCGCTCCTGGATCGAGACGCGCAGGTCGGACAGGAACACCGTCAGCGCGTCGCGCCGCCCCTGGTCAGCCATGAAGAGCGAGCCCAGCGCAAAGCACAGGGCGAAGGGCACGAGGGTGCGCAGCCCCAGCCGGATCCCCGGCGTCAGCATCCAGCGCTGCACCCGGTAATTCAGACGCGAGGGCGCCGGATCGGGGCGCGCCTGGGGGCGGGGGCGGATCACCTGTTGCACGCGGCATCCTCCACCATCCGGCAGTCGCCGATCACCATATCGGGAGAAAAACCGCGCAGCCGTTCGCCGAGGTCCGGGCCGGCATCCGGCCCGACCACCTCATAGCCTTCGCCCCGCAGCGCGGTGGCGCATGCGCGCCCACAGGGCAGCGAGACCTCGCGTTCGGCCGAGGCGCCGCCCATCAATACCGCAACAAGGGGGGTCTTTCCGCTCGCGTGACCCACGTTGTGCCTCAATGTCCCCGGGCCTTTGCGACCCGTGTTTGTTCCCGGTTTTCGCGCCCCCTTATGTGCCTGCGGGGTGTCGCGTTCGGGTGTTATTCCGCGGATCGTCAGCTTTCTGCTTCGCCGATCCGCATGATTTCCCATTCTAGCGTTATGCCGCTGGTCTGGTAAACCTTTTTTCGCACCGCCTCGCCCAGTCCCTCCAGATCCGCGGCGCTGGCGCCACCGGCGTTGATCAGGAAATTGGCGTGTTTCTCGCTCATCTGTGCGCCGCCCAGACGGGCGCCGCGCATTCCGGCATCCTCGATCACCTTCCAGGCCTTGAGGTCATGCACGTCGTCGGCCCGCCCGGTGCTGGAGAACCCCGCCGGGTTGCGAAAGGTGGAGCCGGCGCTGCGCTCTTTCGTCGGCTGGCTCTCGTCGCGCCTGCGCAGCTGCTCGTCCATCCGCGCCAGCAGCGCCCTGGGGTCGGCTGACGGCCCCTCGAAGGTTGCCTCGACGATCACCATCCCTTCGGACAGATCGCTCTGCCGGTAGCGGAAGTTCAGATCGCGCGCAGTCAGCGTGACGATTTCGCCGCGCCGTGTCACCGCGCGGGCCGAGACGAGGACATCGGCCACGTAGGAGCCGTAGCAGCCCGCGTTCATCCGCACCGCGCCGCCGATACTGCCCGGGATGGTTCGCAGGAAGGTCAGGTCGACCCCCGCCTGCGCCGCCCGTTTCGCCACATGCGCATCCAGCGCCGCCGCCCCTGCGGTCACCCGGTTGTCCTCGACGACAATCCCGTTGAAGCCGCGCCCCAGCCGGATCACCACCGCGCGCAGCCCGCCGTCGCGCACGATCAGGTTGGACCCGACGCCCATGGGAAACACCGGCACATCCGGGCGCAGCGCCGCCAGGAAGGCCGCGAGATCCTCGATATCGGCGGGCTGGACCAGCACGTCGGCCGGCCCGCCCACGCGCAGCCAGGTCAGCTCGGACAGCGGTTTGTTGCGGGTCAGTCGCCCGCGCAGCTGGGGAAAGTCATGCTCCATGCGCCTCTGCTACCGCCGCCCCGGATCGAGAACAACCCGGCCCCGTCCTCTGACTGCAAATACTCCGGGCCGTGGCCTCACCCGTCGCCGCGCGCCGCCCTGCGCCATCGCCGCCACCAGCCGATACCGCCGCCGATCAGCACGCCCAGGATCGCCGGGGCCGCCATCAGCGCGGCGAAGATGCCATATCCGATCGCATCCCAGCCCTGGTGCTGTCGGCCGGTCCAGATCGCCCAGACCATCAGCATCGCCAGCAGCAGCGCCGCCAGCGGCACCACCCAGCCCACGCGATTTCGCACCGCCACGACCCCCAGGATCAGCGGGATCACAAAGCACAACAGCGGCATGACATAGACCATAGGCAACTCTAGCCCCGTCCGCCTGCATCCGTCCAGCGCGCCGAACGCCTCAGCGTACGCGCCGACGCAGCCAGCGGGCCAGGTAGAGCACCGGCCAGCGCAGCACCGACATCCCCGCCGCGAGCACCAGCAGCCCGATCCACGGCCCGTTCTGATAGGTGACCCAGCCCAGCAGCGGAATGCCCAGCGCGATCAGCCCGTAGGCGCGGCGCCAGTGGTTGTCACGGCTGGGGAGCATGGCGCTCAGATTTGCCGCAACGGCCCAGAGGCAGGCCAGGATCAGCGACGGCGTCATCGCCGCCCCCACGCCCGGCGCAACAGCTCACGCAAGGGCCGGCGGAACATCGACAGCACCGCCAGCAGCGCGGCCAGCGCGATCCAGATCCCGTGCACCGCCCCGAGCCAGACCAGCAGCCCCGGCGCGCAAAGCAGCAGCAGCCCGCCGGGCAGGTACTGGTACCGCAGCGGCAGAAACGCAACCATCGCCCCGGCCAGCACCCAGAGGCTGGCGGCGATCACCGGCGCGCTCATCCCGCCCTCACGCGAAGGAGGCCGCGAAGGCGGCGACGCAGGCGGCCATGCCCAGCCAGGGCACATAGGCGGGCACCACGAAAGGCCCCTCCGGCTCGCGCCGCTTGACGCCCACCAGCGCGGCATTGACGATGGCAAAGACGATCAGCAGCGCCTGGGTGGTGATTTCGGCCAGCACCGCCACCGGCAGGGTCAGCGCCGCCGCCGTCGTCGCCGCGCCGACCACCAGGGTGCCCAGAACCGGCGTGCCGAACCGCTTGTGCGCGTGGCGGAACACCGACAGCCCCGGCGAGCGTTTGCCGAGCCCGAACAGCACCCGCGCCGCCATCACGATCTGCGCCAGCACGCCGTTCATCGCCGCCGCCACCGCGATCGCCGAGAGAAACAGCGCCGAGGTTCCGGTGCCTGCCTCCCAGACCAGCGCCAAGGGCCGCTCCGAAACGCCCAGCAGTTCGCGCGGGACCGAGCGCACAGCGGCCATCGACACCATCGCGTAAAGCAGCGCGGTCAGCGCCAGCGCCCAGAGGATCGCGCGCGGCATCGAGCGTTCGGGGTTCTTGGTCTCCTCGACCACGTTGACCATGTCGTCGAAGCCGATGAAGGCGAAAAAGCCGAAGACGGTGGCGGCGGCCACCCCGCTCCATTCCGGCGGCGGCGGTGCGCTCCAATCGGCCACCGGGGCGGCGGCAAAGCCGGCGCCGGTGACCAGCACCAGGCCGACCACCTCGACCAGCGTGAGGATCGCGGCGAAGGCGAGGCTTTCCAGCACGCCGATCAGGGCGATGACGGTCATCGCCGCGCCGAAACCCACCACGCCCCAGACAAAGGGGACATCGACGATGGCGGTCAGGTAGCCGACCCCGCCGCGCAGCACCGCCGCCGCCGCCACGGTGCCCGCGACAATGTTGATCCAGCCCACCAGCACCGCCAGCCCGTGCCGACGCAATCCGACCTCGATGTAGGAACTGTCACCGGCCGCCTCGGGGATGCGCGCCGACAGCTCGGCAAAGGCCAGCGCCGAGGGCACCGCCACCAGCCCGGCCAGCAGGAACGACAGCGGCGCCCAGACCCCGGCCACCCCGGCGGCGATCCCGGTCAGCACGTAGATCCCCGCACCGACCATGATGCCGACGCCATAGGCGGTCAGCAGCCCGGGTCCGATACGGCGTTTGAGATGGGGTTCGGTCATCCTAGCAACCCGTAGAAATTCCCTGACTCGACCTGTGTCCAGAATTCTGTGACCCAACCTGCCCCTTCTGTCCCGAACTCCTGAACCGCATCGATGCCCTTGTCCAGCTTCGCGAGTTTGTCCGCACCATCGACCACCTTTTGCAGGGTCGACTTAGCCTGTTTCGGCGAGGCTTCTTTCATGTCCGACGCCCGAATCGCGCGTGCCCCGCGCGGAATGGCTGCCGTCATGAAATACCAAGCAGATTTCGTTTCCTCTTCACTGCTCTCCGGATCGAGGATTTTCTGGATCGCAAGCGCAGCCGCGGCATGCAGCACACCTTCACTATCCGCCGCCATCCCGGCGCACAAACGCAGCGCCATTGCGCGTTGTTCGTCCGTGTAGCGGGCGACACGAACCGCCAGCCGGTTGCGCTGGGTCTCCGCCACGTCGGGGACCGCGACGCAAATATCATCCTTCTGGGTTTCCAGTGCATCCACCAGACGCGCGAAGGGGCCATCTGCTGAGAAGCCCTCGTTTTTCGCGATCCGTTCCAGTTCCCGCTGCGCCAAAGACACATGGTCGAACATGGTCAGTGGATCGGATCGGTAGCGCCGGAGATCGCGGCGCAGGTCGGAAATGACCGGCGCGAACATCGTATTCATTTGGATTCCGAGCCGATTGGCCGATTTGTCCTTGCGACAACGGGCGGTGAAGTCTTTCAGCGCCTGCCGGATGGCGGCCTCGATCTGGCTCAGGTCCGGGGCATTCCGCGACGACGCGACAAGCCGCCCGCATTTCGCATCGACCTCGATCTTGTGGGCATAAGGATTCTGGCGGATGATCTCATCGACACTGGCATGCTTTTCGACGATCTCTGCAATCATCGCATTCACATGCGCCGGTCCCTTTGCCCAATCCGCATCCGGGATCAGCGCGATGTCGGTCAGCAGGGCACGGTTTTGCGGACGACCGGCGAGAAGGTTCTCGTACCAATTGATCCAGAAGGACCAGTCTACCAGTAGGCCTTCGCGTCCATCATTCTGAACAAGGCTTGCCATCAACGAAATTGCCACTTCTTTCCAAAACTGTTCAAATTCTGCGCGCCACTCTTCCGGCCAAAGCGGCCGCGCATGGGAAAATTCTCCTTCCCCAGAAAGAAACTTAACGTCATCCGCCAAGGCAGAATTAACGGCGGGATCGATGATTGAATTCGCGGCTCGAACGGCAGCTCGAGTGGCGTCAATGTTGCCGGAAATTGCAGCGTGGGCGTTAATCGCAGCCTCCGTTGAAGCTAAGGAAGCTCCAAAAAAGGAAGCATTGACGCTTCGGGCAACTCCCTCTTGGGCGAATTTCGCAGCGGCGTCCCCGGCGGACTTGAGCTCGGTCGTTGGCCAGATACTCTCAATTCCTGATAGCAACGCCAATCGACAACAATACAAGAATGCGAGATCAAGCTCATGTTTTGGAGAGCTTAAGTTGCGAAACATGTCGGGCAGTTGTCGCGCAGCGATCCGCGACGCGATCCAAGCAGCCTCCTGAACGCGAGCCTTCTCGGGCCGAGAGTTGAGCCAAGCTTCCAACCGCTCTTGCGTCATCTCCTCCCCGGCCATGTCCCTACCCCTTCAGCCGCTCCGGCAGGTTGTTGGCCCAGGCGCTGATGGTGCCGGCGCCAAGGCAGACCACCATGTCGCCCGGCCGGGCCTCGTCGCGCACCATCCGGGTCAGGTCGTCCTCGGACAGGACGGCGCGGGCGTGGCGGTGGCCGTGGCGGATCAGCCCGGCGACCAGGTCGTCGCGGCTGGCGCCGGGGATCGGATCCTCTCCGGCGGCGTAGACCTCGGCGATGCCGACCACGTCGGCCTCGTTGAAACAGCCGCAGAAATCGTCGAACAGCGAATGCAGGCGGGTATAACGGTGCGGCTGGTGCACGGCGATGACGCGGCCCTCGGTGGCCTGTCGCGCCGCCTTGAGCACGGCGGCGATTTCCACCGGGTGATGGCCGTAGTCGTCGATCACGGTGACGCCGTTGACCTCGCCCACCGTGGTGAAGCGCCGGTTGACCCCGCCGAAGGCGGCCAGCGCGGCGCGGATCTCGGCCCGCTTCATGCCCAGGTGCCGCGCCACGGTGACCGCAGCCAGCGCGTTCGAGACGTTGTGATCGCCCGGCATCGGCAGGGTGCAGCCCTCGATCATCTGGCCTTCGGTCTGCAGCGCGATGTCAAAATGCGCCACGCCGGCCTGATACCGCAGGTTCACCGCGCGCACGTCGGCCTGGGCGTTGAAGCCGTAGGTGGCGACGCGGCGGTCGGTGACCCGGCCGACCAGCGCCTGCACCTCGGGATGATCGGTGCAGCAGACCGCCAGCCCGTAGAACGGGATGTTGGAGACGAATTGATAGAACCCGTCGCGCAGCTTATCGAAATCGCCCCAATGCTCCAGGTGCTCGGGGTCGATATTGGTGACGATGGCGATGGTGGCGGGCAGCCGGTTGAAGCTGCCGTCGCTCTCGTCGGCCTCGACCACCATCCATTCGCCCTGCCCCATCCGCGCGTTGGAGCCGTAGGCATGGATGATGCCGCCGTTGACTACGGTGGGATCGAACCGGCCGGCGACCATCATCTCGGCCATCAGCGTGGTGGTGGTGGTCTTGCCGTGGGTGCCGGCGACGGCGACGTTTGATTTCAGCCGCATCAGCTCGCCCAGCATCTCGGCCCGCTTGACGATGGGCAGGCCGCGGCGGCGCGCCTCGTCGAGCTCGGGATTGCCCGGCTTGATCGCCGAGGAGATCACCACCACCTCGGCGCCTTCCAGGTTTTCGGCCCGCTGCCCCTCGAACACCTGCGCGCCCAGACCGGCCAGCCGATCAGTGATCTTCGAGCGTTTCAGGTCCGAGCCCTGCACCCGGTAGCCCAGGTTCAGCAGCACCTCGGCGATGCCCGACATGCCGATACCGCCGATGCCGACGAAATGGATCGGCCCGACATCGGTGGGCAGTTTGGTGGC
Organism: Antarcticimicrobium sp.; assembly: GCF_029212575.1. Taxonomy (GTDB): domain Bacteria; phylum Pseudomonadota; class Alphaproteobacteria; order Rhodobacterales; family Rhodobacteraceae; genus Antarcticimicrobium. The sequence continues at coordinate 33,403 of NZ_JARGPK010000016.1, forward strand.
GGGGGTCATGCGCGCTCCTTCTCGGGCCGGGCTTCGGCCAGCTCTTCGACCAGCGCCGCCAGCCTCTCGGTGGCGTCCGGCATGCCCGCGCCCAGTGCCGCCGCGCTCATCTGCTGGGCGCCGGCGGGGTCGGACAGAACCGCGGTGATCTGCGCGGTCAGGCTGGAAAGGTCAAGCCGCTTTTCCGGGATCAGGATCGCCGCGCCGGCCTCGACCAGGCCACGCGCGTTGGCGGTCTGGTGGTCACCGACGGCGGCGGCATAGGGGATCAGGATCGAGGGCCGCCCGATCACCGTGAGATCGGCGATGGTCGAGGCCCCGGCGCGGCAGATCACCAGCTGCGCCTCGGACATTCGCGCCGGCACGTCGTTGAAGAACGGCTGCACATCGGCGTCGATCCCCTGTTCGGCATAGAACGCCGCCACCCGCGCGCCGTCCTCGTCACGGGCCTGGTGGCTGACCCGGATGTTGCGCAACACCTCGGACGGCAGTGCGGCGATGGCGGCGGGCACCACGTCGGACAGGATGCGCGCGCCCTGGCTGCCACCGATCACCAGGATCGACATCGGGTAATCGCCCGGCGCGATGTATCCCGCGCCCGCCCGCGCCAGCACCGCCGCGCGCACCGGGTTGCCGACAGGCACGCCCTGCGCCCCCTCGGGCAGCTCGGTCGGCCAGACGCCGCAGGCCACCTGCGCCACCCGCTTGGCGAAGACCCTGTTGACCCGGCCCAGCACGCCGTTCTGTTCGTGGATCATCCGCGGCAGGCCCAGCAGCGTCGCCGCCCCCAGCGCCGGGATCGACGGGTAGCCGCCAAAGCCCACCACCGCGTCGGGTCGGTCACGCTTCATCGACCAGGCGGCGGCCAGCACGCCGGCGGCGATCTTCGGGCCTGCCAGCACCTTGGCCAGCGCCCCGCCACGGGCAAAGGTCGCGCTTTGCACCTGGGTGATCTCGGTCGAATGGGGAAAGCCGCCGGTATAGCGCGCGCCGCGCGCATCCGTGCTCAGCTTGACCCGCCAGCCGCGTTTCAGCATCGCCTCGGCCAGGGCCTGGGCCGGGAACATGTGGCCCCCGGTGCCGCCGGCGGCGATCATCAGCAGCTTTTGTGGCATGGGCGTTGTCCTGCGTTTGTCTTCGGTTTCGGGGCGCGGGCCCCGGCCATCGCGCAAATCCCCGCGCACCGCCAGCCCCTCAGGGACGGCCGCGCAGAATCTCGCCGATCTCGCCCTGCGGCCGGGTCCGGGTGAAGGCCAGCAGCATGCCCAGCGCGATGCCCCCCGCGATCAGCGACGAGCCGCCATAGCTGACGAAAGGCAGGGTCATCCCCTTGGCCGGCAACAGCCGCACCGCCACGCCCATGTTGATCATCGCCTGCACCCCGAAGATACAGGCCAACCCGGTGCCGGCCAGCCGGATGAAGGGATCGCGTTCGCGCATCAGCCGCAACAGCGAGCGGACCACGATCGAACAGTAAAGCGCGATGATGATCAGCACCAGGATCAGACCGTATTCCTCGGCCGCGACGGCGATGATGAAATCGGTATGGGCATCGGGCAGCGACCATTTCACCTGCCCCTCGCCAACTCCGACGCCAAACAGCCCGCCCTCGCGGATCGCGTTGGTGGCATAGCCGAGCTGGGTCGTGGGATCGACCTCGGGGCTGAGAAACCCGTCGATGCGGCGCGCGAAATGCTCCGAGCTGGAATAGGCCACGGTACCACCCAGCACCACCGCCAGCACGATCCCCACCAGCAGCGTCATCGGCGCCCCGGCGACGAAATACATCACCCCCCAGCCGAACAGCACCAGGCAGGCCTGGCCGAAATCGGGCTGCATCACCAGCATGCCGACGATGGTCAGGCACAGCAGCGCCGACCACGCCGTGCCCGGCGGGCCGTTGATCTGCTGGCTTGCCGCCAGCATCCAGGCCGCCACCACGATGAAGACCGGTTTCATGAATTCCGAGGGCTGCACGCTGGCGAATCCCAGAGAATACCAGCGCATCGCGCCCTTGCCGAAATCGGTGCCCAGCACCGGCAGCAGCGCCAGCGCGACGAAGGACGCGGCAAACCCCAGCACCGCCAGCCGCCGCACCAGCGTCGGCGTCATCATCGAGGTCAGCAGCATCGCGGTCAGCGCCAGCGTGCCGAACACCGCCTGCCGCTCGACATAGTGAAACGGATCGAGCCCGTTGCGCGAGGCCAAGGGCGGAGAGGCCGCCAGACCCAGCAGCAGCCCGATACCGGCCAGCACCAGCACACAGGTCATCGACCACTTGTCCAGTGTCCGCCACCACTTGGGAAGAATGGGTTCGCCCCGTTGCGCGGAAACCGCGCCATAGACCATCTCGGTCATGGTAATCCTGCCGTTTGCTGCCTCTGTCCGCCCGGTTTTCCGGGTCTGGGTCGAACAGTACCGCGAAACGGGCTTTCATTCCAGCCCGTTCCTCTTGCCATCCGCCGCGATCCGGGCCAAGCGGCGCGGATGGAGTTCGAAACGGTCATCCTGGGCGCCGGAGCCGCCGGCATGATGTGCGCCGCCCACGCGGGTCCGCGCGTGCTGGTGATCGACCATGCGCGCAACCCGGGGGAAAAGATCCGCATCTCGGGCGGCGGACGCTGCAATTTCACCAACCTTCACGCCGCCCCCGAGAACTTCCTGTCGGCAAACTCGCATTTCTGCAAGTCGGCGCTGGCCCGCTATACCCAGTGGGATTTCATCGACCTGGTCGGCCGTCACCGCATCGCCTGGCATGAAAAGACGCTGGGCCAGCTCTTTTGCGACGGCAAGGCGACGCAGATCATCGCCATGCTGCGCGACGAGATGGCCAGGGCGGGCGCCGCGCTGTGGCTCTCCACCGCGCTTGTGGATCTGTCGAAGACCGACGGCGGCTTCGCGCTCACCCTCGACCGTGAGGGCAAGCGGGTCGATCTGACCTGCCGCAATCTTGTGCTGGCCACCGGCGGCAAGTCGATCCCCAGGATGGGGGCGACCGGGCTGGCCTATGACATTGCCCGGCAATTCGGGCTTGATGTGACCGAGACCCGGCCCGCGCTGGTTCCCTTCACCTTTCCCGAGGGGCGCTTTGCCCCGCTGGCCGGGGTCTCGCTACCGGCGCGGTTGTCGAACGCCCGCGCCGGGTTCGACGAGGCGCTGCTCTTTACCCATCGCGGCCTCTCTGGCCCGGCGGTGCTGCAACTGTCGTCCTACTGGCGCGAGGGCGAGGAGATCGCGGTCAACCTGATCCCCGATCTGCCGCTCTACGAGACCCTGAGGGACCAGCGGCAACAGGCCGGACGCCGGGCACTGACCACCGAGTTGGCGCGCCACCTTCCAGCCCGACTGGTGGAGTTCCTCGCCCCGGAGCTGGACCTGAACGGCAATCTCGCCGACCAGTCCGACGCGGCGCTGCAATCGCTTTGCGACCGTCTCGGCGATTGGCGCCTCATCCCCTCGGGGAGCGAAGGCTATCGCACCGCAGAGGTGACGCTGGGCGGCATCGACACCGACGCGCTGTCGTCGAAAACCATGGCGGCAAAAGCGGTGCCCGGGCTCTACGCCATCGGCGAGGCGGTGGATGTCACCGGCTGGCTTGGCGGCTACAACTTCCAATGGGCCTGGGCCTCGGGCCATGCCGCCGGAACGGCCATCGCGGCGAAGGGGTGAAATACCGCCCTCCCCCGCCCGAATAGCGCGCAACGCGCGCCGGGCGAGCGCCTGCCCGTCCCTGCGGGCTGGCGCTTTGGCAACCCGGGCGCTCCGTTCGCAGGAAAGATGAATTTGGCCAGGATAAAGCGCACCGCTCATCGGTTGCAGGCGCCATCCCACGGGCAGGCGCCCGCCCTCTGTCGCGCATGACGGCAACGGCCCTAGTCGAGCCGCTTTTGCACCTCGGCGGTAAAATCCTCGCCGCGCCGCTCGAAATTGTCGTATTGGTCGAAGCTCGCCGCCGCCGGGGCCAGCAGCACGGTATCGCCCGGAACGGCCTCTTCCATCGCACGCGCCACCGCTGCCGCCATCGTGGTGCAGACCTCGGCCTCCACATCGAGCTGCATGGCAAACCCCGCCGCCTCGCGCCCGATGACATAGGCCTTGGCGACAGCTCCGGTCGCGCCCTTCAGCGCGCCCAGACCGCCCTCTTTCTCCAGCCCGCCGCAGATCCAGCGGATACGGGCAAAGGCGCCCAGCGCCTTGGCGGCACTGTCGACGTTGGTGGCCTTGCTGTCGTTGACGAAAACCACCCCGTTCCGCTCGGCGATCACCTGGCTGCGGTGCGGCAAGCCCGGATAGCTGTGCAGCGCCGCCTCGATCATGCGCGGCGGCACCCCCAGCGCGCGGCAGGCGGCATAGGCGGCGCAGGCGTTCTGGTGGTTATGCGCACCGGGCAGCCCGGTGATGCCGCGCAGATCGATCGAGGCGATCTGCTTGCCCTTGCGGGTCTCGGCCAGAAACCCCTTGCGGGCGAAGACCTGCCAGCCCGGCCCGGTCAGCTTTTGCCCCGAGGAGATGCGGATCACCCGATCATCGCTCGGCCCCTCGGACAGCTGCCCGGCCAGGAACCGCCCCTCGACCTCATCGACACCGATCACAGCGCGGTCCGGCCCACCCTCGGCAAACAGCCGCCGCTTGGCCGCGAAATAGCCGCCCGGCCCGCCGTGCCGGTCCAGGTGGTCGGGCGAGAGGTTGGTGAAGACCGCCACATCCGGGGTCAGCGCCCGGGCCAGATCGGTCTGGTAACTCGACAGTTCCAGCACCACCACCGCGCCCTCGCCCGGGGGATCGAGATCCAGCACCCCGCGGCCGATGTTGCCGGCCAATTGCACCGGCCGCCCGGCCTCTTGCAGGATATGGTCGATCAAGGCCGCCGTGGTCGATTTCCCGTTCGATCCGGTCACCGCCACCACCCGCGGCAACCTGTCCAGCGCATCCCAATCCGCCGTCGCCAGCGAGCGAAAGAACAGCCCGATGTCATTGTCCACCGGCACCCCGGCCGCCAGCGCGGCGGCAACCACCGGGTTGGGCGCGGGATAAAGATGCGGGATTCCGGGCGAGACGATCAGCGCCGCGATGCCGTCGAATCCGCCCGACCGGGACGGATCGGCACAGGTGAACCCCTCGCCCTCGGCCCGCGCCCGCGCCTCGGGGTTGTCGTCCCAGCAGAGAGGCTCCGCGCCGCCCGCGCGCAAGGCCCGCGCCGCCGACACACCTGTGCGCCCCAGTCCCAGAACGGCAACCTTGGCGCCCTCGTATCCGCGTACCGGTATCACCAGCCCAGCTCCTTCTTGTCGCGGAAAAATCCGCCCGTCGGCCCCTCCGCGCCCAGCCGTGCCAGCCAGAGCGCGGTTTCCGCCCCCTGCGCCGGGCTGCGCGGCGCAGCCTCGCCGCCCATCCGCGTCGCCACCCAGCCGGGGCACATCGCGTTGACCTTGACGCCCTCGGGCAGATCGCGCGGCAGCGCGTGGGTCAGCGCGTTCAGCGCCGCCTTGGCGACGCCATAGGCGCCCGGCCCCGCCAGCCCCTCGGAAAAACTGCCCCAGTCCGAGGACAGGTTGACGATCCGCCCCCAGCCCCGCGCCGCCATATGCGGCAGGCAAAGGCGGATCAACTCGTAGGGCGCATGGAACATCACCTGCATCGAGCGCGCCACGCCCTGCGGATCGGCGATCATGTTGCTGTCGATCAGGATGCCCGCGTTGTTGACCAGCACATCGATCCCGCCGATCCGCTCCAGCGCCGGGGCGAACCCCTCGGGCGCCTCCAGGTCCAGATGCACCCAGCCACAGCCCAGCGCCTCGGCCGCCTCGCGGCCCGCCTGCCGGTCGCGCACCCCGATCACCACCCGGTGATCGCGCACAAGCCCGGCCGCGATGGCCCGCCCGATGCCGCGGTTGCCGCCTGTCACCAATGCCGTTTTCATCGCGCCCTTGTTCGTCTGCAAATGCCCGCGCACCCTGCACCCGGGGCGCGGCGTTTTGCAAGCCGGCTCAGCGCACCTTGAGCGTCGCCAGTCCGATCATCGCCAGGATCAGCGAGATGATCCAGAACCGGATCACGATGGTGGGTTCGGCCCAGCCCTTTTTCTCGTAGTGGTGATGGATCGGCGCCATCAGGAACACCCGTCGCCCGGTGCGCTTGAAATAGAGCACCTGGATGATGACCGACAGCGCCTCGACCACGAACAGGCCGCCGACGATGGCCAGCACCAGTTCGTGCTTGGTCGCCACCGCGATGGCGCCCAGCGCGCCGCCCAGCGCGAGGCTGCCGGTATCGCCCATGAACACCGCCGCCGGCGGCGCGTTGTACCACAAAAACCCCAGCCCCCCGCCGAAGAGCGCGGCGGTAAAGACCAGGATCTCGCCGGTGCCCGGCACGTAATGCACGTCGAGGTATTCAGTAAAGTCGGTGCGCCCCACCGCATAGGCGATGATGCCCAGCGTGGTCGCCGCGATCATCACCGGCATGATCGCCAGTCCGTCCAGCCCGTCGGTCAGGTTCACCGCGTTGGCCGCCCCCACGATCACGCAGACCGAGAACGGCACGTAGAAAAACCCTAGATTGACCAGCGTGTCCTTGAACACCGGCAGCGCCAGCTGGTTCTGCAGGTCTGCCGGGTGGTTCCACGCCGCCCAGAGCGCGGCCACCACCGCGATCACGATGCCCAGCCCCAGCCGCAGCTTGCCCGGCACCCCCTTGGTGTTCTGCTTGGAGACCTTGGCGTAATCGTCGGCAAAGCCGATGGCGCCGAAGGCCAGCGTCACGAAGAGCACCAGCCAGACAAAGGGATTGTCCAGCCGCGCCCAGAGCGCCGTTGCGGTCACCAGCGCGCCGACGATCAGCAGCCCGCCCATGGTCGGCGTTCCGGCCTTGGACAGGTGCCCCTCTGGTCCGTCGTCGCGGATCGGCTGGCCCTTGCCCTGGCGGCGGCGCAAGACGTTGATCAGCGGCGGTCCGAACAGGAACCCGAACAGCAGCGCGGTCAGAAAGGCCCCACCGGCACGGAACGTGATGTAGCGGAACAGGTTGAAAAAATCCCCCCCGTCCGACAGCGCGGTCAACCAATAGAGCATGTCAGCCGGTCCTATTCTTCATCTTGTGAATTGGCCCCTTTCGCGGTGTACCGGGGCGCGCCTGCCTTGGCCGATTTCGCGCAGGGCGTCAACGCTCTTTGCCGGGCTCATGCCGGGCGCCCGTCCAGCGCGGCGACCGACACGCTGGCCTGTTCGGCATCGTCAAAGGGCAATATGTCGTCGCCGACGATCTGCCCGGTCTCATGCCCCTTGCCCGCGATCAGCAGCGCATCGCCCGGTCCCAGCGCATCGACCCCGCGCAGGATCGCCTCGGCGCGGTCGCCGACCTCGATCGCCTCCGGCGCCCCTTCCATCACGGCGGCGCGGATGCTGGCCGGGTCCTCGCTGCGGGGGTTGTCGTCGGTGACAAAGACCAGATCGGCATGGTCCTGCGCCGCCGCCCCCATCAGCGGCCGTTTGGCGCGGTCGCGGTCGCCGCCGGCGCCGACGATGGCCACCAGCCGACCCATCACATGCGGGCGCAAGGCCCGCAGTGCGGTCGCCACCGCGTCGGGGGTATGGGCGTAATCGACGAAGACCGCCGCGCCGTTACCGCGAGTCGCGGCCAGCTGCATCCGCCCGCGCACCGTGGTCAGCTCCGGCAGGGTGCGGAACACCGCCTCCGCCTCGGCGCCGCAGGCGATGGCGAGCCCGGCGGCAATCAGGACGTTTTCGGCCTGAAACCCCCCGATCAGGTCGAGCCGCGCCTGATGGCTCTGGCCTTCCCATGTGAACCGCAGATCCTGTCCGGTGGCGTCGAACCGCTGTGCCAGGAGACACAGGTCGCAGCCGCCACGGCCCACGCTCAGCACCGTCTGCCCGCGCGCGGCGGCGATGGCGCGCATCTCGGGTCCGCGCGGATCCTCGATGTTGATCACCGCGGTGCCGTCGGGCGGCAGCACCCGGCGGAACAGCCCGGCCTTGGCGGCGAAATAGGCTTCGAAACTCTCATGATAATCCAGGTGATCCTGGGTGAAATTGGTGAAAGCCGCCGCCGCAAGCTGAACCCCGTCCAGCCGCCGCTGCTCCAGCCCGTGTGAGGAGGCCTCCATCGCCGCGTGAGTGATGCCATGCCCGGCCGCCTCGGCCAGAACCCGGTGCAGGGTAATCGGCTCCGGCGTGGTATGCTGAAGCGGCGCGCTCCAGGCCCCCTCGACCCCGGTGGTGCCGAGGTTGATCGCCGCGTGCCCCAGCCCGGCCCAGATCTGGCGCAGAAATGTGGCGACCGAGGTCTTGCCATTGGTTCCGGTCACCGCCGCCATCACCCCGGGCTGGGCGCCGAACCACAGCGCGGCGGTGCAGGCCAGCGCCTGGCGCGGATCCTCCACCACCACCAGCGCGGCCTGCGATGCGGCCAGTTCCGCCTCGGCCAGCGCCGCGCCCGTCGCGTCGGTCAGCACCGCCGCCGCGCCCATGCGCAAGGCATACTGGATGAATTCGCCGCCATGCACCCTTGTGCCCGGCAGCGCCGCGAACAGGAAACCATCGCGGACCTGGCGGCTGTCCACCGCCAGCCCGGTGATCTGCGGATCGCGCCCGCCCCGGGCGGTCAGGGCCAGCTGGCTGAGTGATTTGGCCAAGATGCCCATGATGCCCCGCCCCTGCGCCCCCGTGATCAATGCGTTCTCAATTCGACGTGAGCGTTATAGCAGCGCGCGGGCCGGGTTCAACGTCGGGCCGCAGCCCCAGAAGCGGCGCCAGGCGCCCGATCATCTCAGCCGCCACCGGCACCGCGGTCCAGCCGGCGGTGCGCCGTTCTTCCTGGTAGGCCTGGACCGAGGGTTCGTCCAGCGTGACCACCAGCACGTATTTCGGATCATGCGCGGGAAAGATCGACGCGAAGGTGGCGATCACCTTGTCGTCATAGTATCCGCCGCGCGGCTTGGGCTTGTCGGCGGTCCCGGTCTTGCCGCCCACCGCATAGCCCGGCACCTCGCCGAAACTGGCGGTGCCGTCGGTGACCACCTTGCGCAGCATCCGCCGCGCATCGGCGGCGGCCCGTTCGGACAGCACTCGCGGCCCGTGCTGCGGACCGTCCTGGCGCAGCACCGTGGGGCTCACGTAATGACCGCCGTTGGCAATAGTGGCATAGCCGGCGGCAAGGTGCATCGGGCTGATCGACAGCCCGTGACCATAGGAAATCGTCACCGTGCTCAGCTCGGTCCAGCGCTCCGGCACCAGCGGCTGACCGCCGTGCGCCTCGACGATCTCGAACGGGGTGGGGTCGAACATGCCCAGCGCGCCCATAAACGCCTTTTGCCGCTCCGGCCCGATCTCCAGCGCCAGCCGCCCGGTGCCCCGGTTGGAGCTGTGCACGATCACGTCGGCGACGCTGAGCTTGCCGTAGTTCTTGTTGTGAAACTCGCCAATGGGATAGCCCGACACCTTCATCGGCCCCGAGGTGTCCACGATGGTCTCCGCCGACACCAGCCCGAGATCGATGGCCTGCGCGGCGGTGAAGATCTTGAAGGTCGAACCCAGCTCGTACACCCCCTGGACCGCCCGGTTGAACAGCGGGCTGTCGCTGGGGTCGCCCGAGACCGGCGGCCGCGGCCGGTCGTTGGGGTCGAAATCGGGCAGGCTGACCACCGAGACCACCTCGCCGCTGTGCACGTCCATCAGGATCGACGAGGCGCCCTTGGCATTCATCAGCTTCATGCCCCCGGCCAGCACCTGCTCGGCCGCCGCCTGCACCGTCAGATCCAGCGACAGCGCCAGCGGCTGGGCGCCGTTGGCCGGGTCGCGCAAATAATCGTCGAACTGCTTTTCCACCCCCGCCACGCCGATCACCTCGGCCGCGTTCACCCCCTCGCGGCCGAACCCGGCGCCGCCCAGCACATGCGCGGCCAGCTTGCCATTGGGATAAAGCCGCATCTCGCGCGGGCCGAACAGCAGCCCCGGATCGCCCAGGTCGTGCACCGCCTGTTTCTGCTCCGGGCTGATCCGCTTTTTGATCCAGACGAATTTCCGCTTGCCGGAAAAATCCCTGATCAGCCGCGCCTCGTCCAGATCGGGAAAGATCCGCACCAGACCCCTGGCCGCCGCCTCGGGATCGACCAGCTCGGGCGGCTGGGCATAGAGCGAATGGGTCTCGAAATTGGTCGCCAGGATGCGGCCCTTGCGATCCACGATGTCGGCCCGCTGCGCCGCGATCGAGGCGCCGTGGGCACTGGCCACCGGCTCCTGCGGCTCCGAGGTCGCCATCACCGCCATGCGCCCGCCCACCACAAGGAAGGCACAGAAAAAGAACAGCCCCAGCACCAGCAGCCGGCCCTCGGCGCGCACCCGCGCCCGGTCCTGCATCTCGGCATGGCGCTGGCGGATGTTCTCGCGCTCGATGACCGCGGGGTTCTCGCCCTTGGCGCGGGCCGGCAGGATGCGCGCCAGCGGGCGCAGCGGCGTGCGCGTCATGGCTGCTCTCCCTCGGCCATGGTCGAGACATCGACGGGATTGGTGATCGGCAGCAGCGGCTCGGGCGGGTAGCTGACCTCGTCGATCAGGCCGAACTGGTCCGGGCGCAGCGGCAAGAGCCCCAGCCGGTCGAAGTTCAGCCCGGCCAGCTCGGACAGGCGATCAGGACGGTTGAGATAGGCCCATTCGGCCCTGAGCACGCCGATCCGCAGCTGCGCCGCACCGATCTGCTGTTGCAGCGCGCGGGTTTCCTTCAGCACCTGCTGGGTCGCGTAATTCTCGCGGTAGGCCCAGAACGCCAGTCCGAACACCGCCAGCGCGGTCAGAACATAGGCTATGCCCCTCATCGCCCCCTCCCCTTCGCCGTGTCTTTGGGTTGCGGCATCCCGATCTCGCGCGGATCGACGCTGCCGGCGGGCGCCTCGGTGCGCACCGCCACCCGCAGCCGGGCCGAGCGCGCGCGGGGGTTCTCGGCCAGCTCCGCGTCATCCGGCGCGATCGCCTTGCGCGGCCGCAGGATGAACTGCGGATCGACCTGCGCCACCTCCGGTGCATGGCGGCTGCCGCGCCCGGTCTGCCCGGCCCGCGATTGCAGGAAACGCTTGACCATCCGGTCCTCGATGGAATGAAAACTGACCACGGCCAGCTTGCCACCCGGCCTCAACGCCCGTTCGGCAGCCATCAGCCCGCGAAACAGCTCTCCGAACTCGTCGTTCACCGCGATGCGCAGCGCCTGGAATGTGCGGGTCGCGGGGTGTGACTGGCCCGGCTTGGCGCGCGGCAGGCAGGATTCGACGATCCCGGCCAGCCGCAGGGTGGTCTCGATCGGTGCCTCGCCGCGCGCCCGGACGATGGCGCGCGCGATGCGGCGGCTGGCGCGCTCCTCGCCGTAGAGATAGAGAATGTCGGCAAGCTCTGCCTCCTCCGCCGAATTGACCAGATCGGCGGCGCTGGGGCCCTCTTGCGACATACGCATGTCCAGCGGCCCCTCCTTCATGAAGGAAAAGCCGCGCTCGGCCATGTCCAGCTGCATCGAGGACACGCCGAGATCGAGCACGACACCGTCGAGGTCGCTGGCATATTCATCCATACGCGAGAACACGCCCGGCTGCATCACCAGCCGCTCGCCGTAGTCCGCCGCCCAGTCCTGTGCCAGTTCGAAGGCCAGCGGATCGCGGTCCACCGCGATCACGCGGGCGGCGCCGGCCTCCAGCAGCCCACGGGTATAGCCGCCGGCGCCGAAGGTGCCATCCAGCCAGGTGCCGGTGACAGGCGCGACCGCCTCAAGCAGCGCGCGCAGCAGAACCGGGATATGGGGTTTCTTCGATGGCGGGACGGACGCGGCAGCGGCGGCCATGGCTCAGCCCCCCTCGCCGTCTTGCGCCTGCCTGGCCAAGGCCATGTCCAGCGCGTCGAGCGGGTTGGTCCCCTCGGGAATGTCGAACCCCAGCCCCTCGTCCTCTTCCTCGGCCAGAAGCGCCTCGTAGGTCTCGGGATTCCAGATCTGGAAGGTGCCGGAGGTGCCGACGAAGAACGCCTCCTTCTCCAGCGCGATCTTGTCGCGGTGGCGCAGCGGCAGCACCAGCCGCCCGTCGGGGTCGACCTCGGTATGATGCGAGCGCGAGGTGATGTCGCGCACCAGCTTGCGTTTCAGCGGTGAATTGGGCAGCCGCTCGATCTTGGCTTCGAGTTTCTCGATCTCGGCGATGGTGTAGGCCTCGAGATAGGGTTGATCGGGCGGGCCGTAGACGATGACGAGCTGCGGCCTCAGCCCCTCGGTGAAGTCGGGATCGCCGGCCTCGAGCACACGGCGAAACAGGGCCGGGATCGACACCCTGCCCTTTGCATCCACCTTGAAGGTGTATTCGCCTCTGAACCGTCGGCTCACGCCCCGCCGTCCCTCTGCCTGTGCCCCCGCGAAAATCGTGCCCCCGGATGGAAAAACGGCGGGTTGATCTGCTGCCACTGATCAACCCGCCGCCCTTGTCCCGCTCTGCGGGGTGTCCGACTGCGCGCGCCACCTGGGGGGATGTCTGCTCGCCCGCGCGCCGGATCTCTTGGTTAGATGAAAGCGAAGTGCCTGTATGAAACCTGCTTTATTATTCTGGTCCGGGGTCTTCCGCCCCTGTGTCCTCGTCTTCATCCGATGAACAAGAGATGCCACGGGAATTGATGGAAATCAATTGGAATTTGAGGGATCCGCTGGAATTTAGGCCTGATAAGCCTCTCGAAGCTTGGCAAAAACCCCGGCATTCGTCAGAATTTTCCCACCACCTAGCCACCCTTCAGGTCATAGACACAACATATAGACTTTTCCGTTACCCCCAGATTTCTCCCAGAAAATCCCGTATGTTTTTCAATATTCGGTAGCCTCAGACATATGTTCTTTTTATGTTCTTCGCTTTCCTGTTCGAATCAACGCCGACCACACCGTTTTTTCCAATCCTCTGGGAAGGTCTCGGGCGCGCGTCCATGATCCACGCCATCGGTCCCGCGATTTCCCGTGGCCGTCCACGGCGCGGTATGTGCCGCCGCCTTGCACGTCCCCACCCTGAACCGGCACGGGCAATGCGTTGGGCCATTT
>NZ_JARGPK010000061.1 GCF_029212575.1 Antarcticimicrobium sp.
GATCGTGATCGACGAGGCGCACCGCTCCGTCTATCGGAAATACCGCGCCATCTTCGAGTATTTCGACAGTTTCCTGATCGGCCTGACCGCAACCCCGAAGGACGAGATCGACCACGACACCTATTCGCTGTTCAACCTCGAACGCGGGGTGCCGACCGATGCCTATGATCTCGAAGATGCGGTGGAGGACGGCTATCTTGTGCCGCCGCGCTCGATCTCCGTCCCGTTGCGGTTCCAGCGCGATGGCATCGCATATGATCAGCTTTCCGAGGAGGAAAAAGACGAATGGGATGCCCTGGACTGGGATGAGGACGGCACCGTCCCGGACCGCGTAGAGTCGAACGACCTGAACAAATGGTTGTTCAACAAGAATACCGTGGACAAGGTTCTCGAACACCTGATGCGCAATGGGATCAAGGTGGCGGGCGGCGACCGGCTGGGCAAGACCATCATCTTTGCCAAGAACAGCAGACACGCCCAATTCATCGTTGAGCGGTTCGACGCGAACTACCCGCATCTGGCCGGGACTTTCGCCCGGTTGATCGACTACAGCGTGTCCTATGCCCAAACCCTGATCGACGAGTTCTCCGAGGCCGAAAAAGCCCCTCATATCGCCGTATCCGTCGACATGATGGACACCGGGATCGACGTGCCCGAGGTGGTCAACCTCGTGTTCTTCAAGATCGTCCGGTCCAAGACGAAGTTCTGGCAGATGGTCGGTCGGGGGACGCGGCTCTGCCCGGATCTGTTCAGCCCAGGTGAGGACAAGGAAGAGTTCCTGATCTTCGATTTCTGCCAGAACCTGGAGTTCTTCCGGGAAAACCCGGATGTCCGGGAGGCCGCCGGCACCCGCCCCATCGGCGAGCGTCTCTTCGCGACCCGCGTGGAGTTGATCGGCGATCTTCAGGAACAGCAGGACGATCACTCCGACCTTCTCGGCACCCTGAAATCCCGGCTCCGTGATGAGGTCATGGGCATGTCAGTCGACAATTTCATGGTCCGTGACAAACGCCGGGCGGTGGAGCTGTTTCAGGATGAGAAGAGCTGGGCAACGCTCGATCTCGACGCCCGCATGACGCTGAGCGAGGACATCGCGGGCCTGCCCTCCGCCTATGTCGACGATCCGCTCCCGGCAAAGCAGTTCGATCTGTTGATCCTGAACGCCCAACTGCTCCTGCTAAGGGGCGAAGCCGGGTTCACGACGCTCCAACGCCGGCTGATCACCTTCGCCAGTGCCCTTGAAGCTCTGTCAAACATCCCGACCGTTGCGAAGCAGATGCCGCTTATTCTCGAGATGCAGACAGACCCGTTCTGGGCGGATCTCACCGTCGAGATCCTCGAGGACATTCGCCGACGGTTGCGCAGCCTGGCCGACCTGATTCAGCCGAGCGAACGCAAGATCGTCATCACGAACTTCGAGGATGAAATCGGGGAAGGTGAAACCGTCGATCTTCCAGAGGTCGGCGGCGGCGTCGACAAGACCCGCTTCAAAATGAAGGTGCGTCGTTTCATTGAAACACACGCAAACCACATCGCCTTGCAAAAGATCCACCGGGGCGAACCAGTAACACGGCTGGATCTGGAGGAAATTGAAACAATGCTGATCGAGCAGGGCGTGGCAGACACGACGGCACTGAAAGAAATCGAAAGGGAGCAACCCCTGGGACGTTTTCTGAGGGGGCTTGTGGGCCTTGATCGCTCGACCGCAAAACAGGCCTTCAGCACCTTCGTGACATCCAACCGGCTCAACGCCGATCAGACCGAGTTCATCGACATGATCATCGACCACCTGACCGAAGGAGGCATGGTCGAACCAGCCCGCTTCTACGAAAGCCCTTTCTCCGATATCGATGGTCTTGGGATCGAAGGCGTGTTCAACAAGGACCAGACGTCAGAAATCATCCGGATTGTGCGCGCGATAAACGACGCTGCGGATGCTGCATGATGGGCGGTGAGTGGAGATTCGCTGCGCTCAAGACGAACGTCCGCGATGCGCAGGAAGTGGACGGTCGTCACCCGGCTCATGAAGGACAGTGCCCCAAGCCGATAACCCGCTGTAGATTCTCGTTTGATCCGGTCCAGATCCCGGGAAGAAGAGCATCGGCACCCAGCATAGCCTGCAAAGCAAAGCCCGCTCGCCTGTCTGGGGCAACACCGCGTATCAGCGTGGCACCACAAGGCTTTCCTTGCCTCCTCAAAGAAAGTGGCATTAACCTCGGTCGTGTCTATATGGCAAACAGGCGAATTAAGAAACCCTCTTGGAAGCAAAGCGCGAAAAGAAATAATGACGGTGAGTAACATTAGGTCGAAAAAGACAAAAAACCAGCTTCGAGGACTCCAAGGTAAGGACGCAAACAGCGCTACACTTAAGACATTGAATTTGTTGAGACAAGAAACCAGTCTGGAAGATGCTGGAGCTGTCGCCAACTGGCTATATGGCAGTGCACTATTCAAAGGCCTTAGCCTGCCAGTAGAGTTCCCGAAGCAACCTGCCAACTTCGACCGCTACGTATCTCTAGAAACAGCTAGCTTACAAGTTGAGATCGCGATGCTGTGCTCCCGGTTGGCTACAAACGAAGGCAAGCTCTTACAGTTCATAGAGACATACAAAGAAATTAATATTCTAATCAATGAAGAGCACCTAGGAGACGCACAATCTCTTATTGAGAGAACTGCAGAAGAATATGGGCACTCTATCCGAATACTACTCAAAGCTTCATACATCTACACACACCCTAGCGCTAATCCAAATACGGTCACAAGGTGCAAAATCTTCCTCGACTCATGCGGAATGGGGCAGAGAAACTTCGTTGCGCGAGGCGCAGTAGACATGCTCAGTGCAGACTATAACTTCCTCTCAATACGGCGAAATATCGCATCAAGGGAACGTGCTGGAAACAGAACGGCGTTTTCGAACGACATTGGTGAATGGCTGTTCTTTCCTATTCAGCGCACGCAACTGGGCTTCTCCGCTCAACTTAGAAGTCAGCGACAAGCTTCATTAATCGATGCCGCGTTCACTCTGTTTGAAAATGTTCTGAATCTGGATGGCGGCGATCGGTTTAAACTGAATGTCCGATCAATGACCGGTTTGGTGCGACTTTGTGCGGCTTGGGATGGACTGGCTTCGAAACCCACAAAAAGCCTAATGAAAAGAAGCGAAGGCTCCAAAGACAAAACCTTTCAGATATACCGAGATTCCATTGCCTGGCTTGAGATCGCCTCGATAACTCGGTTTCGAGCGCGCGTTGACGCTCTATATCGTGATCCCAAAAGTCGGAACGAACTTGAGGACGAATACTCAAGAGGGTTGAACCGGCTATACTACCGCGGTGTAAATTCTCTAAAAGAGCTGTGCGTAGACAGCTCCAACGATGCGAGTTTACAAGACTATTTCGACCCGAAATCGGAAAGTATTTTTGGGCGAACGCTTGCAGTACTCAACTTAATGCAGTCGCCATACACAGAAAAAAAACTGGATACTAGTGATCTACTCGCTTTGATGAACACCACCAGTGACATCGACACTCTCTTGGGTGAGTCAGACCTCGATATTCTCTTAGAGCATGGTGACGGCGCCCCACTTTTCCAGGTGATCATCCTTACACTGAAGTCACAACACACAGGCAGTCCAAGAGCCGCCAGTCGCCTGAGAACGGCTTTTGAAAACCTAGTGTGCGACAGTTACCACTCAGATCTCAGAGCCTTCTTCAGTGATCTAAACAAAAAGGCGACAGTAGTTGCTCAGTACCTGTTTGAACTTTGCGATGAACGGTTCCTAGAGTTACTGTATGAAGTGGTTCCAGAAGATGCTTCAGTATTGCAGATAAGAGCAGACCTTCTACTTTGGTATTCAGAAACATATGGAGAAAAGACGTATGCGGAACGCGCCCGCATCATGCAGATTGACGCGCGTATCCAACAAGTACGAGGAGCTATCGATGACACTCGCATCTATGTAGATAAGGTCCGATTCGCACATTGGATTCAAGACAACTACCTCGATGAGATCGCAGCCATTTCTAGAGAAGAAGTTAAATTGACAGATATTGCTGTTCTTGGCGGCTTTGGCGGGCAGGAGGATTCCTACCTACCGGAAGTGAGGATGGCAAAGGTTTTGCAGGCCGCTTACAAAGAGTTCTGTGAAAACACTCATTTTGGAATCGCATCGTATTTGGGCCGTCGTATTCGCCATGGAACTTTAGCGGGGGTTCTAATTTCTAAGATCGAGGAGTCAATCTCAACCGCAAAAGAAAATGATTTTTCTGAAAATTTGCAGGCTCAACGATACCTGGACACATGGCTTGAGGGCTACAAAAAGAATGTCAACAAGCTTGGGGCGGACTATTTGCAAGTCTACTCCCCAAAAGCAAAGCCGCACGGCCTATTAAATACCAATATCTGGGAAACACCGAAGGTTGATATAACTCGTGGAAGTCTGCGAGGTCTGTTCGAAGTTTTGGAATCAGATAACATTATGGACATGATAAACGGTATCATTCAGTCTTGCTGGCAGTTGATACAACTAGATCTTGTCCGCATAAGAGGTTTCCTAATATCAAGGCGTACGCACTGGGGCACGCTGGATGCTACAGAGTTCGCAAGAGCAAGCCACGCAGAGCGCAAAGCGGTTTCGGCATTCTGTGCAACCACGAACAATCTAACAGACGAGCTCTTCAAATCTGTTGTGAGTTGGTTTCATCAACCGCAAGAAATGGTTCCATCAGCACCGCTTACTTTGCTTTTTGACGCGGTCATGAAAGAAGTCCAAGAGGCCTTCCCGAATTTTGATCCAATTCTTGAGCCCCAAGGTGTAAGCGAGGTTACTCTCACCGGAGGCACCTATCATATCGTCTATGATGCATTGTATATTCTCCTTGGAAATGCCGCAAAGCATGGGAAGCAACCCATTAAGATTAGAAGGAAGCTTGAGTTTGTGCGCGATAAAGACAATCACAGGGAGCTTTTAGTGGTTGTCGCGACAGGTTGTTCTGATGCCCAAGCTACGAAAATCAAAGACAAGATGAATGAAGCGCTTTCGGGAGACAATTCTGACGCGAATAGCTTGGACCATGGCAGTGGTTTTAAGAAACTCGCCCATCTGCGAGACACCACCCGTGAACTAAAAAGGGTGGAGTACTCGATCGAAAATGGAGAATTTGGCGTGAATTTGTTCTTCGAACTTTTGGCATGAAGATGTCCGGCCGTATTCTGATAATCGAAGACGATGAATTCAAAGCGAATGATATTCAGTCGTTGCTTAAGAGGGAGCTGCCAACCTACGCCGTTCTAGTGGTTGGAGATGTGGGGAGCGGTGTCAAAGCTCTTAGGGGATCAGTCTTCGATTTAGTGATATTGGATATTGCTCTCCCGAGCCGACAGCTTAGACCGGGCGGTGGATCAACAGCTTCTCTTTTGTCGGGGGGGGTGGAGATCATTTACCGACTTGAGGAGGAAAATAGATCTGTCCCGGTTGTAATTCTGACGCAGTATCCTGACATTGAAATTGAGGGAGAGCAAGTGCCGGTCAGCAAAATGCGAAGCGTGCCTGAGAGATATTTCGATGCAAATATCGTTGCATGCATTAGGTACATGCGGGAGGATCAGGCTTCATGGACAACAACACTATCGAACGTACTTAAGGATTTGGGCTAATTTGCAACTACTGATTATTGAAGACGATGAGAAAAAGTTTGCGGCTCTTAAGGAGATTGCAGCATCTTTGCTAGGTGGCGGCAGCCTTGAGGTTGTTCGGGCATCTACGATGCGCGCTGCAACACGTGAGGTTTATCAGACCAAATATGATCTCATAATTGTCGATTTGA
The DNA here is from genome assembly GCF_029212575.1 of Antarcticimicrobium sp. Classification (GTDB taxonomy): domain Bacteria; phylum Pseudomonadota; class Alphaproteobacteria; order Rhodobacterales; family Rhodobacteraceae; genus Antarcticimicrobium. Next base: position 5,826 of record NZ_JARGPK010000061.1, read on the forward strand.
TGTTGCCTGTGCGAGAAGGTGAACAGGAAATTGATGTTTCATCTGAGATACTGGAGGTATTGGCGAACAGTCAACTTAATAAAAATACTAGAGCAATTGCAATCACCGGATTCTTGGATCTTCTGGATGGCCGAAGCCGAGCATTTAATGAGTTGAACATCCCTATCGTTTACTATTCGCACAATGAGGATTCATGGAGCTCTGCTCTAAGCAGAAAACTCTGTGAAATTCAGAATGCGTCGGTCTTCGACTTTGTTATTGTCTGCGCTTTGGAAAAAGAACGTGAGGCCTTTCAGTATACCTCTGCTATGATAGGGGAGAAGCGCCTCATTAGGGGATTGGATTGCAGCGAAATCTCCATCGGCGGGCGCAAGGGCATGATTGTTAAGCCGCCTCGGGTGGGTGTGGTCGACTCCTCCATCACAACGACCCGCGTGATTGAATCGTTTAAGCCGCGGATCGTTTGCATGTCTGGCATATGTGCTGGGATACCTGGAGAGGTCGAAATTGGAGATATCGTGATCGCCGAAAATTGTTTTGAATACCAAGTCGGCAAATGGACAAAGAATGGTTTCGCGTTTGAGCTCTACCAGGTTCCAATACCAGAGACGGTAAGAGCACTGCTATCCCACCGTCTCTTGACGTCGGAAGTCAACGGTTCCATTAGATCAAATTTGGGCTTTCCTGAACTCTCTGGACGCTCGGTAAAGTTCGTTACACATGCAAGCGGGTCTGCTGTCGTCGCAGACAAGACAAAGCGAGACGAGATCAAAGCGCAGCACCGCAAACTTGCGTCAGTTGAGATGGAAATTTTTTCGGTCTATCGCGCGGCGAGTATTTCTATCCATGAGCCTCTTTTCTTTGCTGCAAAAGGTGTGGTCGATGATGCGGGCGTTTCTAAGGATGACAAGTATCATATCTACGGAGCGGTTACGTCTGCGCGCGTAATTGTCGAGGGTCTTGAAGTGCTCTTGACTGAGGCAATCTAAACAGCGTCCTACAGAAAAAGACTCAAACGGGCGCTTGCTATCGGTGACCCATAGCTCAATAACCGAGGGGTGCCCGGAGCTCTAAGGCTACTGAATGCATTACGGACGCACAACAATTTTGGTTCTCCTCGTTATCGTACAACGGCATTAGTAATGATCAGACTTCAGCTGGCGTCCCTCGCCGCATCATGCCAGCTAGGGATGAATGTCCTGTTGGCTTGACGCTGTCGTTCGCCGCACGGAACTCGAACGCCAGCAAAGGGCCGTTCCATGGAACTTTGCGAACCCCGCTCCTGCGCATCGCCGACGTTCGTGCCAGGTGCCGCGAAGGTCGGGAGCCAGCCCAAAGTTGCCGGTCGCTCCGGCCTATATCGGTTGGAGGCTCCGGCTGAGATGGTGGGAAACGGCCTTCCTACACCGCGGCGCTAGAAAAGCGAAAAGATGACAAGATAGAACCTTGTTTGATGTCGGGTTTTTGCATACACTATTTGTCGGGTGCTTGCAGAGGAAGGCTGAACATGCGCCGGACCAAGACATTGAAACAAAGAATCGAGACTCGCGTCACCAGAACGAAGCGGACCGATGTTTTTGTGCCACGTGACTTCGCCGATCTCAGCGGTGAGGATCAGGTTCTGCGTGCGCTTAGGTCGTTGGTGCATGAAGGGACACTGTTACGGCTTGGCTATGGTGTCTATGCTCGTGCGATGCGTTCACGCCTGTCCGGTCGTGTCATGGTCGCCAGTTCCAATGGTTTTCACAGCGCAGCGCTTCAGGCGCTTAGCAAGCTCGGTGTGCCTTGGGAGTTGAGCGACACCACCAAATCCTACAATGAAGGTCGTTCGACCCAGATCCCGGTGAATCCGACCGTCAAAGTAAAGACTCGTTTCACCAGAAAACTGTCTGATGGTCGCACGGAGCTTCGCGTTGAACGATAGACCAGAACTTAGAACCCTTCTCGAGACGCAGGAATATTTCGGCCTTCCTTCGGCTTCCTTGGTGGAAAAGGACTGGTTTATCGTACGGGCCCTCGCGGCCATCCACGATGTGCAGGTCGATGGCCTGACGTTGGCATTCGGCGGAGGGACGGCATTGGGCCGCGCCTACCGTCTGCTCGAACGCATGTCGGAAGACATTGACCTACGTATCGTAGGGGACAATGCTCGTTCACGCGGGTCCCTCAAGCGTCTGCGAGGCGAAGTGAACGAGAGGCTGAGTGCAGCAGGATTCTCGGTAGATGGGCACTATGCCGTCAAACAAAGCGACCGATACGTCCGTTACGATCTGCCCTATGAAGCCATCGCGAGTGGGGAAGGCGTCTTGCGCCCGGAAATCAAAATCGAACTCGCCGCTTTTCCGATTTGTGCCGATCCAGAGCAGTGTCCGGTTTCGTCGTTCATCGCTGAAGCCGAGGGGGCTAAACCCGAGGCAGAAAGCGTAGCCTGCGTTAGACTCATCGAAACCGCAGCAGACAAGTTTGTGGCTTTGGGACGTCGTAGTGGTTTTGCTTTCTCAGGCCTAGGTGAACTGGACCATACGCTTGTTCGTCATGTCTACGACCTGTCACGAATGGATGGCCACTATGATCTGGACGATGCTGCAACAATAGCCCTGACTACCATGATGTTAGAGGCTGCGAGCCGCGCTGACGACTATCCAGCTTACAAGGAAGATCCAAAAGCTGAAACGCTCCGAACATTCGAAGTGATGGCTAGCCATCCGGGCTTCATCGAAGAATATACGAAGCTTCTGGGCGATCTCGTCTATGGCGATAGGCCTGACTTCCCTGTAGCCTTCGATTCAGTCCAACGGTTCGCTCAACGCGTCCGCGATTCATAGGATCCACCCAGCGCACCCAGGCTTTGCACAGACCGATTTCTGCGCCTTCCTGCCGATCAGGGTGATTTGGCGACCGACTGCTTCCTGCCCGTTCCTGCCATTTGAGCATGACACAGCGAAGTTCCGGAAGTCGCCCTTCCCGCCCGCCGACCCGAGGCCCCTGCCCCGGACCGGCCTGGCGCCCCCCTCAGATCAACCCAACCCTGGGCGTGAAGTTGGCAATGATCAGCTCGGCGGCCTCGGTCGACCCACCGGCTGCAACAGAGTATTTCAGCCTCACCTCCTCCATCTCAAAGCCGGAGAAGATCTCGCGGATCTCGGGGCGGTCATTGATCGAGAGGATGAATCTGCCGCGGATCCCGGCCAGCTGCTCGGCCATGGTCTGGAACTGGCTGCGATCGAACAGCCCCTTGCCATAGTCGTTCTCGCCGCCCCAGTACGGCGGATCGAGGTAGAACAGCGTCTGGGCCCCGTCATAGCGGGCGATCAGGTCCGACCAGTCGAGGTTTTCGAAGACAACGTTTTCCAGGCGTTCATGGGCGGCCTCGAGGATCGGCTCGAGCCGGGTCAGGCTGAAGCGGGGCGGCCGGTCGGTTGCGACCCCGAACACCCCGCCGGGTTTGCCGCCAAAGGCCTGCCGCTGCAGATAGAGGAACCGGGCCGCGCGCTGCAGGTCGGTCAGGGTTGAGGGATCCACCTTGCGCAGCCGCTCGAACTCCCGGCGCGAGGCGATCTGATAGCGCATCACCTCCATCAGCTGCGGATAGTGCTGCTGCAGGATGCGGAACAGGTTGGTGATCTCGCCGTTGAAGTCATTGGCGACCTCGAGCTGCGGCTTCCAGCTGCGCCGCAGGAAGACACCGCCCATGCCGACAAAGGGCTCGGCATAGGTGGCGTGATCGACAGCGTCGATCCGCTCGATGATACGGGCGCTCAGGGCTTTCTTGCCGCCGAGCCAGGGGGCAACGGGTGCGGCCGGGCGCACCTTTGTCATTGTTGTCATGGATGATTCCAGAATATGCAGCGCCCACTCTCGCGAGAGTCGGGCGACATTTTCTGATAGGTCATGTCGGCGCAGCTACTTTCAACGGATGGCTGCGTGGGTAAGGGTGTTACAGCACCCGATCCCCCCGCCCTGCAGGCGGAAGGATCAATCGCATGGGTCGGCGCGCGTTAGCGCAGCGGCAGATCGACCAGGTTGAACTTGCCGGCCGCCAGCCGCTGCAGCACCGCGTCACTGGCCCCGAGCCGCGCGATGGCGTCGGGCACCGAGGCCCGCGCATGGGCGACCGCGCGCTCCACCAGAACATCGCGCCCTGCCCCCGGCCCGTCCTCGAACGCGGCGCGGGCGCCGCTCATCAGCGCGCTGTGCAGGGCCTCGCGGTGGCGGGCCTCGATATCGAGGCCAAAGCGCTGTTTGGCTTCGCGGGCGGCAATGCCGATCAGAATCGACAGAACCAGGCTCAGGGTGCTGATCAGCGCGGGCTGCAGCTGCACCAGAAGGTCATTCAGGGTCATGGGTCATACCTCGTTTCAGGAGTTGAGGGGGGAACGGCCGGCGGATCACGCCGCCAGCCAGGGAAAGATCCGCGCAAGAAGCGCGCGGAATGCGGAAGGTTGGAGGCGTGGCGCGGGGAGGATCGGCGGCAGCGCCAGCAGCGCCGCACGCAGCGCCACGCGGGATTGCGGGCCAAAGCGGCCATCCACCACCAGCCCGGCGCCGCGCTGGAAGGCGCGCAGATTCTCCGGGCCATGGCCCAGCAGCACCAGCTGCGCCCGATCGGTAAAGCGCTGACGCTCCGCCAGATGGGTATAGCCACCGTTGATCCGGCGGGTGATCCGGCGCAGATCGCCCGCGTCCGCCAAGTCGTTCAGCCCCCGGGTCGACCAGTACCAGAGCGGCCCCAGCCCCTCCCAGGGATCAAGGTTCGCCGCATCCGGATCCGCCTCGAAATCCGGCGCCGTGGGATCAAGGGTGCGCACCCACCGGGTGAAGGCGCGGTAGTTGCCCCGCCCGGTGATCTGGATCCCGGTGCGGCCCCGGTAGAGATAGCCGTCGCCGTCGCGCGCCGGCGTGTTGCCCAGATCGGTGCGGCTGTCATAGCGGGCCTGCGCCGGGGTCGGGCCCCAGATCTCGCGGTCATACCGGAAGGCGCCGCATTCCAGCAGCACCTGCCCCAGCAGGTAGGACAGCCGGTGCGGCCGGTTCAGCCCGCACGCCTCCCCGTGGCGGTTCAGCGCCAGCAGGAAAGAGCGCGCATTGCGCTCCTGGGCGCTGCCGGGCGCGATCGGCCCGGTGATCTGCTGCAGGGTGGCAAAGGTGAGGATGTCAGGCATGGGATAGCTCCAAAGAAAAACCCCGCACAGGACGGGGCGATTGCAGAAAATTCAGGATCAGGGGTCAGATCAGGGTTTGGGTGACGCGCCCCAGCGCCGCTCGATCAGTTCGAACAACCCGCGCGGGCCGAGGTAGCTGACCACCGCGACCACGCCGGTCGTGACGGTCGGCGGCAGACCGCCCCAGGAGGCGCCGGCCTCGGCCACCACCGCCATGGCCACCGCCGTGGGCGCCTCCCAGGCCAGATGCCAGCCGATCCACGGACGGCGCCCTGCCCGGGCCTCCTGCCCGTGCCAGATCAACCGGGCCAGGCCGGCCACGATAAGGGTGGTCACGCCACCGCCGAAAATCGCCTGCATCCAGCCGATCAGGCTGGTGGGTTGGGTGGGGTCGTGCATCCTGTTTCCTCCGGGCACAAAAAAACCCGCGCGCGGCGGGTGCCTTGATCTCAACTGTTCGGGGGCGCTCAACGCACCAGCCATTCCTCGACGCCGGCGCTCACATCCCGCATCTTGATCCAGGACGGCGCCACCGGCTGGCCTTTGAGCACCCGGCAAATCCCCAGCACGCCCACTGCATCCCATTCCGGGCGCTCCAGGCGCGGGGTATAGGGAACGTCAGGATCATACGACGGGTTCAGTACTTTGCGCTGCTGCGTGGTTCGCGCGGCGTCCGCAGGCACGGTCACGCCCTCGGGCACCGCATCGGCCGCATAGGAATGCGCAACCTCTTTCTCGATCACTTTCTCGACCTCGATCATACGAGGCGCCCGGTGCGCCCCCAGATCGTTGCCGGCCTCATCCCGCATCGGGAATTTATCGAACACCGGAACCTGAACCGTCTCGGTGATCGTGCGCTTGATCGCGGTGCCGTTCTCGACCTCGATCACCTCGCGCGCGCGGGTGGTTACCGCCACCCTCCTCTACGCCACCGCAATGGCCACCGTCGCGATGACCGGGCTGACCGTGGTCACGCTCGCCCTCGCCCTGCGCACGGCGATCCGCAACCTCTTCGCCCGGCGGTTCGACCAGGTCTTTACCGCGCCGCTGCTGGCGCTGACCGGGGCGACCGCCGCGCTGATCGCAATTCACCTCTGGGGGCTTTGACCGTGACCCACGAAAGGACCATCGCCATGACCCGACCCACCCCGCGCGACGTGCTCACAGATCCGGCGACCTACAGCGCCCTGCCCGCCCTCTTCGCCGAGGCCTGGGCCGCCCATGCCGCCGCCAGAGGCCGCGAGATCGACCCGGCCCGCCTTGGCCCCTCGGCCCACCTGATCACCCCGGCCGATGCCGCCTGCGCCCGCGCCGCCCGCATTCGGGCGCGCGTTGCCCGCCATGTCCGGCGCAAGGGCTATGACGGCCCCGCGCCGCTGATCCTGAACGACGCTGCCCTCGCCACCACTCACCCTCGAACGCGGAGCCGCTGAAACCTGCGCCCGCAAACTGGCCGGGGTGTGGGGACAGGCCCCGGCCGCTTTTTTCGACAGAGGATCACCATGAGCCACCAATTCGAAATCCGCAGCCTCGACCAGCTTTTCGCGCTGCTCGACGGCGGCAACTTCCTGCAGGAGGTGCTGGCCGCCAATACCGAGCTGCAGCGCGCCCTGCTGCACCACCGCGACGAACACGGCGGCAAGCCCAAGGGCGAACTCAAGATCGCGCTGAACTACCAGATGAACAAGCACGGCGATGTCTCGATCACCGGCACCTTCGACACCAAGGCCCCGAAGGCCCCCGCCGCCGCCGGCGTCGCCTATGTCAACCCGGACGGCCAGCTTTCGCTGCACTCGCCCATGCTGACCCAGATGCACAGCGGCGTGCGCGACGCCAGCGAGCGCCCCCGCGAAGTCCGCACCCCGGCGGCTGAGTGACCGCCATGCGCCGTATACGCGACCTGCTGAACCGCCTTTTTCCCTGCCGTGCCGAGCACGATTGGCAGTCCGGCGCGTTCATCGGAACCCACCCGGCACCGGGCGGCGGCCAACAGGTCGGATTTCTGCACGGCACCCGGTGCAGCCGCTGCGGCAAGTTCAAACCTACCTGATCTTGGAGGCACCAATGCCGAGGAAGAACGCACGACCTGCCGCCAAGAAAGCAGCCGCGAAGAGGAAAGCAAAGATCGCCGCGAAGTCATCGCCGAAACGGCGGGTCGGGATTATCGCACACCACCACCCATCAGGCACGACGCTGGCGCTTCTCGTTGCTGCGACGCTCCGCCGCTCCGACATGAACTAAACCTGAACCCACCACCATGAGAGGCAAGACCATGGAAGCAGACCACCCCACCCCCGAAAACGTCGCCCAAACCATGCGCGAGGCGATGGAACAGTTCGGCGCGACCGAGAAAATCCATCACCCCGAGCCGGACGAAATCCACTACCAGCCCGTCTTGGTCAGCGTTCCTCATGGGCGCGACATCAAGGATCTGACCAAGCATTTCCACGACGCTCTCGAATGGCTGCGCCCGGCCCGGCGCAAGGGCACCGCCAGGCTGCGCACGCTCGACAGCCTGATCGGCTGGGCCAACCGGTTCCAGGGCGAGACTAGCGTGCTCTATGCCGATCCCCGCCGCGACGCCCCCAGCCTGACCTGCATCGCCAACTATCACGGCGCAGGCCCGACCAACCTCGGCCCCGAGGGTGACAGTGCCGCCCATTGCGACCACCGGGGCACCTATGACTTCCCGCTGTCCAAGGAGTGGCAGGCCTGGATGAAGATCAGCGGCCAACCGCTTTCGAAAGATGACCTTTCCGAATTCATCGACGATCATGTCAAAGATCTGATGGACCCCACCCCGGCGCTGCTTTCGCCCGGCAAGGTCGAGACCACCGAGGATTGGGAGACCCGCAACCTTGAGATTGCGCAAAAGATCATGGGCCGGTTCGGGCAGGTGCATCAGCTCATCCACCTGAGCCGCGAATTCCAAGTCCACGAAAGCTCCGATCTGCATATCTCGACCGACCGCGACACCGGCGAAAGCACCGTACGCTTCGAGGAAAAGCACTCCGACGCCGCCGGCAAGCCGCTGCGTCTGCCCAACCTCTTCCTGATCGCGATCCCGGTGTTCGAGGCCGGCGACGTGTTTCGCCTCACGCTGCAGTTCCGCTACCGCAAGCGCGGCGGCAGCGTCCAGTTCGTCCTGTCGCTCTACGACCCCGAAACGGCGCTTGACACCGCCTTCGAAGAGGCCGTGAACAAGGCCGCCGAGGAAACCGACCTGCCGCTACTGATCGGCACGCCGGAGACCTGAGCGAACCACCCGCGCCTCTAGCCAGGGCACGGTTTCGGCGGCGCGGCCCCACTCCCTGCCGCGCCGCCGATCCAACCTAGGGACACGAAATGACCAAGGTCACTCAAATCGCTGTCAGAGAAGCCAACGCGGCCCGAATGCTCGACATACAGCGCAGTGATTTTCGCCGCCTTGTCTCGCTGGGCGCGCTGCCGCCCCCCGTCACGGTGGCCGGAGACATCGAACTCTGGCTTGTAGACGATCTTCGCGCCATCCTGACCGGGTCGGCCGCTCGCCCAAGTCAGGACTTCGAACTGTGATACGCCCGCCCAAGCCCCGGATCGCCAAGCCGCGTCTGACATGGAAATGGAACAAGAGCCGGGCGCGCTGGGATCCCTATCATCGCGTGAGCTGGATGGAGGACGGCAAACAGCGGCAGCGCGCCGTTCTGCTGAACTGGAAGGGTGATGCGCGGGAACTCGATCGCCTCTATTGGACGTGCGAGGCCGGGCGGCATGAGAGACAAAAGGTTCCAGCCAAATACACCTGGGGCGAGTTGATCATCGCCTGGCGCAAAGACCCACGCGTGCAGAACCGGCTGTCGGCCAGCACCAAGGCATCCTACCGGCGGGACATGGACCGGATCATGGAGAAAAACCGGGACAAGGACACGCGAGGCACCACGCGCCAGGCGGTGCGGGCGGCGCACGACAAGCTGGCAGCGACGCCGCGCAAGGCCGACAAGTATTTGCAGACCGTTAGCCTGCTGTGGAACTACGCGGCCGACAAGCTGGACTGGCCGCTCGGCCCCAACCCCGCGAAGGGCATCGACCATTTCGGCAAACAGCGCGAATACGAGCCGTGGCCGGACTGGATGGTCGAGAAACTGGCCGAGGCACCGCGAAATGTACGTACAGCGGCCGAGCTGATCCTCGGAACAGGGCAGCGCCCCAACGCTGCGATCGGCATGCGCCGCGACCAGTTTCGCGGCGAGTGGATGCAGGTGTTGGATGAGAAGTCCGGTGGGCTGTTTGAGACCTACTGTCCGCCCGACCTGCGCGCCTATCTCGATGCGCTGCCCAGCAAGGGCAGCCATGTACTGGCCAAGAACCTGACCCAGCCGCTGGGCTATGACGCTATCGAACGCGCCTTTCGCTCATGGCGCTCGGGCCTCGGAGACAACGCCCGGCCGTACGTGCTGCATGGTCTCCGTAAGCTGGCGATCGTCCGACTGGCCGAGGCCGGCTGCAGTGATGCGGAGATCCAGGCGGTGACAAACCAGAGCGCCGAAATGGTGGCGTATTACCGGAAACGGGCCAGCCGAAAGGCACTGTCGCGGTCAGCGCAGGAGCGGCGGCGGTAGATAGGCGCTATCGGCCCATAGCCGTCACTCCATCAGGTGTCACAATGCTGCGGTTGCAGCCCGCATAGCGGACTTTCACCGCGTGCGCAAAATGGGAAGATTGCCCTTTGACCTATTCGCTGGCCAAGCCGATGTTGGGCTCCTGACCGGTTGCGCTTGATTTACGCCCGTCTCTTCCGCAGACTGATTTTATTTAGTACCGGGATGGTGGGTATTATGCGCATAATTCTGACTGGTTTTCTTGTTGTGACGGGTACTTCGGCCTCGGCTGAGGACTATTGTCCAAACATGCATCTTTTCACCGAGCATCGAAGCGACGAGGCCTATGTCGGAAATTACGAGGCGGGCTACACCTCGGGATATCGCAAGACGGCGCAAGGGGATCACTTCTTTCGCTACTGCGTCAAAAATCTCAGCGATCAAACCATGTTCCAGTTTCTTTGGAAGGGCCCGCGCCCGGGGCGTTTGTTTCAAGGACGTCTGGCCTATGGTCATGACCAGGCAAGCGCTTGGTTTACGTCCGACAAAGGCCCAGATGACATTGACATGCGCGATCTTGGTTTTCGGAATGGTCGTGGCAGTGATTACACGACTGAACCGGTTGAGACCTTTTTTCGCAAGGCCGAGCTTCATGACCACGCGCAACCCTTGCGCGTGCAGGCCGTTGAAACCTTTGACCTTTCGTCTTGGGATCGGTTCACAACTGGGCTCCAAAACGCTTTGAACCCCGACGATCCCAGACTGCGCCGCACCGCCGGCGTCACGTTTAACATGCCTTCCGATCCGGCAGAGTGGGAGAGTTACATCGAAGGCAGCGAGGAGCCACTGCAAAGCCCGCCGGTTCCGGTTCAGGTCTTCATGGGACTCGAATACGATTTTGCGAGTTACGAGGTCTCGGTTATCACAAGCCTTGGTCTGAACGTCGAGGCTGCTGCTTCAACCGGCGCGAGTGAGGCGATCGTCGCAGCAATCACGCTTGAATTTCCAGGCCTTGCTGAGTTAGGGTTTGAGATCGGAAGCTCAAATTTCTCGACTGATGAGTTGTCCCAGACGGCAACGCAGCTTCAGGATTTCCGCAAGCAACCCGTTGCCAATTTCAAAGCATTCCTTCAAGACGAGCGGCCGGTTGGGAAGAGCATCTTTCCGATGACAGTCCTATTGAATAATGAACCGATTTTTGAAGTGCCGTTTCAGGCGCTTTTGTTACCCGAGGGGCTCTGATGCCCGTCTTTCGCGTAAGTGATTATCAGGTTGTCCCCACCGATGACGCCGTGTTTTCCAAGGCAACACCAGCCGCACTTGTGACTATCTGGGATGATGTGCAGCGGGTGCAAGGATTGATGCCTGCCGAAGTGGTCACCCCTGAACGTTACGCGCGTCTCAATCGGTTGGCCGGAGCGCTGAATAGGGTTGCCGATGGTGGCAACGTGCCGGCGGCCAAGGCCGAGATAGAAACGGTTGAGGCCGAGATCCTCGAGTCGCAGCGCGCGGTGCGCAAACATATGGCCAAGGCAGATTGGAAAGAGATTTGCTGGACCTTGGGCGCCGGAATTTTTGGTCTTGCCATATATTGCTTGCTTCGGTCAAACGGCTTCATCGATGTCCCCGATGGTGATACGGCGTATAGGCGAAACCTCCTTCAGAATTCCGTCGGTGCGACCGGCTATGCCATGCTTGGATTTGCGGTTGGGGTTGTGTTTCGACGGCTCTATCAGATGAAAAACCTACCCTTTTCAAGCCTTCTCGAAAGGTTTCGCCAAGGTCGGCGACCAATATTGGGCGCAGTTGGCAACCTCGCGCTTGTTCTTGCAGTCTGTCTCTCGGTCTTGATGGGGGTCGAGATTTTCGACACAGGTAATTTCGGTTGGCCCAATATCGAAAGGCCCCAAAGCGCGATCGTTCCCGGACTTCTTATTGGCCTCGCGGGGCAAAAACTCTTGAAGCTGCTCTTTGATTGACCCGCACAAAATATGGTGCGACCGATGAAAGACTGTTGGCTTCGGCGGCTGAGCCCTAATTTCCGCCATTTATGAGATTGATTTTGTACACGATATCAGACCGTTCGACCTCGAAGGCGTCCGTGCCTGATATGATTAATCTGAGCTGGAAAAATTGTCTGCGACCGCAGCAAGAAAAAACTCGGCTGGTGGCAAACACGGAACGTCAGCCCAGCTCCGTTCGCGGGTCATTCATGGAATGATGCGGCAGTCGTACGACCGCGCAAACCTCCCATTGAGCGTTGCAGAGAAATCAAGATACCGAGGTTACTCGGATGTCCGCTTGCATCGAATTGACATCGACAGCTCGATAGCGCAGCGAAACTGCTTCCCGCCCTGTCTGTCGTATGCTGCGACCGGCCCGGAGCCGCCGTCCGCCCGGGTCACCGCCCGCTGCGGTGCGGCCCGTCAAACCAGCCATTCGTTGCGCGCGCGTAGCTAAGGGCTGACAGGGGCACTTTGGGTTTCGCATCATTTGCCATCTTCTGATTGTGGCACTTCAGCCAGTGTCTTTACCGCAAGCTCCTTGAGTTCCTTATCTATCGTACAACGAAGAACCTGGCGCTCGTTATCATAGACGGCAATGAAGTCTTTCTTGTTTGGGAAGGAGTCTAATAATCCAGCTGGCTTGAGCGAATTTCTTTGGCGATCTGTTTGATAATGACCAACAAGAACCGAACCCATTAATCGCCCTGAAACCGTGACGTCGAACGTTTCAACAGTTTTATCGTCCTTCCCAATAAGCGCAGTTCCTAAGCCGTTTCCCGATTGTGTTCTCTGGAAACTACCCTTGGCCGTCACGCGGTCTGCCGCCTTGTTTACGAACAGTGTGACTTCTTCATCCACCCAAGTGTCGCCCATTGTGCTGGGAGTGGCTTGCCAAACCTGGTGCCCGACTTCCGAAAGAAACTTGCTTAGTTCTGGAGCGCCGCCCAGCTTCTTAACTCGTTCCTCTTCTTCATCTGCGGGTATTGAGTCGAGCCTTACTTGCGACTTCGCGACGTTCTTATGTGCGCCATCGATCTCTTTGGCACGCTGAAGTTCGCCCTCCGCCTCCTTCAAGAAACCAGCGGACATGAGCATCTCGGCTAGGTTGCTCATCGCCAATGTTTCTCCTTGGTTGGCAGCAGTCTTGTAGGCAGACACAGACAACCCCGGCAGCGAAAATCCCTGATAGACCACACCTAGATTATTCCAAGTAATGTGGTCGCGCTTTTCGCCTGGGATTTTCTCGTAGTGATACATCGTTAGAGAGTTGTTATCGCTTTCTGAGTGCGCATATGCGAGTTGAAATCGTTTCTGCATATCAGTCGGATCAATTTCAAGTTCACGTTCCATTATGGCCAGCTTCAGAATTTTACTTTCGCCATGCCATGAGGCCAATTTCTCTATTGTCGAAAGTAAGTCCTTTTCGTCTTCAGATGTTTCGACCAAGGATCGCAACTCGTTGATCGCGGTTTCGACACCACTGATGTCGCCGATAGACTGACAAATACGGGCAAGCGCAGATAACGCAATCCGCTTTTCAGAGTTCTCAACACTGATCTCCAAAGAAGCCTGATACTTTTCCCGCGCTCTATTGTAATCTTCGAAATGCTCGTATGCTCGAGCCAAATTCATCTGGATTTTCGAATTTTCGGGATAATTATTGGAAATGGAATTTATTTCCGATAGGTGGTTTTCTTCGGTAAACTGCGTCTTCATTAGCAGGCATGAAGTTGTCCAAATCGCCACTATTTCTTTATCTGCGCCGACCCTTTTGAGCCATGCGTCTGAGACAATTTCAGCCCTCTCCGCGTCTTTGAAAATTACTGCTTTAAAATACTCAAAGTCGAACTTCTTCTCGTTCCATTCGTCGTTTGGCTCTTCTGCGTCATGGCCCAACGGCTCTTCATGATCTTCACCAGATGCCGTGCCTTCGTTTTGTAATCTCGAAGAACGCGCAGCACTAACGCCTGAGCCTTGAAGGCTCGTTACCATCCCTAAAATGCTACTGAATGATTTTTCAACCGCGTCCCGATCAAATGGAATATACTCTATGTTGCCTTGCAAGCTGCCCGGCTTTCTTACGCCCCCCTGAAGGAGGATGATGATTTTCATCTTCCGACCGATTGCTAAGCCGATCTCTTGGATGATCCAATCAGATGTTTTGGCTTGGAGTTCGTCTTTCTTAATCTTCCAGAAATTTCCAAAAATGGTTCTTGCAAAACTATTTTCCTTTGCTACGCGTTCGTTTGGCGTACAGATTCCAATAAACAAGTTCCGACCATCTATGAGATCGAGCACCTTAAAGGCCACGTCGTCGGGTCTCGGCTCAGTAGCGTGAACCCAGTCGAATTCGTGGCTCCTTGAAAGCTCGTCAAAGAAATCTGTGAATTTTCTTACTACGGCTTCATCCTCTGGCAGGAAGCTGTGCCCAACGAATGCGCTAATATTTGCCATGTCTAAAACTACCGCTCTGATCTTGCTTCTAAGGTTCTTTCAGTCCTCAGCTTGAAGTTAGTCGCTAAATGCCGAAAGTTGTAGCTTCAATCTGACGTAAGGAGCGTTCGTTTGGAGCCGTTGCCGTAAGTTGGCCTATGACAACCTGCGGCGACATCGAATGTCAGCTACCATTTTGGCCGCCTAGCTGGCTCGCGATCGCAGCAAACGACCGCTCTCCGCCCTCCCCGACAAGCTGTCTCTTGGCACACGCTATGCCCTGCTAACCGAAGAACAGAACAAAAACAAAACAGGTCTATGTGAGTGGCGTGTGAGAGTCGCACGATCTCGGCCAAGGAGCCACACAACTTTCGGCCGGTTAACCCCTTGAAATCATTTGGTGCCCAAGGCGAGACTCGAACTCGCACGCTGTTACCAGCGGGGGATTTTGAATCCCCTGCGTCTACCATTCCGCCACTTGGGCCGCGCTCCGGGATACCCCAAGGCGCGGGGCGAGGTCCAGAGCGAAAAACGCACCCTGTCCCCCGGTGGGATGCCGCCAAGGTTGACCGCGGCGGCGGCGCATGGTTTGGCGATGGGTCAGAGACCTTGAGCCCGGGGACCGGCCAGCCATGTTGAACCGCCTTTACGACCGCACGCTTGCCCTGGCCGACCATCCAAGGGCGATGTGGGCGCTGGCGCTGGTGGCCTTTGTCGAAAGCTCGGTCTTCCCGATCCCGCCGGACGTGCTGATGATCCCGATGATCCTGGCCCGACCCAACCGCGCCTGGGCGATCGCGGGCGTCGCGCTCGTCGCCTCGGTGCTGGGCGGGCTGCTGGGCTATGCCATCGGCGCATTCGCCTACGAGGGGATCGGCCAGCCGATCCTGGCGACAATGGGCAAGGGCGACGCGATGGAACAGTTCAACGCACGGTTCAACGATTTCGGCTTCTGGGCGGTGCTGGCCGCCGGGGTCACGCCGTTTCCCTACAAGGTGATCACCATCATGTCGGGCTGGACCGGGATGCCGATCCTGACCTTCGTGGCGACATCGATCCTTGCCCGCGCGCTGCGGTTCTTCGTTCTGGCCGGGCTGCTGCGCACCTTTGGCGCGCCGATCCGCACCTTCATCGAATCGCGGCTCAACCTCCTCTTTTCCGTCTTCGTCGTGCTGCTGATCGGCGGTTTCCTTTTGGTGAAATACCTATGACCCGCAAACTCCTGATCCTCGCCGCCGCCGGCGGCTCCGCCGCGCTGTTGCTTGGCGCGCTGGGATTTCAATACCTGGGCGGGCTGCCCCCTTGCGACCTGTGCATCTGGCAGCGCTGGCCGCATCTGGCCGCCGTGGTCCTCGGCGGTGCCGCGCTGACCCTGCGTGGACGCGCGCTGCCGCTACTCGGCGCTGTCGCGGCCCTGACCACCTCCGGGTTCGGCCTCTACCACACCGGGGTCGAGCGCGGCTGGTGGCAGGGCCCGAGCACCTGCACCTCCGCCCCGGTTGGCGGGCTGACACCGGACCAACTGATGGAGCAGATCATGTCCGCCCCGCTGGTGCGCTGCGACGAGGTGCCGTGGGAACTTCTGGGGCTGTCGATGGCCAGCTGGAACGCCATCGCGGCGCTGGGGCTGGCGCTGGTCTGGCTGGCCGCCGCCCGGGCCACCCGCTAGGCCGACTTCCGGGTCGAGAGCAGCAGGCTGGTTTCACTGGTGCTGACCCCGTCCAGCATGCGGATGCGCGCCAAGGCCTGATCCAGCGCCTCCAGCGTCTCGGTGCCCAGTTCCACGATCAGATCCCAGCGCCCGTTGGTGGAGTGGATCGCCCGCACCTCGGGCAGCCCGTGCAACTGCCGGGTGATCCGTGCGGCCCCCCTGCCCTCGATCCCGATCATCATCAACCCGCGCACCGGGTCGCGCAGCGCATCGGCCTTCAGCACCACGGTAAAGCCCAGGATATCGCCGCGCCGCTGCAGCCGCTCGATCCGGGTGCGCACCGTGGTGCGCGACATCCCCAGCTGCAACGCCAGGTCCGAGAGCGAGGCGCGCGCGTCATGGCGCAGGGCAGCGATCAGGCGTTCGTCCGTTTTGTCCATTTCACCACCCGTTTCGTACATACACGAGCCGATTTGACCATTTTAGCCCGTTCACCTCAACGCATTTCGGCGGCATTCCCTTATGCGACACAATGGCGGAGCGATGATGGACCAAACGGACTGCATTCTGATCGGCGCGCCGGTCGACAGCGGCAAGCGCCGCGCCGGTTGCCTGATGGGCCCCGATGCCCTGCGCACCGCCGGGCTGGGTCAGGCCTTGCGCGATCTTGGCCACCGGGTCGAGGATCTGGGGAATCTGAGCCCCGAAACGTACAATCCCGACACTGACGACAACCGCCTGTTCAGACCGAGGGAAACCGCCGGCTGGGCCGCGCGGCTGATCGCGGCGGCCGAGGCGGCGATGGGGCGCGGGTTGCCGATCTTCCTCGGCGGCGATCACGCGCTGTCGCTGGGTTCGGTCGCGGGCGTGGCCAACCATGCGGCGCGCACCGGGCGACCACAATTCGTGCTCTGGCTGGATGCGCATAGCGACTATCACACGCCCCAGACCACCGACTCCGGCAACCTGCACGGCACGCCGCTGGGCTATGTGACCGGGCGCGACGGGTTCGACGGGTTTCCGCCGGTCGCCAACCCGGTGCCGCAGGAAAACATCTGCCTGCTCGGGCTGCGCTCGGTCGATGCGGCGGAACGCGCGGCGCTGGAGGGAACGGCGATCCAGCGACACGACATGCGCGAGATCGACGAGCGCGGCATCGCCCGCCCGCTGGGGGAGTTTCTCGACCGGGTCCGCGCCGCGAACGGGTTTCTGCATGTTTCGCTCGACGTGGATTTCCTCGACCCCACCTTCGCCCCCGCCGTGGGCACCACAGTGCCGGGCGGCGCCACCCTGCGCGAGGGGCATCTGGTGATGGAGATGATCTGCGACAGCGGGCTGATGAGCTCGCTCGACCTGGTGGAACTCAACCCGTTTCTCGACGAGCGCGGCCGCACCGCGCAGCTTCTGGTGGACCTCGCCGCCTCGGTGCTGGGGCGCCGGGTATTCGACCGACCGACAAGGGCCTTTGCATGACACATACGACCGAACCCTCCGACAAGGCGCTGGTGCCTTTCGTCTCCGTCGACCACATGATGAAACTGGTGCATCGCATCGGGTTGGCACCGATGCTGCGCGGGCTGGCCGAGAATATCGAGGCCGATTTCCGCCGCTGGGAGCTGTTCGACAAGACCCCGCGCGTGGCCAGCCATTCGGCCGAGGGGGTGATCGAGCTGATGCCCACCTCGGACGGCGAGGTTTACGGGTTCAAATACGTCAACGGCCACCCCAAGAACATGAAGGAGGGGCTGCAAACCGTGACCGCCTTTGGACTTTTGGCGGATGTCGGAAACGGATACCCGGTGCTGTTGAGCGAGATGACGCTGCTGACCGCGCTGCGCACCGCCGCAACCTCGGCCATGGTGGCGAAACACCTGGCGCCCATGGGGGCCCGAACCATGGCGATGATCGGCAACGGCGCCCAGTCGGAGTTCCAGAGCCTTGCGATGAAGGCGATCTGCGGCATCGACAGCGTGCGGCTGTGGGACATCGATCCGCAGGCGACGGCGAAATGCGCCGCCAACCTGGCCGGACACGGGCTGCGCGTGACCGCCTGCGCCAGCGCCGAAGAGGCGATCGAGGGGGCGCAGATCCTGACCACCTGCACCGCCGACAAGCAATGCGCAACGATCCTGAGCGACAACATGGTCGGCCCCGGCGTGCATATCAACGCCATCGGCGGCGACTGCCCCGGCAAAACCGAGCTGGCGCCGGGCATCCTGAGCCGCGCCGGTGTCTTCGTGGAATACCCGGACCAGACCCGGATCGAGGGCGAGATCCAGCAGATGCCCAAAGATTTCCCGGTGACGGAGATCTGGGAGGTGATCACAGGCCGGACGCCGGGCCGGAAGCGCGCCGAGCAGATCACCCTGTTCGACAGTGTCGGCTTTGCCATCGAGGATTTCAGCGCCCTGCGCTTCGTGCGCGACCGGGTGGCGGGCACCGACCTTTACCATCCGCTCGACCTTTTGGCCGATCCCGACGATCCGCGCGACCTCTTCGGCATGGTCCAGCGCGCGGCGCCCGTCGCGTGACTCCGGGGACCAGGCCCAGCGGATGTCGGGCGGCCAGTGGTCGCCCGATCAGGCCTCCAGTTCCGCATCCCAGTAAAGAAAGTCCATCCAGCTTTCGTGCAGCAGGTTGGGCGGGAACTTGCGCCCGGTGTTGCGCAGCTCCTCGGCGCCGGGCCGGCGCGGCGGGCGGCGCAGCGACATGCCGGCGCGGTGCAGCGACTTGGAGCCCTTTTTCAGGTTGCAGGGCGAACAGGCCGCGACCACGTTTTCCCAGCTGGTCACGCCACCGGCGGCGCGCGGCACCACGTGATCGAAGGTCAGATCGCCCCTGGCGCCGCAGTACTGGCAGCGGAATTCGTCGCGCAGGAATAAATTAAAGCGCGTGAAGGCCACGCGCTTTTGAGGTTTGACGTAATCTTTCAGGACCACCACGCTGGGCATCCTGATGCTGGTACTGGGACTGTGCACGAACTCGTCGTATTCGGCGACGATGTCCACCCGGTCGAGCCAGGCCGCCTTGATTGCCTCCTGCCAGGACCACAGCGACAGCGGATAATAGGATAGCGGCCGGTAGTCCGCGTTCAGCACCAGCGCCGGGTGCTGCTTCAACGCGCCGGGTTCGCGCACAAATTCCGTTCTGAAATCGCCGTCCATCGCGTGACTCCGCCCTCGCCCTGGCTGCCCGTTGCGCGCCCCAGGACGGGGAGTCCCGCCCCAGCCGTAATCCGACTATATATCGCGGTTGACCTCTGGCAAGCCCAGAATAACCACAACATGTCGCCACATCGATACGTTGCCCGGATGACAGGCGGATGACAGTTATCCACAAGGGCGCGCGCGCGGCCGTTCCCTTTCACCGCGCGGTGAGCTAGGGGCGGCGCATGGCGCATCTGATCCGCTTCAACAAACCCTTTGACGTGCTGCCCCAGTTCACCGACCGGGGCAGCGACGGCAGCCCGCGCCGCACGCTGTCGGATTTCATCGACCTGCCCGGGGTCTATCCCGCCGGGCGGCTGGACCGCGACAGCGAGGGGCTGATGCTGCTGACCGATGACGGGCGGCTGCAGGCGCGCATCACCGATCCCCGGCACAAGATGGAAAAGACCTACCTCGTGCAGGTCGAGGGGGAGCCCGATGAGGCGGCGCTGGCGGCGCTGTGCGCGGGCGTCGATCTGAAGGACGGGCGCACCCGGCCCGCCAAGGCGCGGCGGATCGAGACGCCGCCGGGCCTCTGGCCGCGCAATCCGCCGATCCGGGTGCGCAAGAGCGTTCCCGATTGCTGGATCGAGCTGACGATCCGCGAAGGCCGGAACCGGCAGGTGCGACGGATGACGGCCGCCGTGGGCCACCCCACCCTGCGGCTGATCCGCTGGCGCATCGGGCCGTGGTCGCTGGACGGGCTGGCGCCCGGCGCCTGGGAGGCGCTGCCGCCCCCTGACAGGGGCGCGCGGCGTTGATAGGCTTTTGCCATGTCACAGAATCATCTTTATCCGCTTTCTTCGCTTCCCCCCGCCCCGGCCCCCGGCGCCGTGCTGGAAACCGCGCTTTATGCCGCCGATCTCGATGCGGCCGAGGCCTTCTATGGCGGGCTGCTGGGGCTGGAGCGGATCACGCGGGCGGGCAATCGCCACGTGTTCTTTCGCGTCGGGCCGGGCGTGCTGCTGCTGTTCAACCCGGAGGAGACCGAAACCGACACCGGCGCGACGACGATGCCGGTGCCGCCACACGGCGCGCGCGGGCCCGGGCACATGTGTTTCGCCATGGCGCGCGAAGCGATCGCGGCAATGCGCGCCCGGCTGCTGGCGGCAGGGCTGGAGATCGACGCGGAGTTCGACTGGCCGAACGGCGCGCACTCGCTCTATGTCCGCGACCCGGCGGGCAACTCGGTGGAGTTCGCCGAACCACGTCTGTGGCAGGGCTGAGGCCCGCGCTCAGCCCAGCGGGACCTTTAGCCCCGCCTGGATCAGGAACAGGGCACGGTCCCGCACGCCGTTTTCCGCCATCGCCGCGCGGTAGGTGGTCATATGCGCCGACTGCCGGTGGGCGTCGAGCGCGGCGGCCTCCTCCCATTCCTCGTAGACGCGGAACCGCTGCGGCGCCCCGAGCGCTTGGGAAAAATCATAGGTCAGGCAGCCCGCCTCGGCGCGGGTGGCCTGCATCATCTTGGTCATGGCGCTCTGCGCGGCCTCGATCCGGTCCGGGGCAACCTCGAATGTGCCTGTGATGATCAGCATCGCTCAGAGCCCCAGCTTGTCGCGCATGAAGGCCAGCGCCACGCTCAGCCCGTCGGGCGCGATGCCGTGGCCGGTGCCCTTCATCACATGCGCGAAGACCTCCTTGAACCCGGCCTCCTGCAGCGCCTCGGCGGTCTCCGGCAGGGATTGCGGCGGCACCATGTCGTCCTGATCGCCATGGACAAGCAGCACGGGCATGCGGCTCACCACCTCGTCCTTGAGGGTCTCCGGGTTCAGCAGGCGGCCGGAAAAGGCGACGATACCGGCAACCGCATCCTCGCGCCGGGGGGCGACATGCAGGCTCATCATCGTGCCCTGCGAGAACCCGAACAGCACCACCTGTTCCGGCAGCACGTCCTCGTCGACCATCAGCGCGTCGAGAAAGGCGTTGATGTCCTCGACCGCCGCGCGCATCCCGCGCTCGGCCTCTTCCTCGGACGAGCCGTCGAGCCAGGGGATCGGGAACCACTGAAAGCCAAAGGGGGCACCGGCGCAATTCTCCGGCGCGTCGGGGGCAACGAACAGCGTGTCGGGCAGATGCTCGCCCAGCGGATCGGCCAGCCCCAGCAGGTCGGCGCCATTGGCACCGTAGCCATGCAGAAACACCACGATCGAGCGCGTCTGCCCCGAAAGCGGCCCCTTGCGGCCGGCGTTCAATACTCGTGTCATCGGATCCCTTCCCTGTCCTTGGCCACGCGGTAATAGGCCCACAAAAGCCGCGCCGCAACCGAGCGCCAGGGCGCCCAACCCTCGGCCATCTGCCGCAGCGCCTTTTCGTGCGGGCGTTCGGGCAGATCGAACAGCAGGCGCACCGATTCCTGCAAGGCCAGATCGCCGGGGGCAAAGACATCGGCGCGGCCAAGGCTGAACATCGCGTAGATTTCCGCCGTCCAGACACCGATGCCCGGCACCTGCGTCAGGGTCGCGATCACCGCGTCGTTGGGGGCGGTGCGCAGCGCGGCATAGTCGATCCGCGCCTCGGCCAGGGCGCGGGCATAGCGGATCTTTTGCCGGCTGAGCCCGACGGCGCGCAGATCGTCATCGCTGGCCCACTGGATCTTGCGCGGGCCGGTCAGGCGGGCGGCCCGCATCCGGCCCCAGATCGCATTGGCCGAGGCAACACTGACCTGCTGGCTGACGATGGCCGACAGAAGCTGTGCAAACCCGTCGGGGCGCAGGCGCAGCGGCAGCGGGCCGGTCTGCGCCAGCGCCGCGGCCAGCCGCGGATCGCGCGTGGCGAGCCACGCCGCGCCCTCGGCGACGCAGCCGGGGGCTTCGATGATCCGTCCGATGCTCATGCCCCGAACCATAGGAATTGTATCGATACAAGCAAGCCATCTTGTACCCGTTCACATTCACGGATACGAAATCGTCATGCATGATATCGACGACAACAAGGCCAAACGCAACGTGGCCGTCCTGGTCGCCGCCCAAGCACTGCTGGGCGCGCAGATGCCAATGATCTTCACCGTGGGCGGGCTGGCAGGGCAATCGCTGGCCAGCAACGCCTGCCTGGCGACGCTGCCGATCTCACTGATCGTGCTGGGTTCGATGATGGCGGCGACGCCGGTCTCGGCGATCATGCAGAAATGGGGCCGCCGCGCGGGCTTCATGCTGGGCGCCGGCGCCGGGGCCACCGGTGGGGCGATCGGGGCCTATGGCCTGTACCTCGCATCGTTCCCGGTGTTCCTGCTGGGCAGCCTGATCACCGGCATCTACATGAGCGCACACGGTTTTTACCGGTTTGCCGCCGCCGATACCGCGTCGGACGCGTTCCGGCCCAAGGCGATCTCCTATGTGATGGCGGGTGGGTTGCTGTCGGCGATCATCGGCCCGCAGCTGGTCAAGGTGACCGCACAGTCGATGGTTATTCCGTTTCTCGGCACCTATCTTGCGGTGATCGGGGTGAACCTGATCGGCTCGCTGCTGTTCCTGCTGCTCAACATCCCCAAGCCGAGGCCACCCGCGGCGGATGCGCCGCGCGGCCGCACGCGCTGGGAGCTGATTACCACCCCGCGCATCATGGTCGCGGTGATCTGCGCAATGGTCTCCTACGCGCTGATGAACCTGGTGATGACCTCGACGCCGCTGGCGGTGGTCGGCTGCGGGTTCGAACAGAACAGCGCCGCCGACGTGGTCACCAGCCACGTGCTGGCGATGTATGTGCCCTCCTTCTTCACCGGCCATCTGATCGCCCGTTTCGGGGTGGAAAAGATCATGGCGGCGGGGCTGGCCATCCTGGCCGGGGCCGGGGCCGTGGCCCTGAACGGGGTAGAGCTGGAAAACTTCTTCGTCGCACTGGTGCTGCTGGGCGTCGGCTGGAACTTCGGCTTCATCGGCGCCACCACCATGCTGGCCGGCGCGCATGAGCGGCATGAACGCGGCCGGATGCAGGGGCTGAACGACCTTCTGGTGTTCGGCGGAGTCACCATGGCCTCGCTGGCCTCGGGCGGGCTGATGAACTGTTCCGGTGGCACAGCGCAAGAGGGCTGGACCGCCGTGAACATGGCGATGGGCCCGTTCCTGATGCTGGCCGGCGGCGCGTTGCTGTGGCTGATGTTCCAGCCCGAACAGGGCCGCCAGCGCGATATCTGACCCTACCAGCGCCCCGAGGCGGCGCGCGCCATCAGCGTCAACCGCTTGCGCGCCTCGCTCTGGCCCAGAGTGCCCTGCGCCACCCGCGCCGGCTTCTTCCAAGCCTGCCGCAGGATAACCCCCGTTTGCCAACCGGCCAGCAGCGCAGGGCGCGCCTCACGCGAGACCGCGCCGCGCGCCGCCCTTGCACGTGACAGGTGATCGAGGCCGCGTTCGGCCAGTTCGCGCACCGCCCCGGGCCGTCCGTCGAGCAGGGGAATGCGGCCGCGCGCCTCAAGCTCGGGTACCGCGCGCAACCAGTTGGCCAACCCGGTGGCAAAGCCGAAATCGCGCACCGCCCGCTCCTCCGCCGCGCCCAGCATGCGCGCCGCAGCCCAGAGCAGGCTGCCCGCGCTCTGGTCGATGTAGCGGTCGAAATGGGCGGCATCCTCGAACGGGTCGCGGTAGATATCCCAACGCCTGACCGCGACATGCTCATCCATCTCGGCGGCCAGATCCGGCGTCATGACCGCGCTCAGCGGTGTCACCACCTCGTGGCGGCGCACCGTGCCGCCGGTGGCGATCTCTTCCAGCGCATCGCGCCACCATTGCAGCCGCATCTCGGCGATCATCGGCTCCTGCGTGACCCAGGGGGCGCGGGCGACCTCGACGTTCATCGCCAAGAGCGGAAACAGCGCCCGGCGCGCCGAAGGGGGCGCGGCCATTGTGGCGAGGAACCGGTCGGGGTCGCCGCGCTGCACCAGTCCGGCGCAGGCCGCCAGATCGTCAGTCGAGATGGTCAAGGTACTCTCCCATCAGGCGCGAGGTGATGGCGGCACCGATCACCCCCAGGTGGCTCACCCCCGGGATCAGGTGGTAGGATCCGCCGGGGTTCGCCGGGGCCATCGTCGCCTGGAACCGGTCGGCGCGAAACGCCTCGTCGGCATCACCCGAGACCAGAAGAAACGGCGGCAAGACGCTGATATCCTTCAGGTAATCCGATCTCGGCGCGTAGGAGGCATTGAGCCGGTAGCTGTAGGCGTCGGTCATCTCGCCGCGCAGGCGTTCCGGCACGTTGAACTCGATCGCAGTCAGCCCGTTCAGCGCCCGGATCCCCACCGCGTTGAGCATCGACAGCCCAATGATCCTCCGGGTCAGGGGACGCGCCCAACCGCCTGAATTCTCGCGCATTACCGGCGCGTCGTATTTCAGGAAGGGGGAAAGAAGCATGGCGCCGTCCGGGCGCGGGGTTTGCGCCCCGCCGGCATAGCGAATCGCCAGCCCGCCGCCCGAGGAATGACCGGCAAGAACGAACGTCTGACCCGGCTCCAGATGCGCACGGGCGAGATCGGCGATATCCTCTTCCAGCTGGCCGATATGGGTCACGTCGGGGGCCTTGGCGCGGCTGGCCCCGTGACCGCGCAGATCCGGCAGCAGCACGGTGGCATGTTCCGAGAGCGCCTCGGCCAGCCCGGCGTAGTAGAGCCCATGGGCACCGGAGCCATGGATCAGCACCACCAGCGGCGCGCCGTCGGGGCCGGGAAACAGGCGATAGATCAGTTCGACGCCGTCGCGGGCGGTGTAGCTTTGCGGCGCGGGCGCGGCGATTGGCCCGCCGCGTTCCGGAAAGGTCAGCCCGCCGCCCACGAACGGCTGCCCCGGCCGCTGCGACAGGATCAGCCCGCCCGCGATCGCCAGAAAGACCGCCGCGCCGATCAGCGCGATGCGCAGCAGCGTCCGGGCGAGGCCGGGAATCATGCGCCCCCCGCAGCCGGGGCGGCGTCGCGGATCAGCTTCCAGCGGATCGCGTCCAGCAGCGCCTCGAAACTGGCGTCGACGATGTTCGGGCTGACCCCCACGGTGGACCAGCGCCGCCCCTGCCCGTCGGCGCTATCGATGATGACGCGGGTCACCGCCTCGGTCCCACCTTGCGTGATGCGCACCTTGAAATCGACCAGCCGCATGTCTTCGATGATCTCCGAATAGCGGCCCAGATCCTTGGCCAGCGCCTTGGACAGCGCGTTGACCGGGCCGCGATCCGATCCGGTCTCGTCCAGCGACTCGCTGACCGAAAGCTTCTTCTCGCCATCGACCTTGACCACCACCACGGCCTCGGAGAGGCTGACCATGCGGTCATACTTGTTCTTGCGCCGCTCCACCGTCACCTTGTAGCGCTTGACCTCGAAGAACGCGGGCAGTTTGCCCAGTTCGTCGCGCGCCAGCAGCTCGAAACTCGCCTGCGCGGTGTCATAGGCATAGCCTTCGTCCTCGCGCGCCTTGATCCGGTCGAGGATGCGGCCAAGGGCGGGGTCACGCGGCGCCACCTCCAGCCCGGCCTCGGCCAGACGGCGGCGCAGATTGGATTGCCCGGCCTGGTTCGACATCGGGATGATGCGGGCATTGCCGACCAGATCGGGCAGGATATGCTCATAGGTCGCCGGATCCTTGAGGATGGCGCTGGCGTGCAGCCCGGCCTTGTGGGCAAAGGCCGAGGCGCCGACATAGGGCGCCTGTTTCATCGGCACCCGGTTGAGGATGTCGTCCAGCATCCGGCTGGTGCGGGTCAGATCCCTGAGCGCCTCAAGGCTGATGCCGGTCTCATAGGCGCTGGCGTAGGGCTCCTTGAGCAGGAGTGTCGGGATCAGCGAGGTCAGGTTGGCATTGCCACAGCGTTCGCCCAGCCCGTTCAGCGTGCCTTGCAACTGCCGCACCCCGGCGTCGACGGCGGCCAGCGTGCCGGCGACCGCGTTCTCGGTGTCGTTATGGGTGTGGATGCCCAGGGTATCGCCGGGGATGCCCTCGGCGATCACATCCTTGACGATGCGGGCGATTTCCTCCGGCAGGGTGCCGCCGTTGGTATCGCAGAGCACGATCCAGCGCGCGCCGCCCGTCTGTGCCGCCTGCAGGCATTGCAGCGCATATCCCGGGTTGGCCTTGTAGCCGTCAAAGAAATGCTCGGCATCGAACAGCGCTTCGCGCCCCTGCGCCACGATATGGGCGATGGAGGCGCCGATATTCTCGAGGTTCTCCTCCAGCGTGATGCCGAGCGCGGTCTCCACATGGAAATCATGGGTCTTTCCGACAAGACAGACCGAGCCGGTGCCCGCGTTCATCACCGCCGCCAGCACGTCGTCGTTTTCCGCCGAGCGCCCGGCACGCTTGGTCATGCCAAAGGCGGTCAGCCGGGCCTTTGTCGTCGGGGCCTCGTCGAAGAACGCGCTGTCGGTGGGGTTGGCGCCGGGCCAGCCGCCCTCGATGTAATCGACGCCAAGGGTATCGAGCGCCTGCGCGATGCGGATCTTCTCGGGGGTGGAGAATTGCACGCCTTGGGTTTGCTGCCCGTCGCGCAGGGTGGTGTCATAGATGTAGAGGCGGTCGGTCATTGGCCCCTCCTTTCGACGGCAAGTGCGAAGGGCCGCGCCCGACCCTGGGGTGAGGCCCGTCTTGGAAACGGTCCGGTGGACCGGTTCAGGGCCGAACGGGCGGAGCCCCGAGGGTCGGATGATTGAGGCGCGAAGGGCCGCGCCCGACCCTGGGTGGGCGCATCCACGTGGCCTTCAGCGTAGAACGCCGTCGCACACACCACATCCGTTCGGCGCGAAACATCCAAGAGTGCGCCCTCCCGGGGGGTGGGTCGGGCGCGGCCCGGCCTGCGGCCGGGCGAAACGGGTTGATGCGGTGTCATTCGAGGCCCTCCAGCTTGGTGGGGTCGAAGTTTGCGGTGACTTCAGCTTGCGGACCAAGCGTTGTCACCGTGAACTTGACACCGATTTCCAGCATCTTGTTCCGAAGCGCGTCGGCCGCAGCGAAGTCCTTGCGCAAACGCAACTTTTCCCATTCCTTGAGAAACGGTTGAAGTTCATGAAGGTGTCCACCCTCGGACGCATACGCATGGGACGGTACTCGCCACCAATCTCGCTTTGCCCCGCCTGAGAAGCCGATAAAGTTCATTCCAGCCTTTAGTGCTCCAAAAGAATCGGCTCGCGCCAATTCGTGCATTCTGGAAATGAAACCTGCGGTGTTTAGATCATCGCACAGCGGAGCGACTAAATAATCCAACGCGCTTTCATCTGCTTCTACCCCCTCGGTTGCGGCATACCATCTTCCTAGGTGGTATCGCGCCTCCTCCGCCTTCTTCTCCGTCCAATCCATCGGCTTGCGATAATGCGTCGAGAGAAACACGAAGCGGATCACCTCGCCCGGCACGCCCTTGTCCAGCAGATCCCGCACGGTGAAGAAATTGCCGAGGCTTTTGGACATCTTCTTGCCCTCGACCTGCAGCATCTCGTTGTGCAGCCAATAGCGGGCGAACTCCCCCTTGGGGTGGGCGCAGCAACTTTGCGCGATCTCGTTCTCGTGGTGCGGGAACATCAGGTCGTTGCCGCCGCCGTGAATGTCAAAGCTCTCGCCCAGCAGTTCATAGCTCATCGCCGAGCATTCGATATGCCAGCCGGGCCGCCCGCGCCCCCAGGGGCTGTCCCAGCCGGGCTGGTCGTCGCTCGAGGGTTTCCACAGCACGAAATCCATCGGGTTGCGCTTGTAGGGCGCGACCTCGACCCGCGCGCCGGCGATCATGTCATCCACCGTGCGGCCCGAGAGCTTGCCGTATGCCTTGTAGCTTTCCACCGCGAACAGCACATGCCCCTCGGCCGCATAGGCGTGACCGCCCGCGATCAGATTCTCGATCATCGCCACCATCTGCGGGATGAACTGGGTCGCGCGCGGCATGGCGTCGGGTTCCAGCGCGCCAAGCGCACCCATGTCGTCAAGAAACCATTGCGTGGTCTCGGCGGTGATTTGGTCGATCGGCCGGCCGCTTTCGTCGGCGCGCCTGATGATCTTGTCGTCCACGTCGGTGAAGTTGCGCACATAGGTGACGTGATCGGCACCGTAGGTTTCGCGCAGCAATCTGTACAAGACATCGAACACCACGACGGGGCGCGCGTTGCCCAGGTGCGCCCGGTCATAAACCGTCGGCCCGCAAACATACATCCGCACATTGTCCGGGTCGATGGGGGTGAACACCTCTTTACGGCGGGTGCGGGTGTTGTGCAGTTTGATCGTCGTCATGACGTACTCCTCGACGGCGCGGCGCGTGGCGCGGGCTTAGCAACTTGTCTCGGAGATGGAAACGACAGATACCGGCCCGCTGGTGCGATCAGCAGGGAATGCAGCAGGTAATAATGATGCAGGGCATCCGGCTCATGACGCTGGATTAACACGGGCACGCCCCCCGGGGGAAGGTCAAAAGGACGCGCCGGGCGCGGCCGATTGACATTCCCGGCGCGCTCTGTCCCCTTGGCGGCGGTTTTTCCCGGCGGAGGTATCCCATGCAGCTGTCCCATCGCATCACCCATCTGACCGGCGGCGGATCGGACGGGTGGGACGTGTTCTATCGCGCCCGCGCCATGATCGCGGCGGGCGAGGCGGTGACCGAGCTGACCATCGGCGAGCATGACATCCGCACCGATCCCGCGATCCTCGCGGCGATGGACGCCAGCGCGCGCGGCGGCCATACAGGCTATGCCGAGGTGCCCGGCGTCGCCGCCCTGCGCGACCGGGTCGCGGAACGGGTGCAGGCACGCAGCGGGGTGCCGACCGGGCGCGGCAACGTGCTGATCACCCCCGGCGGGCAGGCCGGGTTGTTCGCCGCGCATAGCGCCACCTGCGATCCCGGCGACGCGGCGCTGTTCATCGACCCCTATTACGTCACCTATCCCGGCACCATCCGCGGCGTCGGCGCGCGCCCGGTCCCGGTGCGCACCCGGCCCGAGGACGGGTTCCTGCCGCGCCCGCAGGATATCGCGGCACGGGCCGACGGGGCGAAATCGCTGCTGATTAACACCCCCAACAACCCCACCGGCGCGGTCTATGGCCGCGACACGCTGGAGGGCATCGCGCAGGTCTGCCGCGACCGCGATCTCTGGCTGATCTCCGACGAGGTTTATGAGACGCAAGTCTGGGACGGCGCGCACCTGTCGCCGCGCGCCCTGCCGGGGATGGCGGACCGCACGCTGGTGATCGGCTCGATGTCGAAATCGCATGCCATGACCGGTTCGCGCTGCGGCTGGATCGTGGGACCGGAGGCGGCGATCACCCATCTGGTCAACCTCGCCACCCACACCACTTACGGCGTACCGGGCTTCGTGCAGGACGCGGCACTTTTCGCGCTCGAGCAGGGCGAAGAGATGGAGCAGGCCATCGCCGCGCCGTTCCGCCGCCGCCGCGCACTGGCGCAGGAGATCCTGTCGCGACAGAACGTCCTGCGGCTGCTGCCGCCGCAGGGGGCGATGTACCTGATGCTGGATGTCAGCGCGACGGGGATGGACGGCCACGACTTCGCCGCGGCCCTGCTGGACGCGCAGCGCATCGCGGTGATGCCCGGCGGCAGCTTCGGTGCCGCCGCCTCGGGCCATATCCGGGTGGCGATGACCATCGCCGACGCGGAGTTCGCCGCAGCACTGGAGCGGCTTTGCGCCTTTGCCGCCGAACGCGCGCGCGAGCCGGCGGTCTGAGCCGCGCTTGTCCGGCTCCGGCCCGGCCCCTATGATGCAATCCAGGATGGAGAGACCGCAATGGCATCGCTGAAACGCTGGCTGGATCGTCGGCGCAACCCGTGGAAAGGGGTGGCCTTCGACTCGTTTCACAAGTTCCGCAAGGACAAGGCGCTGCCGCGGCTGACCGATTTCTTCGATCTCGACCCGGGATCGGTGGTGATCGATTTCGGCGGCTTCGAGGGCACCTGGACCGATGCGGTCCTGGCCGCGCAGCCCGAGGCCCGCGTGCATGTGTTCGAGCCGCACCCCGGCTATGCCGCCGCGCTGCGCGACAAGTACTGCGACCGTCCCAATGTCACCGTGCACGAGGGGGCGCTGGGGCGCGCCGCCGGGACGCTGTCGCTGTCGGACGCGGGCGATGCCTCCTCCGCGGTGGCCGATCATGACCACAGCTTTTCCGCCCCCGTCTTTGCGGCGCGGGAGTTTTTCGAGGCGCAGGGGATCGACCGGGTGCAACTGGCCAAGATGAACATCGAGGGCGGCGAATACGAGTTGTTGCCGGCACTGATCGAGACCGGGCTGATCGGGCGGATCGCGCGGCTGATGGTGCAGTTCCACCTGTTCCGCCCCGCTGACGAACCGGCGCGCGCCGCCGTGGCGGCCCGCCTTGCCGAGACACACGCGCCGGCGTGGTCCTATCCCTTTGTCTGGGAAGAATGGCGGCTTAAAGACTGATCTGAAACGATTTCCCGAAATCACCAAAAAAAGAGGGGGCTTGCGCCCCCCTCAGTTTCGCCGTCCAGGCTCATCTCGTTGACCGCCCAAAGTGTTTTTTGCCTGCGGCCAGGACGTCGTCAGGGGCGAGCGCACCCGCCCCGGAAGAGAGTGGGAAGGACGATACCCTGCCCCACCCTGTACGCGCGGAAAATCAGGGATTTTCCGCCGGGCGGGACAGAGTGGAAACCAAGGGTTTCCGCGGAGTCCCGCACCTTTGTCGTCTGGGCGAGCGTTGCCGCCCTGCCCCCAAATTCGTCGGGGCCGGACCCGAAGGCCACCTCTGCCCCTGAGCGCCGTTGCCGGCGCTGTCGGTTCAGCTACACCCCGACGTTCCGCCGCAGGTGTTGCATTTCATGCAGGTGCCATTGCGCACCAGCGTGTAGTTGCCGCATTCGCCGCAGGCCTCGCCCTCAAAGCCCTGCATCCTTGCCTTGGTGCGGGCGTCCATCGACACCGTGCCGCTGCTCATCGCGGTACTGGCAGCGGCGCGGGCACCGGCCGATGCGGTCTCGGGCACCAGCGTTTGCAGCGCCGCCTGGGCATCGCCGGCCTGGCTCAGCGCGGTGGCGCCGAGGCTCTGGCCGCCGTTCAGCACGATCAGTTCCTGCGGCAGGCGCTTGCGCAGATAGCCGGTGGAGCTGATCTGTTTCAGCACCTCAAGCGAGCGCGAGGCGGCGGTTTCGCTCATCTCCGAGATGTTCGAGACGCCCTCGGCCTCGCCGTGACCCAGATCGTCAAAGCTGGTGCCCTCTGGCTTGATATGGGCCAGATCGGTGCGGTCGAGGTAGGAGACCGCCAGTTCGCGGAAGATGTAATCGAGGATCGAGGTCGCGTTCTTGATGCTGTCGTTGCCCTGCACCATGCCCGCCGGTTCGAATTTGGTGAAGGTGAAGGCATCGACGAATTCCTCCAGCGGCACGCCGTATTGCAGCCCGACCGACACCGCGATGGCGAAGTTGTTCATCATCGCGCGGAAGCCGGCGCCTTCCTTGTGCATGTCGATGAAGATCTCGCCGAGGTTGCCGTCCTCATATTCGCCGGTGCGCAGGTAAACCTTGTGGCCGCCGACGATGGATTTCTGGGTATAGCCCTTGCGGCGCGACGGCATTTTCTGCCGGCCGCGGGCGATCTCCTTGATCACCACCTTTTCGATCACCTTCTGGGCCAGCGTCGCGGCCTTTTCCTGGGCCGACCCGGAGGCGAGGATTTCCTCGGCCTCCTCGTCGTCCTCGACCAGGGCCGAGGCCAGAGGCTGGCTCAGCTTGGAGCCGTCGCGGTAAAGCGCGTTGGCCTTCACCCCCAGCGACCAGCTGAGTTCATAGGCCCTCTGGCAATCCTCGATGCTGGCATCGTTGGGCATGTTGATGGTCTTGGAGATCGCGCCCGAGATGAAGCTTTGCGCCGCCGCCATCATGGTGATGTGGCTGTTGACGCCGAGGAAGCGTTTGCCCTTCTTGCCGCAGGGGTTGGCGCAATCGAATATGCTGTAATGCTCTTCCTTCAGGTAGGGCGCGCCCTCCAGCGTCATCGTCCCGCAGACGTGGTCGTTGGCGGCCTCGATGTCGGCGCGGGAATAGCCCAGGTGCCGCAGCAGATCGAAGGTGGGGTCGTTCAGCTTTTCCGCCGGGATGCCCAGCACGTTTTTGCAGAACGCCTCGCCCAGGGTCCACTGGTTGAAGACGAAGCGGATGTCAAAGGCGCTTTCCAGCGCCGCCTCGACCTTGGCCAGCTCGTTCTCGCCAAAGCCGTGGCCCGCCAGGGTGATGGCATTGATCGCCGGGGCGTTGCCGATCGAGCCGTGACCGACGGCATAGGCGACGATCACCTCGATCTGGGCCGAGGAATAGCCGAGGTTCTCCAGCGCGGCGGGAACCGAGCGGTTGATGATCTTGAAATATCCGCCGCCCGCCAGCTTCTTGAACTTCACCAGGGCGAAATCGGGCTCGATCCCGGTGGTGTCGCAGTCCATCACCAGGCCGATGGTGCCGGTCGGCGCGATGACCGAGACCTGCGCGTTGCGATAGCCGTGCTTTTCGCCCAGGTGCAGCGCATCGTCCCAGGCCGCCATCGCCATCCCGACCAGGCGGGCATCGGGGCAGTTGGCATGATCGAGCGGCACCGGCTTGACCGCGAGCCCCTCGTAGCCGTGGCCGTTGCCCTGCGCCGCGTTGCGGTGGTTGCGGATCACCCGAAGCATGTGCTCGGCGTTGCGGGCATAGCCGTCAAAGGCGCCCAGCTCGCCCGCAATCTCGGCGCTGGTGGCATAGGCGGTGCCGGTCATGATCGCGGTCAGGGCGCCGGCCATGGCGCGGCCCTCGTCGCTGTCATAGCCCAGCCCCATGTTCATCAGCAGACCGCCGATGTTGGCGTATCCCAGCCCCAGGGTGCGGAAATCATAGGAAAGCTGCGCGATTTCCTTGGACGGGAACTGCGCCATCGTCACCGAGATTTCCAGCGTCAGCGTCCACAGCCGGGTGGCGTGGATGTAATCCTCGGCCTGGAATTCGCCGTCCTTGAAGAAGGTCAGCAAGTTCATCGAGGCCAGGTTGCAGGCGGTATCGTCGAGGAACATATACTCCGAGCACGGGTTGGAGCCGCGGATCGGGCCGTCCGCCGGGCAGGTATGCCAGGCGTTCACGGTGTCGTGGAACTGGATGCCCGGATCGGCGCAGGCCCAGGCGGCATGACCGATCTTTTCCCACAGCTCGCGGGCGCTGACGGTTTTGGACACTTCGCCGTTTGTGCGGTTGATCAGCTCCCACTTTCCATCCTCGCGCACCGCCTTGAGAAAGGCATCGGTGACGCGGATCGAGTTGTTGGAGTTCTGGCCGGAGACAGTATTGTAGGCCTCGGAATCCCAATCGGTGTCATAGGTCGGGAACTCGATGCTGGTATAGCCCTGCCTGGCGTAATCCAGAACCCGCTTGACGTAGGTTTCCGGGATCGCCGATTTTTTGGCGTCGCGGATCGCCGCCTTGAGCCCCTCGTTGGTCTTGGGGTCGCAGGCGTCCTCGATGCGTCCGTCCCAGGATTTGATCGCGGCGAAGATGCCGTTGAGCTTTTGCTCGTGCATCTTGGAGCCGGCGACGATGCTGGCGACCTTCTGCTCTTCCAGCACCTTCCAGTCGATGAACTGCTCGATATCGGGGTGGTCGGCATCGACGATCACCATCTTGGCCGCGCGCCGGGTGGTGCCGCCCGACTTGATCGCGCCGGCCGCCCGGTCGCCGATCTTGAGAAAGCCCATCAGCCCCGAGGATTTGCCGCCGCCCGAGAGCGCCTCGCCCTCGGCACGCAGACGGCTGAAATTGGTGCCGGTGCCCGAGCCGTATTTGAACAGTCGCGCATCGCGCACCCAGAGATCCATGATGCCGCCCTCATTCACCAGGTCATCACCGACCGACTGGATGAAGCAGGCGTGCGGCTGCGGATGCTCGTAGCTGGATTTCGACTTGGTCAACTTGCCGGTCTTGAAATCGACGTAGTAGTGGCCCTGCGCCGGCCCGTCGATGCCATAGGCCCAGTGCAGCCCGGTGTTGAACCACTGCGGAGAGTTCGGCGCGGCGCGCTGGGTGGCCAGCATGTAGCGCATCTCGTCGTAATAGGTGCGGGCATCTTCTTCGGTGGTGAAATAGCCGCCCTTCCAGCCCCAATAGGCCCAAGCCCCGGCCAGCCGGTCGAGCACCTGCTTGGACGAGGTTTCGCCGGTGGTTTCCACACCGTCGCCGTCAGGGACCGAGCGCCACAGGAACTCCGGCACGTCCTTTTCGCGCACTTTCTTCAGGCGCGCGGGCACGCCGGCCTTGCGGAAATATTTCTGAGCGATCACGTCGCTGGCGACCTGGCTCCAGCCGGTCGGAATCTCGATGTTCTCCAGCCGGAACACGATGGTGCCGTCGGGATTGCGAATCTCGGATGTCGCCGACACGAAGTCCAGATCGGCGTATGCGTCCTGCCCTGCCTTGGTGAATTTTCTTTCGATCTTCATTATCGCTGCCTCTGATCTTCGGTTCTTCACGTTCGGCCCGGGTTGCGGACCAGTCCCTCTGGCGCCTGTCGCGCCCTTTTTCGACGGCATCGTTCGCGCAATCCGGTCTGCTGCGGGGCCACGCCGGGCCCGCGCATCGAGCGTTCTGCCCGTGCCGATCATTGCTTGTTGTGCCGTTCGTGCGCGCCGGGAGCCCTAGTTCAATCCGCTAGATTTAGTGGCTACCCGGCTAGCCCACACAATTTGGAGCATTCGGGAGGGGAGGGTCAACGGTTTTATTTGGCTTCCGGGGGCATATTTTCGGTTGACCCCTGCTGGCATGGAAACCCGTCACGATTCTTCCACAGGATGCTGCGCGGCAGCGGTTCACAGCCTGTCACAGCCGCGCCCCGGAACCTCTTTTTTTCGCAAGACAAAACAGGGATCGGCCATGAGGCCCGCAAATGCGGCGCAGCATGGGCGCCGATTTTCTGGGCAAACCGCGGGGATGAAAGCAAGCGTCGGCCGCATCCGGGAATTGCACCCGGTTCCTGCGACTCGCTTGAAGATGGTCGGGGCGGCGAGATTCGAACTCACGACCCCCTGTACCCAAAACAGGTGCGCTACCAGACTGCGCCACGCCCCGACGCCGGCCTGTCTAGCGGGACATCGATGGCTTGAAAAGCCCTAACAAGGCCAGGCCGCCGGGCCGCCCTCGAAAACCGGGTGGCGCATCACCGTGCCCGGCGCAATACCATAGCGTTCGGCCAGTTGCGCGTTGATCTCCAGCACCGCGTAAACGCCGGGGCCGCCGTCGATCGGCGTCAGGTCGCCCGGAATCGCCCCCCCATGCACGCGGGTGACGCGCCCGGTCCGGTCGGCAAAGATCATATCGAGCGGGATCAGCGTGTTCTTCATCCAGAAACTGGCGTGCTGCGGGTGCTCGTAGACGAACAGCATCCCGGCCCCGCGCGGCAGCGACTCGCGGAACATCAGACCGCGGCCGCGCGCCTCGGGTGTCTCGGCCAGTTCGACGGTGAATTGCGCCTGCCCCCAGTCGCCGCGCAACGCGACCTGGTCGGCCCGGCATCCGGCCAGAGCCGGCACCGCCCCCACCACCAGAAACAGAAGGGCGGCGAGGCGGAGCATCAGTCGTCCTGCGGTTCCGTAAGGGCGGCCTCCCAGGCCATCACCTCGGCGGCCATTCTGCCGCGGCGCCCCTCGATTACCCGCATCGCCAGCGCCTCGCCCGGCTGCAGATCGGCCAGGCCGGACCGGCGCAGCACCTCGATATGCAGAAAAACGTCCTCGTCGCGCCCGAAAACATTGGCAAAACCAAAGCCCTTGGCCTTGTCGAACCACTTGACCCGAGCCGGTTCCAGCGGGGTTTGCCGGATCTCCTCCGGGTCCAGGTGGCTGAAATCGGACAGGACCGGTCCACACTCCTCGCGCACGGGCGGTTCGATGGAGAGAACCTCGATCGCCTGAACCCCCCGGTCGGTCTGATGGGTCAGCACCTCGATGCGCGATCCATCCGCCACCGAGCTTTGTCCGAAGTTCCGCAACACGTTCATATGCAACAGAATATCCGGGCCACCGCACTCGGACACGACGAACCCATAGCCCTTGGCCGGGTCGAACCATTTCACCTGTCCGATGATCTGGTTCATGTTGCTGAGGTCTTCTGCCACTTGTGCTTTTTCCACATTTTCGTTCTTCACGCGTGCTCGGGACGTGTCGGAATGTGTGCAATATGTAAACTGGACATTTCAAGTCAAAAACATCGAACTAGGCGAAAATCCACACATATTATCAAAGCTTTGCATTTCACGTGACGTGAATGTCACGGGCTCAACCTCTGGATTTCCCACGCGGATTCGGCGTTTGGACGGCGCCAGACGAAGCGGTCGTGCAGCCGGAACGCGCCATCGGCCCAGAACTCGATTTCCACCGGAACCAGGCGATAACCGCCCCAGAACGGCGGCCGCGGCGGGTTCGTTCCCAACCGCGCGGTCACCTTCGCCACCTCGGCCATCAGTGTGGCGCGCCCGTCCAGCGGCTGCGACTGATGCGACGCCCAGGCCCCCAGCCGGCTCTTGAGCGAGCGCGACTTGTAATAGGCATCCGCCTGCGGCCCCTCCTCGCGGCTGATGTGGCCGCGGACCCGGATCTGGCGGCGCAGCGATTTCCAGTGCAGGACAAAGGCCGCCATGCCGGCCTGGTCCAGCTCCTGCGCCTTGGCGCTGCCGTAGTTGGTGTAAAAGACAAAGGCGGCGGGTTCGATTTCCTTCAGCAACACCATGCGCACATTCGGCAAGCCGGCGGCATCCACCGTCGACAAGGCGATCGCGTTGGGATCGTTGACCTCGCTGCGTTCCGCGTCGCTTAACCAACGGCGCGCGATCTCGAACGGATCGCCGCCTGAAAAAAGTCCGGTCCTGTCGCCCATGTTGTCCCCATCATGAACAGTGATTTGAACACTAGGGCGCGCTCCGACCGGCGGCAACCCCGATACTCTTGATGCGCCACGACCAATCGCCTAAACGTCACTCTCACACCGTTAGGAGAGGCGGAGAACCTTCATGTCAAATCAGTTGTTGGCCGGCAAGCGCGGCCTGATCATGGGCCTGGCCAATGACAAGTCCATTGCCTGGGGGATCGCAAAGGCCCTGGCAGGCGCGGGGGCAGAGCTCGCCTTTTCCTACCAGGGGGACGCGTTGAAGAAACGGGTCGATCCGCTGGCCGGGCAATTGGGAAGCGACATCGTGCTACCCTGCGACGTTGGCGACGAGGCCTCGATCGACGCGCTGTTTGACAATCTCAAGGAGCGCTGGGGTCAGCTGGATTTCCTGGTCCACGCCATCGGCTTTTCCGACAAGAACGAGCTGCGCGGGCGCTATGTCGACACCAGCCGCGCCAACTTCCAGCTCAGCATGGATATCTCGGTCTATTCCTTCACCGCCGTGGTCAAACGCGCCGAAAAGTTGATGAAGGACGGCGGTAGTTGCCTCACCCTCACCTATTACGGCGCCGAAAAGGTGATGCCGCACTATAACGTGATGGGCGTGGCCAAGGCGGCGCTGGAGGCCTCTGTGCGCTATCTCGCCGAGGATCTGGGCAAGGACGGCATCCGCGTCAACGCCATCAGCGCCGGCCCGATCAAGACGCTGGCGGCCTCGGGCATAGGCGATTTCCGCTACATCATGAAGTGGAACGAATACAACTCGCCGATGCGGCGCAACGTGACCATCGACGATGTCGGCGGCTCGGCGCTCTACCTGCTGTCCGAGCTTGGCGCCGGCGTCACCGGAGAGGTGCTGCACGTGGACGCGGGCTATCACGCCATCGGCATGAAGGCGGTGGACGCCCCCGATATCGCCAAGGGCTGACCGCCCATCGCCCCGAGGATCAAGAAAAGGACCCGCGCCATGACCGACCGCCTGCCACACGAAAAAGGCTTCCACGTCAGCTGGGACCAGTTGCACCGCGACGCCCGCGCCCTGGCCTGGCGGCTGCAGGGCGACGCCCCCGAACAGGGCGGCTGGCGCGCTGTGGTGGCGATCACCCGCGGCGGCATGGCCCCGGCGATGATCGTCGCGCGCGAGTTGGACATCCGCACCGTCGATACCATCAGCGTGAAATCCTACAACCATCAAAGCCAGAGCGAGCCGGTGGTGATCAAATCGCCCGACATGGACCTGGTGGGAGATGGCTCCGGGGTGCTGATCGTCGATGACCTGGTCGATACCGGCCGCACGCTGGAGGTGGTGCGCAGGCACATGCCAAAGGCGCATGTCGCCACCGTCTATGCCAAGCCCAAGGGGCGGCCGATGGTCGATACCTTCATCACCGAGGTCAGCCAGGATACCTGGATCTTCTTCCCCTGGGACATGGCGCTGCAATACGTCGAGCCCTATCGCGGCAGCGATTGATCAAGGCCACCGTCCGGACCATCGCCGCCCTGTCCATCTGACCTTGCCCCCCCTTTGCGCGCATCGTATGCAGGGCGCCGAACAACAGGGCACCGTCACGAGAGGGGCATCATGGCCGCGCGGATCAAAAAGCTGTCGTCAACCTTTGTCTGGATCCTGCTCGGCCTGCTGATCGCCGGCCTGGCCGGGTTCGGCGCCACCAACCTTTCCGGAACCGTGCGCACCGTGGCGAAGGTGGGCAGCGAGACAGTCAGCGTCGATGACTACGCCAGGGAATTGCAGCGCGAGATTCGCGCCGTCGAGGCGCAGACCGGCCGGTCGTTGCAAATGAGCGATGCCGCCGCGATGGGGCTGGACCGGCAGGTCCTGTCCCGGCTGGTCGCGCTGGCCTCGATCGACAACGAGGTCTCGGAACTGGGTCTGTCGGTGGGCGACGAGA
This sequence comes from Antarcticimicrobium sp., assembly GCF_029212575.1. Classification (GTDB taxonomy): domain Bacteria; phylum Pseudomonadota; class Alphaproteobacteria; order Rhodobacterales; family Rhodobacteraceae; genus Antarcticimicrobium. The sequence goes on from NZ_JARGPK010000061.1 coordinate 44,585, forward strand.
AGCTGCAGCAGGAAATCCTGGCGATTCCCGCGTTCCAGGGCATCGACGGGAAATTCGACCGCGAAACCTATCGCTTCGCGCTGGAGCAGGCCGGCATCGACGAGGCCGCCTTCGAGGCCGACCTGCGCGCCGAGGCCGCCCGCACTCTGGTGCAAAGCGCGGTGATCGGCGGCGTCGAAATGCCCGACACGCTGGTCAACACGCTGACCGATTTTGTCGCGGCACGGCGAAGCTTCACGATGGCGACGCTGACCGAGGCAGATCTGGCCGCCCCCCTGCCCGATCCCGACGACGCCGCACTCCGCGCCCATTACGACGCGCACCCCGACCGGTTCACCCTGCCCGAGACCAAGAAGATCACCTATGTGACGCTGACCCCGGAGATGATCCTCGATCAGGTCGAGATCGACGAGGACGCGCTGCGCGCGCTCTACCGGGAACGTGCGGAAGAGTTCAGCGTGCCCGAACGCCGCCTGATCGAACGCCTCGTGTTCGCAGATGAGGCGGCCGCCTCGGGCGCGATGGCGCAGATCGAGGTCGGCGGCAGCACCTTCGAGGCGCTGGTCGAGGGCCGCGGGCTGAGCCTGTCGGACGTGGACATGGGCGACATGACCGCAGGCAATCTGGGCGAGGCCGCCGCGGCGGTGTTCGCCGCAGAGGTCGGCGATGTGGTCGGCCCCCTGCCCTCGGATCTCGGCCCGGCGCTCTACCGCGTCAACGGCCGGCTCGAGGCGCGCGAAACCCCGTTCGAAGAGGCCCGCGGCGAGCTGCGCGAGGAACTGGCCGCCGAACGCGCCCGCCGGCTGATCGAGACCCGCGCCGAGGCCATCGACGACCTGCTGGCCGGCGGCGCCACGCTGGAGGAACTGGCCGAGGAGACCGACATGGAGCTGGGCCAGATCGACTGGACCGCCGACAGTTTCGAGGGCGCGGCGGCCTATGACGCCTTCCGCGCTGCCGCGCGGTCGGTCAGCATCGAGGATTTCCCCGAGGTCGCCTTTCTCGAGGATGGCGGCGTCTTTGCTCTGCGGCTTGACGATACCCTGCCGCCGCGCCCCGAACCCTTTGACGCAGCCCGCGACCGGGTGATCGAGGGCTTGACCCTGGAACAGACCGAGGCGGCGCTGACCGCGCAGGCCGAGGCGCTGGTGAAAGAGCTGAAGAAAACCGGCGATTTCACCGCCACCGGGCTTGACGTCAAGGTCGAGGCCGGGATGACCCGCGGCGCCTACCTGGACGGCACCCCGCCCGATTTCATGGCCAAGGTGTTCGAGATGGAGCCGGGCGCCTACCGGGTCATTGCCGGCGGCGACCGGGTGCATGTGCTGCGGCTCGACGCGGCGCTGCCGCCCGAGGAAACCGCCGACCTGGCGCGGCTGCGCAGCGGCTTTGGCCAGGAGCTGGACCAGGCGCTGGCCCAGGCCCTGTTCGAGGCCTTCGCCCGTGACGCCCAGCTGCGCGCCGGCCCGACCGTGGACCAGCGCGCGCTGAACGCGGTCCAGTCGAGCTTCCAGTAGGGGCGGAACGATGGTGCTGACCCCGGATTTCGACAGTTTTTCCAAGGCATATGAGGCCGGGCAGAACCAGGTCGTCTATACCCGCCTTGCCGCCGATCTCGATACGCCGGTGTCGCTGATGCTGAAGCTGGCGGGCGGGCAAAAGGACGCCTTCATGCTGGAGTCGGTGACCGGCGGCGAGGTGCGCGGGCGCTATTCCATCATCGGGCTGAAACCGGATCTGATCTGGCGCTGCGACGGCGACAGGGCGTCGCTCAACCGGCAGGCGCGATTCGACCCCGAGGGGTTCACCCCAGAAGCGGCCGATCCGCTGACCAGCCTGCGCGCGCTGATCGCCGAAAGCCGGATTGATCTGCCCGAGGATCTGCCGGCATCGGCGGCGGGCCTGTTCGGCTATCTCGGCTATGACATGGTGCGGCTGATCGAGCATCTGCCGGACGTGAACCCCGATCCGCTGGGCCTGCCCGACGCGCTGATGCTGCGCCCCTCGGTGGTGGCGGTGCTGGACGGGGTCAAGGGCGAGGTCACCGTGGTGGCTCCTGCCTGGGTCAGCGGCGGTCAGAGCGCGCGCGCGGCCTATGCCCAGGCCGCCGAACGGGTGATGGACGCCGTCCGCGACCTGGAGCGCGCGATGCCCGCCGAGAGCCGCGACCTGGGCGAGGCGGAAGAGGTGGCGCCGCCAGTGTCGAACTTTACCCACGAGGGCTACAAGGCGGCGGTCGAAAAGGCGCGGGAGTACATCCGCGCCGGCGACATCTTTCAGGTGGTTCCGGCACAGCGCTGGACCCAGGATTTTCCGCTGCCGCCCTTCGCGCTCTATCGCTCGCTGCGGCGCACCAACCCCTCGCCCTTCATGTTCTATTTCAATTTCGGCGGCTTCCAGGTGATCGGCGCCAGCCCGGAGATCCTGGTACGGGTGTTCGGCAGTGAGGTCACCATCCGCCCGATTGCCGGGACCCGGCCGCGCGGCGCGACGCCGGAGGAGGACCGCGCGCTCGAGGCCGAGCTTCTGGCCGATCAGAAGGAACGCGCCGAACACCTGATGCTGCTGGATCTGGGTCGCAACGATGTCGGCCGGGTGGCGCGGATCGGCACCGTACGCCCGACCGAGAAATTCATCATCGAGCGGTACTCCCACGTGATGCATATCGTCTCAAACGTGGTGGGAGAGCTGGCCGCGGACAAGGATGCGCTGGACGCCTTCTTTGCCGGCATGCCTGCCGGGACGGTCAGCGGCGCGCCCAAGGTGCGCGCGATGGAGATCATCGACGAGCTGGAGCCGGAAAAACGCGGGCTCTATGGCGGCGGCGTGGGTTATTTCAGCGCCGGCGGCGACATGGACATGTGCATCGCCCTGCGCACCGCCATCGTGCAGGATCAAAAGCTCTATATCCAGGCCGGCGGCGGCGTCGTCTATGACAGCGACCCGGAGGCCGAGTACCAGGAGACGGTACATAAATCCAACGCCATCCGCCGCGCGGCGGCGAATGCGGCGCGCTTTGCCGGTGGCGGCAACCGCTAGGCCCGGCGCCTATCGGTCCGGCGCGGTTACGTCGTGGCCATAGATCCAGTCGAACTGATGCACCGCGCGCGCGGGGGCCATCGCGCCGCCCAGCCGCAGCGCCAGATGCCCCAGCTCGCGCAGCGGCGACAGGCGGAAATGGTATTTCCACGCGTTTGCATTGGCCGCCGCGATCACCCGCACCGCCCGGTCACGCCGACGCGCCTGATAGCGGCCCAGCGCGCTGACCTGGTCGGCCTGCCCCGCCAGGCAATCGGCCAGAACCCAGGCATCCTCCAGCGCCAGGTTCGCGCCCTGGGCCAGGAATGGCAGCGTCGGATGGGCGGCGTCGCCCAGGATCGCCACGCCCGCACCCTGCCAGCGCTCCGCCACCGGGTGCCGGAACAGCCCCCAGAGCAGCACCTCGCGCACCTCATCAAGAAGCGCGACCGGCAGCCCGCGAAAATCGGCGAAGGCGGCGCGCAGGTTGGCCGGATCGTCCTTGTGGTGCCAACCCTCGTCGGCCCAGGCCCTGCGCTCCTGCACCGCCACGATGTTGACCAGCCGCCCCGCGCGCAGCGGGTAGCAGACCAGGTGCCGCCCCGGCGCCATGAAGATCTGTGCCTCCGGTGGCAGGTCCAGGTGGTTTGGCACCGTCGCGCGCCAGGCCACCTGGCCGGCAAAAAACGGATCGTCCGCCCCGTTCAGCGCCACCCGCGCGCGCGAGTGCAGCCCGTCGGCGCCGACCACCAGATCGGCGCGCGCCTGCGCTTCGTTGGCAAGATGCAGTTCGGGCACCTCGCCGGGTGTCACCCGATCAACCCGTTGCAACAGGCGCAGGGGAATGCCGGCCGCGCGCACCGCGCCCGTCAGCAGGTCGATCAGATCGGCGCGATGCACCAGGTAGAACGACTGGTCCGGGGCGTGGCGTGCCAGGTCCAGCCGCAGCACCTCGCCCGCGCGGCGATAGTCGCGCAGCACCACCGCGCGCGACGGCGTCGCGACCCGGGCCAGCGCCTCTTCCAACCCAAGCGCGCGTAGCACCGCCGCGCCATTGGGGCTGATCTGCAGCCCGGCGCCGACCTCGGCAATCTCGCCGGCCTGTTCCAGTACCGTCACCTCGGCGCCGCGCGCGCGCAGCGCCAGCGCCGCCGCCAGACCACCGATTCCGGCACCCACGACGATGATGTTCCGGCCCTTCAACCCCATTCCAACCTGCCTACCCGTACCCGTCGCGGCCCGTGACCGCCGTCAAAAAAAACGCCAGGGTGGCAAGACCCCGGCGTTTCCCAAACTCTCATCGTCCGTCGTCGCCACGCTCAGTCGTCGCGGTGCACCTTCTCGCGCCGCTCGTGACGCTCCTGCGCCTCCAGGCTCAGCGTGGTGGTGGGACGCGCCACCAGCCGCTTGAGCGAGATCGGCTCACCGGTTTCCTGGCAATACCCGAACTCTCCCTCGTCGATGCGGCGCAGCGCGGAATCGATCTTGGACACCAGTTTGCGCTGACGATCCCGGATACGCAATTCCAGCGCGCGGTCGGTCTCTTCGCTGGCGCGGTCGGCCACGTCGGGAATGTTGCGCGTGCCGTCCTGCAGTCCGGCGATGGTGGATTTGCTTTCGTTCATCAGATCGTTCTTCTGACGCAGCAACTCGCGTCGAAACCACTCGAGCTGCCGCTCGTTCATGAACGGCTCATCCTCGGCCGGACGATAGTCCTCCGGCAGAAAGTTTTCCTGCTTCATCTTGGTTCCCTCGGTCTGGCCAACAACGTCCCTCAAACTCGCTGATTTAGACATCTGGCTCCCCCTTCTGCCGCAGCGTTTATCGGAGAGATTCCAGATTGTCACTACACAATAGCATTTCATCTGGGCTAAAACCGCCGCCAAACCGTAACGCGCAACTGCGAACAGCAAAGGGTTGGAAAACATGAGATTTCAGGGCACCAAAGACTATGTGGCGACCGAGGACCTTACCATTGCAGTGAATGCAGCGGTCACCTTGGAACGTCCATTGCTGGTCAAGGGAGAACCCGGAACCGGCAAGACCGAACTGGCCCGCCAGGTCGCCGATGCGCTGGGCCTCGGAATGATCGAATGGAACGTCAAATCCACCACCCGCGCCCAGCAGGGCCTGTACGAATACGATGCCGTGAGCCGGTTGCGCGACAGCCAGCTAGGCGAGGAACGCGTGCATGACGTCGGTAACTACATCAAGAAAGGCAAGCTTTGGCAGGCCTTCGAGGCCGACGAAAAGGTGGTGCTGCTGATCGACGAGATCGACAAGGCGGATATCGAGTTTCCCAACGACCTGCTGCAGGAACTCGATAAGATGGAATTCTTCGTCTACGAGACCGGCAAGACGATCCGCGCCCGCCAGAGACCCGTCGTCATCATCACCTCGAACAACGAAAAGGAGCTGCCGGACGCCTTTCTGCGGCGCTGTTTCTTTCACTACATCCGCTTCCCCGACGAGACGACCATGCGCAAGATCGTCGAGGTGCACCACCCCGGCATCAAGGAATCGCTTCTGACCACGGCGCTGACCCAGTTCTACGAGTTGCGCGACACCTCGGGGCTGAAGAAGAAACCCTCGACCTCGGAGGTACTGGACTGGTTGAAACTGCTGCTGGCCGAAGATCTGGACGCCGAGGACCTCAAACGCGACGGCGTCAACGCCCTGCCCAAGCTGCACGGCGCATTGCTGAAGAACGAACAGGACGTGCACCTGTTCGAGCGGCTCGCCTTCATGGCGCGCAGCCAGCGGTAGGTATTTTTCAGGCTTTCTTGACGGGCTTCGGCTTGCGCGCGGCTTCGGGACGCGGGCCTGTGCGATCGTGTTTCGCCGTGCGGAGGGAACGCCGCACCCCGCCATTGCGACGCGCGGCGTTCGCGCCTATCGTGAGGTCACCACATTTTTGTCTGCTTTGGCCCCTATGCTCGAAGTCGACCCCAAACGTTTCATGGATGCCGCGTCTGATATGATCGATCTGACACTGAACCCCGCCCGTCCGTGGCATCCTCGCCCATGATCCGCGCCGCCCTTTTCCTTTGCTTCGGCCTGGTGCTGGCGGCCTGCAACGCAGTGCCGCTTGCCGACACGCCAACGCGGGCGAAGATCACCGACAGCACACTGCCGCCGATGAAGGCTTTCGCCACCCCGGCGCCCAGCGCGCCGGGGCGGTCCAACGCGAATATCGCCGCTGATTTCCTCTCGCTGCATTTCCAGTTGGAAAGCGGTCGCAAGCTCGAGGTTTTCACCCGGTTCGAGATGCCGATCACCGTGCGCGTCACCGGATCGCCCCCGCCAAGCCTGGAGCCCGATCTGCGCCGCCTTTTGGTGCGGTTGCGGCGCGAGGCCGGGCTCGACATCCGCCAGATCACCAGTGGCGCGGCCAATATCACCATCGAGGCGGTCAGCCGCACCGAGATCCGACGCGCCCTGCCGCAGGCGGCCTGTTTCGTGGTGCCCAACGTGTCCAGCTTTGACGAATTCCGCCGCGACCGCCGCAAGCCCAAGACCAACTGGTCGGTACTGCGCACGCGCACCCGGATGGGGATTTTCGTTCCCTATGACACCACCCCGCAGGAGTTGCGCGATTGCCTGCACGAGGAACTGGCGCAGGCGCTCGGCCCGCTCAACGATCTCTACCGGCTGCCGGACTCGGTCTTCAACGACGACAACGTGCACACGGTTCTCACCGGGTTCGACATGCTGATCCTGCGTGCCACCTATGCGCCGGAGCTGCACAGCGGCATGACCGAGGGACAGGTCGCGGCGCTGCTGCCGGCACTGCTGGCGCGGCTCAACCCCGCCGGCAACCGCCATCCCGCCGCCCCGGTCGCCGAGACGCCGCGCAGCTGGATCGACGCGGTGCAGACCGCGCTTGGCCCCGGCGCCGCCCCCGCCGCGCGATACGCTGCCGCCACTGCGGCCGCGCGCACGGCACAGTCGCTGGGCTGGCAGGATCACCGCCGCGCATTCAGCGACTACATGCTGGGGCGCATCACCCAGATGACCGATCCCGACGCCGCGCAACAGTATTTCCGCGCCGCGCTGCACTACCTGTCGCAAACCCCTGCGACACGGCTGCACGCCGCCTATGTGGTGACCCAGACGGCGGCCTATGCCGTCGCCACCGGCAACGGCGCCCAGGCCGTGCGGGAGATCGACCCGATGCTCGATGTGGCGGCGCGCGCCGAGAACGCGGCGCTGCTGTCCACGCTGATGCTGCTCAAGGCCGAGGCGCTTGACCAGATGGGCCGCCCCGACGAGGCCCGCAGCGTCAGACTGGACAGCCTGGGATGGGCGCGTTACGGGTTTGGCACCGATTGGGCGGTGCGGGCCAAGATGCGTGAGATCGCGGCGCTGAACCCCCAGAACAGAGGGCGCGGATAAACCAACGATGATCGTAATTGCAGCGGCGCTGTTCGGCGCCATTCTCGGCGGGATCAGGGCACAGAAACGCGGCGGCAAACCCGCCGACATCGCCCAGTACGCGGTGGTCCACGCGATCATCTTCGCCATCGCCGGCCTGCTGGCGACGATCCTGCTCCACCGCGCGGCAATCTAGGCGAGGTCCGATGTTCCTGCCCTTCTTCGAGAACCTTCGCAAGTCCGGCATTCCGGTCTCGCTCCGCGAATACCTCACCTTTCTGGAGGGGATGAAGGCGGGCCTGGCCACCTATGACGTGGAGGCGTTCTATTACCTCGCCCGCACCGCGATGGTGAAGGACGAGCGCAACCTCGACAAGTTCGACCGCGCCTTTGCCGCCAGCTTCAAGGGGCTGGAGCAGATCAGCCTCGACCAGGTTCTGGAGGCGGTCGATCTGCCCGCCGACTGGCTTCGCAAGATGGCCGAAAAACACCTGAGCGACGAGGAAAAGGCCGAGATCGAGGCGCTTGGCGGCTTCGAGAAGCTGATGGATACACTGCGCGAGCGGCTGAAGGAACAGGAGGGGCGTCACCAGGGCGGCAACAAGTGGATCGGCACCGCCGGCACCTCGCCATTCGGCGCCCATGGCTACAACCCCGAGGGCGTGCGCATCGGTCAGAAAGAGGGCCGCCATGGCCGCGCTGTCAAGGTCTGGGACAAGCGCGAGTTCAAGAACCTCGACGACACCGTGGAACTGGGCACCCGCAACATCAAGGTGGCGCTGAAACGGCTGCGCCGCTGGGCCCGCGAGGGCGCGCATGAGGAGCTTGACCTCGACGGCACCATCCGCGCCACCGCCGAGCATGGCTATCTAGACGTCAAGACCCGGCCGGAACGGCACAACGCGGTCAAGGTGTTGCTGTTTCTCGATATCGGTGGCTCGATGGACCCGCATATCAAGGTGGTGGAGGAGTTGTTCAGCGCCGCCCGGACCGAGTTCAAGCACCTTGAATACTACTATTTCCACAATTGCCTCTACGAGGGGGTCTGGCGCGACAACCGCCGCCGCTGGGATGCGCAGACCCCGACCTGGGAGGTGCTGAACACCTATGGGCCGGACTACAAGTGCATCTTCGTCGGCGATGCCAGCATGTCGCCCTACGAGATCGCCTATCCAGGTGGCGCGAATGAGCATTGGAATGCCGAGGCCGGCCAGACCTGGCTGCAGCGCGCGCGCGAGCAGTGGAAAGACAACCTCTGGATCAACCCGGTGCCCGAGAAGTATTGGGATTATACCCATTCGATCCAGATGATCCGGGAACTCTTCGACAGCCGCATGGTGCCGATGACACTCTCGGGGCTGGAACGCGGGATGAAGGAGCTGACGCGCTAGACGCGCCTCACCCCCTCCTCGACCACCTCGACCGAAAGGATCGTCGGCAGGTGGCGGGCAATCTCGGACCAGTTTTCCCCCTCGTCGAAACTTGCAAAAACCGATCCGCTGTTGGTCCCGAAGTAGACCCCGGCGGGATCGGCCCTGTCGCCCGCCATCGCCTGACGCAACACGGTAAAGAAACAGCCGTTCTGCGGCAGCCCGGCGCGATGATCCTGCCAGCTTTTCCCGCCATCGCGGGACCGCCAGACCGCCGCCGCCGCGCCGGGCGGGAAGCGCCCGTTGTCGTCACCGTTCAGCGGCAGCGTCCAGATCATCTCCGGGTCACGCGGATGCACCTGAATCGGAAAGCCAAAGGTCGAGGGCAGCCCCTCGTTGATATCCTCCCAACTACGGCCGCCATCGGGAGAGCGCCAGACACCGTGGTGGTTCTGCTGGTAAATCGTGGCCCCTTCGCCGGGCGCCAGCATCATGTTGTGCACGCAATGGCCGGTCTCGCCGTCGCGCGGCGCCGCCGGGTGATCGTGCGGCGGACAGGCGGCGGCATTGGACAGCCGGTTGCGGCGCTCCCAGCTCTGGCCGCCGTCCTCGGTGGCAAAGACACCGGCGGCGGAAATCCCCACCCACATCCGCTGTGGATCGGTGGGATGCGTGAGGATGGTGTGCAGCGTCAGCCCCGCCGCGCCGGGGGACCACTCTGCCGCCGACGGGTGATCGGTCAGCCCGTCCACCCGCTCCCAGGCCCTGCCGCCGTCCTGGCTGACCAACAGCGTCGCCGGCTTGGTCCCGGCATAGAGCGCGCCATGGGCGAACCGCAGCGACCAGACTTGGGCGAACGCATCGGCAAAGGGCAACGGATCGCCAGTGACACCGAACATTTCGGCGACATCCGGATCGTCCTCGGCCCAATCGTCGATCGTTCCCCGGGTCAGCCGGGTCTTTTCCCAGCTTTCACCACCATCCTCGGAGCGCCAGACAGCGGCGCCGTACCAGTCGCCGCCGCCCCCGGCCCAGAGCAGGCCCGAGGCATCCCCGATCACGTGGTTGACCGGCCAGCCATCGCAGAATGGCCCTGCGACGGCCCAGTTCGCCCGGTCCCCGTCGCCGCGCAGCAGAAATACGCCCTTGGTGGTGCCCAGCAGCACCGTGAACGTCCTCTCGGGCATCCCTTTTCCTCCTCCGTTTCCGTCCGAGAATAACATGTATTTGCCATGCAAGCATCCGGGACCGCCGCAACGGCGCACTTGTCCCGCGCCGGTTCCCGGACCATATCAAGTGCATGTTGAAATTTACGCCCATTCTTCTGGCAATTCTTTACGCGCTGGTGATGTACCGCGTGTCGGTCTGGCGCACCCAGCGCGAGCTGAGCGCGAAATCCACCGAACTGGCCGACGCGCGGCTCAAGCATCTGACCGACCGGCTCGCCGCCGCGCTGGGGATCGCCCGCATCCCGGTCTATATCTACGAGATCGACCCGGTGAACGGGCTGGCCGCCCCGGACGGGCGCATCTTCATCACCCGGGGGTTCTACCGCAAGTACCGCAACGGCGAGGTGACGGGCGAGGAGATGGCAAGCGTCATCGCGCATGAGATGGGCCATGTGGCGCTGGGCCACGCGCGGCGCCGCATGATCGACTTTTCCGGCCAGAACGCCCTGCGCGCGGCGCTGGTCATGGTGCTGGGCCGCTACATCCCGCTGATCGGACCGTGGATCGCCAACGCGCTGGCCGGGCTGCTGGCCGCCGGGTTGTCACGCTCCGATGAATACGAGGCCGACGAATACGCCGCCGCGCTGCTGACCAAGGCGGGGATCGGCGTCGGCCCGCAGAAATCGCTCTTTGCCAAGCTGGAGGACCTGACCCAGTCGCGCGCCGGGGTCTCCCCCGCCTGGCTGATGAGCCACCCCAAAACCGTCGAACGCATCGCGGCGCTGGACCGGCTCGAGGCGCGCTGGGGCGTGAAGAGCTGATCCCCCGGTCAGAACATTCAAAGGACAGACATGCGATATTCCCTGCTCGACCTCGCCCCGATCCCCGAGGGATCGGACGCCGCCACGGCGGTGCGCAACTCCGTCGCGCTGGCGCGCGCCGCCGAGACGCTCGGATTTCACCGCTACTGGCTGGCCGAGCATCACAACATGCCCGGCATCGCCTCATCTGCCACGGCGGTGATGATCGGCCATATCGCGGCGGCAACCACGACCATACGGATCGGCGCGGGGGGCATCATGCTGCCCAACCATGCCCCGCTGGTGATCGCGGAACAGTTCGGCACGCTGGCCACCATCCACGGCGACCGGATCGACCTCGGCCTTGGCCGCGCACCGGGAACGGATATGGAAACCGCCCGCGCGCTGCGCCGCAACATGACCGCACAGGACAGCTTTCCGCAGGACGTGCTGGAACTGATGGCCTATCTCGGTGACCCGGAGCCGAACCAGCGGCTGCATGCCATTCCGGGCGAAGGCACCAAGGTGCCGGTGTGGATCCTCGGCTCGTCGCTCTATGGCGCGCAACTGGCGGCGCACCTGGGGCTGCCTTATGCCTTTGCCTCGCATTTCGCGCCCGATGCGCTGGAAGAGGCGGCCGAGGTCTACCGGCGCGGGTTCCAGCCGTCCCAGACGCTGGAAAAGCCCTATTTCATGATGGCGATGAACATCTTTGCCGCCGATGATGCGGATGAGGCGGTGCGCCTGAAAACCTCGATGCAGCAGGCGTTTATCCGGCTTCGTTCAGGTCAGCGCGGCAAGCTTCCGGCACCGGTGGACCGGATCGAGGATGTCGCCGATCCGCGCTGGATCGAGGCGGTGAACGATGCGCTTTCGGTCAGCGCCACCGGCACGGCGGAGATGGTCAAGGCCCAGACCGAGGCGCTGATCGCGCGCTACCGGCCGGACGAGGTGATCATCTCGGGCCAGATCCACGACCCGGCGGCGCGGCTGCGGTCGTTCGAGATCGCGGCAGAGGTGATGGCCGACCTGGTCCCGGACACCTGACCCTCGCGGTCTTCGCCCGACGCGGGACCGCCTGGGCGGCAAATCAGGGGCCGCTCTACCGGCTGAACCTCAGGCCGTGGCCTCCTTGGTGGCCGGTTTGCGCGCAAAGAGGCGTCTGTAGGCTTTCGGCGTAAAGGCAAACCCGATCTGGCTGCGCAGGGTCGGTTTCATATCATCGTGGACGCCCAATGGGCCATCGCAGGGGCCCGGCAGGTAGTAGGTGCCGAACATCCGGTCAAAGAGGCAGAAGATCTCGGCGAAATTCTTGTCAAACGCCTTTTCTTCGGCCGAGTGGTGCCAACGATGCATGGCGGGGGACACGATGAACCTGCCCAGCTTGCCATAGGTCCAGGGCAGGTTGGCATGAATGAAAAACCCGTAATACCCGCGCACCATCGAGTTGAACAAAAGCGCCCAGACCGGGAACCCCATGACCAGCATCGCCGTGCCGGCAATCCCGTGGACGGTCAGCAGGTTCAAAGGGTGCCAGCGTGCCGAGGTCAGCCATGTCACTTCGGTGTCCGAGTGATGCACCGCATGGGCGGGCCACAGGATCGGCGTATGCTCAAAACGGTGGCGCCAATAGCCTACGAAATCACCGAAAAAGACCGCGAAGAACAGTACCAGCGGCGCTGGCAGGGCCTCCCAATGGGCCGATTTGAACAGGTACAGCCCGTGTTCGTGAACCCATCCATGCAGAAACGTCAACACGATCGAGATCAGCGGCATGGCGACCGCGGCGTTGAACAGGACGATTTTCAACGACAGTTCGGTTTCCTGCCTGGCCTGTTTCATGTCGGACAGCCAGTGTTCCCGCCGGAAAAGGATCTGGATGATCAGGAACGCCAGTGCCGGCATGATCAGGAATCGCAACGCCGCGAACATGTTCATGGCGCTGTCGATCAGCAATTGGAAAAGTGACTCCATCGGTCCGTGCCCCATAGGTTCCGGGTGATTTTTCCGGAATGATCACAAGAAATTGGGGCGCCAACATGGCCGCCCCCGGGCAAGTCTCGAACCGGCATGGCGGCAATGGCCGTGCCGTGGTGGATGAGAACGTGGCGCCCCTACCCCGCCAGCGCCTTTCCCAATCGCGGCAGGCGCGCCTTTTTCATCAGGGCGCGGATGTCCCATCCGCCCCGCTCCATCCCGTTGGCCTGCGCCAGCACCCGCGCGCCCACATCGGCCAGGCCTTTGGGGTCATTGAGCCACAAATCGTACAAAAGCCGGTCCGGCTCGATCCGCTCCAGCCCCTCTTCGGCAAGGATGTTGTTGGGAAAATCCTTGCGGTTCACCGTGACGATCGCATCGGCCGATCCCGCCACCGCCACCGCCAGCACGTGCAGGTCGGCCGGATCGGGCAGCCACAGCCGCGCCTCCACCCCCGGCGCAGGGGGCACTTCACCCTGCGGCCAGTTGGCCCGAAGCAGCGCGATCTCGCCCCGCGCCTGCGCCTCGCCCCCCGGCCCCAGCTTGCGCGCCGCCCGCGCCCATTCCTCGAGGATGCGGGACGACCAGAGCGGGGTGAAATGACCCAGCCCGGCCGCCCCCAGCAGCATCTCGCGCATCACCGTGGGGTAAAGCACGCAGGTGTCGAGAACCAGTTTCACAGCCGGTAGAACAGCGCCTTGAGATACCCAGTCTCGGCCAGTTGCGGCAGCTGCGGGTGATCCGGTCCGGCAAATCCGGTATGGATCAGCTGGCCGGCGCGCCCGGCCTTGCCGATGCCGCGGGTGCAGGCGCCACGGAAATTGGCCAGATCGGCGGCGTGCGAACAGGAGCACAGGCCCAGATATCCCCCCGGCACCACCAGCGCCGCCGCCATCCGGGCGATGCGTTCATAGGCGCGCAGCCCGGCGTCGAGCGCCTGCTTGCTGGGGGCGAAGGCCGGCGGATCGCAAATCACCACGTCGAACCGCGCGCCCTCCTCCGCCAGCGCGGTCAACGTGTCAAAGGCATCGCCCTGCCGGGTCTCGAACCGCTCGGCCAGGTTCGAGGCCGCAGCCCCCTGCGCTGCCAGCTCCAGCGCCGGGGCCGAGCCATCGACGGCCAGCGCATGCTCGGCGCCGCCCGCCAGCATGGCCAGAGCAAAGCCACCGACATGGGAAAACACGTCCAGCACCCGCACCCCGGGGCCCGCCAGACGGGCGGCAAAGGCGTGGTTCGGGCGCTGGTCGTAGAACAGCCCGGTCTTCTGGCCGCCGGTGAGATCGGCCATGTAGGTGGCGCCGGTCATCGGCACCGGCAGCGGCGCCGTGGGCGCCGTGCCCGCCAGCACGGCGTTTTCATCCCCCAGCCCCTCCAGCGCACGGGTTCGGCCGGCGGCGTTCTTGAGCACGCTGCTGACGCCGGTGACCTCGACCAGCGCGGCGGTCAGATCGTCGAGCCGGACCTCGGCCCAGGCGGCGTTGGGCTGGACCACTGCCACCTCGCCAAACCGGTCGATCACCAGCCCGGGCAGCCCATCGCCCTCAGCATGGACCAACCGGTAGAAGGGCGCATCGTAAAGCCGGTCGCGCAGGGACAGTGCCCGGCCAATCCGCGCCGCGAACCAGTCCCGGTCGACGCGTACATCCGGGTCGCGGTCGAGCATGCGGCAGATGATGCGAGAGGCCGGGTTCACCGCCACCACCCCCATCGGCGCGCGGGCGCTGTCCTCCAGCACCGCCAGCGCACCGGGTTCCAGCGCCCTGGTGCGCCGGTCGGTGACCAGTTCGTTGGCATAGACCCAGGGAAAACCGTGGCGGATGGCGCGGGCGTTGGCCTTGGGCATCAGGCGGACGCGGGGCAGATCGGGGTTGGGTTCGGGCGTTGTCATGGCGTCCTCTTAGGGGCAACGCGAGGACTTGGAAAGGGGCGGTCGCCCCCCCCCCCCCCCCCGCTCCTGTCCCTGTCAGTCGCGCGGGCGCGCGCGCCAGCCGCCGCGACGGCGCGGACGGCCCGCCTGCGCCAGCCCCTCGGTCAGAACCTGCGTCATCGGGTGGTCTGGCGCCGCCGATCCGTATCGGTCGATCAGCAGACGCAGCGCCGCGCCATTGTCCTCTGCCTCCGGCAGGCTGAGTGCCCAGTCGAGAAAAATGCTGCGGCATTCCGGGGCGGTGATCCCCTCGATGCGATAGGCTTCGCGGATCAGCCCCTTGTGGTCGATCTCAAGATCCCCTTTCATCGGCCCCCTCCCGGATGAGCGCGGCGTCGATCAGCGCCGTCGCCTCGGCATAGCGCGCCTCCAGCGCCGCGCGCAAGCTGTCTATGTCCGGCTGGCCGGTCGCGCGGCAGACAAAGGCAGCGCCGCCCTCGCCCAGACCGCCTTCGCCGATGCCATCGGCCGAGATCAGCCGCGCCGCCGTCTGCACCGCCCAGAAGAGATCATAGGCCGCGGTCAGCGCCTCCACCTCCTGCGCCGTCAGCCATCCGCAGGCCTGCCCGCCCTGCAGTCCGCCGGCAACGTCGCGGGCGGTCGCGCCCGACAGCAGGGTGCCGGCCTGGGCCACAAGCTCGATGTCCAGCAGCCGCCCCGGCCCGGTCTTGGCGTCCCAGACCCCCGCCGGTGTCTTGGCGGCGGCGATGCGCGCGCACATCTGTGCGACCTCGGCCAGCACGGCGGCGCGGTCGCGGGGCTGGGTCAGGATCTCTTGCCGGAACGCCTCGATATCCGCGGCAAGGCCGGGATCGCCCGCCACCACGCGGGCACGGGTCAGCGCCAGATGCTCCCACGTCCAGGCCGCGCTGCGCTGGTAGTCGGTGAAACTGGCCCAGCTTGTCGCCACCGGCCCCTGGGTGCCGGAGGGGCGCAGGCGCATGTCGACCTCGTAAAGCCGCCCCTCGGCCATCGGCGCGCTGAGCGCGGTGATCAACGCCTGGGTCAGCCGCGCGTAATAGGGGCGCACCGCCAGCGGGCGCGGCCCGTCAGACCCTTCGGCCTCCTGCGGATCGTAGATCACGATCACGTCGAGATCCGAACCGGCGTTGAGCCGCCCCGCCCCGAGCGAGCCCATGCCCAGCACCGCCGCGCCGCGCCCCGGCGGCGGCCCGTGCTTGCGCGCGAACTGGGCGGTGACCACCGGCGATATGGCAAAGAGCACCGCGCCGGCAAGCTCGGCATAGTGGCGCCCGGCGGACGCGGGGCCGATTAGCCCGCGCAACAGGTGCACGCCGATGCGAAAATGCCATTCCTTCATCCAGCGCCGGGCGCTGTCGAGCTGGCGTTCGTAATCCGCCTCGGACGCAAGACGTGCGGCCAGTTCCGCGCTCAGCGCGTCCTCGCCCGGCCAGTCGGCGAAGAAATCGCCGCCGATCACCGCGTCGAACACGCCGGCGTTACGCGACAGGTGGCTGGCCAGCGCGTGCGAGGTGCCGGCGATATCGACCAGCAGGTCGATCAGCTGTGGATTGGCCTCGAACAGCGAAAAGAGCTGCACCCCCGCCGGCAGGCCCGACAGGAACCCGTCGAGCGCCAACAGCGCCTCGTCCGGCTTCGCGGTGCGCGACAGGCGGCACAGGATTTCAGGCTTCAGCCGTTCGAAAATGTGTTGCGCCCGGTCCGAGCGCAGCGCCGGGTATCCGCGCCAGCGGGCCAGCACGGAGGCGTCGAACTCAACCTCGACCGGGGCGGAATCGGGCACGGCATCCGGGGCAAAGAAGGCTTCGGTCAGCTCGTGGACCTCGGCCAGCCGCCGGGCCAGATCGGCGGTGAGCGCGGCGCTGTCCATGCCCATCAGGCAGGCGACGCGCGCGATGCCGTCCTCGGTGTTGGGCACCTTGTGGGTCTGGGCGTCGTGGACCATCTGTATGCGATGCTCGACCTCGCGATGGGCGCGGTAATGGATCGAGAGCGTGTCGGCCAGGTCCTGCGGGATCCAGTCCTTGCGCGCCAGCGCCGCCAGCCCCTCGACGGTGCCGCGCAGGCGCAACTCCGGATCGCGGCCACCGGCGATCAGCTGCTGCGTCTGGGTAAAGAATTCGATCTCGCGGATGCCACCGCGACCGAGCTTCATGTCATGGCCCGGCACCGTGACGCGCCCGCCGGTGCCCTTGGTCTCGCGGATGCGCAGGCGCATGTCATGGGCGTCCTGGATCGCGGCGAAATCCAGGTGCTTGCGCCAGACAAAGGGGCGCAAGGTTTGCAGGAACCGCGCGCCGGCCTCCAGATCCCCGGCACAGGGGCGCGCCTTGATATAGGCGGCGCGCTCCCAGGTCCGGCCGAGGCTTTCGTAATAGCTCTCGGCGGCGGCCATCGAGATGCAGACCGGCGTCACCGAGGGGTCGGGGCGCAGCCGCAGATCGGTGCGAAAGACATAGCCGTCGCCGGTCTTGTCCGACAGCACCGAGGCCATGTTGCGGGTCGCGCGCACCAGCGCGTGGCGCGCGTCCTGATACTCCTCCGGGTCGTAACGGGTTTCGTCGAACAGGCAGATCAGGTCGATGTCGGAGCTGTAGTTGAGCTCATGCGCGCCCATCTTGCCCATCGCCAGCACACTCAGCCCGGCGGCGGTTTCCACGTCATCCCCAGTCATGCCCGGCAGCTTGTTGCGGCGGACCAGCGCCGCGATCTCGGATTTCAGCGCCAGATCACAGGCGAGCCCGGCGAAATCGGTCAGCAGGCCGGTGACCCGCTCCAGCGGCCAGGCGCCGGAGAGATCGGCCAGCGCGGTAAGAAGCGCGACGCGCCGCTTGGCCTGGCGCAACCCGGGTTTGAGCTGATCGGGCGGCAGAGCCCGGCAGGCATCGAACAGCGACGCCACGGCAGCGTCGGGATCGTCCAGCGCGCCCTCCAGCCAATCGGCCTCGCGTTCGATCAGCCCCTTGAGATAGGGGCTGGAGCCGCCTGCCCCTGCGATCAGGTCGGACATCTCGCCGCTGAGGTGCGGCAGGGCGGCGCGGGCTTCCTGGCCCAGCGCGGGATCGAAGGCGCGCGGCAGCCGCGCGATTTTCAAGGCGTTGCTCATGGCGGCACGTTGCGTGCGCGGCGCCCCGGCGTCAATGCGGCAAAGGCTTGATTTTGCCCCCGTCGCGCGGCAATCCTGCGCCCCATGAGCAAGAGCATGAAACGCGTCCGCACCGCCCTCGAGGCCGCCGGACTTGATCCGCAGATCCGCGAAACCGCACTGGCCCGCACCGCAGCCGACGCCGCGACCGCCATCGGCTGCACGGTGGACCAGATCGCCAAGTCGATCATCTTTCGCGGTGAGACCAGCGGCGCGGCGATCCTGTTCCTGACCGCCGGCGGCAACCGGGTGGACACCGCCCGCGCGGCCGGGGTGGCGGGTGAGCCTTTGGGCAAGGCGGATGCGTCGCTGGTGCGGGCGCAGACCGGCTTTGCCATCGGCGGCGTGGCCCCGGTGGGGCACCTGAACCCGATCCGTGCCTTTCTGGACCCGAGGCTGCAGGCGTTCGACGTGGTCTGGGCCGCCGCTGGGACGCCGCATCATGTTTTTCCCGTCGCGCCGGCCGATCTTTTGCGCCTGACACAGGCGCAAGTTGCTGATTTCATTTCATAATTCAAAGTAATGTAAAAAAGTTTCACATCCACTCTTGCAAAGCGACTGCGGGACTCCGATCTTTCATAATGTGAAAGACATTCACATCACATCTGATCTGGAGAAACCGACAATGACCACGCTTTCCGACCCGGCCCCGGCTGTTGCCCGTCTCAGTTGGCTGTCCCGGACCGAAGCCTGGCTTGACGACAGGGGCAAAGGCGCCTGGATCGCCGCCATGGTTCTTGGGTTCATCATCTTCTGGCCGATCGGCCTGGCCCTTCTTGCCTACATGATCTGGAGCAAACGCATGTTCAGCCATTCCTGCCGCCACCGTCAGCACCGCCGCCATGATCGCGGCCAGTTCCGGGGCATGGGCGCGATGGCGCCCTCGGGCAACAGCGCCTTTGACGCCTACAAGGACGAAACCCTGCGCCGCCTTGAGCACGAACAGATGGAGTTCGAATCCTTCCTCGAACGGCTGCGCGAGGCCAAGGACAAGGCCGAATTCGACCAGTTCATGCAGGATCGTGCCAAACGCGCCGCCGAAGAGACCCGCGACGACGAGGAGCCGGACGCCCCGAAAGGCGCCGACGTCTGAGCCTGACTGACGACATCCCGCCCCGGAGCCCGCTCCGGGGCGCTTTCCCGTGACAAGGATACCCGCCGATGCACGCCCTGCCCGATCCCGAAAGTCAGCCACATTTCTACGACTCCGTTGCCGCCAAACGGCTGATCGCCTGGGTGATCGACAGCGTGGTCACCTTCGTGCTCTGCCTCGGCGCTGTGCTGGCCACGGCCTTTGTCGGGCTGTTCATCTGGCCGATCCTGTTCCTGGTGCTGGGCTTTGCCTATCGGGTGGTGACCATCGCTGGCGGATCGGCCACCTGGGGCATGCGCTTTGCCGGGATCGAGCTGCGCGACGAAAGCGGCGCGCGGCTCGACCTCGGGCAGGCGGTGGCCCATACCGCCGGCTACACGATCAGTTTCGCCGTCCCGATCATTCAGGTGATCTCGGTGGTGATGATGCTGACCGGCGCGCGCGGTCAGGGGCTGACCGACACTGTTCTGGGAACCGTCGCGCTGAACCGCCGCGCGCTGTTCTGAGGCCGCAAAGACGGGCAAAACCCGGTCTGTCAATCCTGACTTGGCGGGCCGGGAATGCGTTGTTATCATCCGCCGGAAACCCTGCGGGAGAGACATGCGCCACACCCTGCCCATCGCGCCGCAATTTTATGTGACGGCCCCACAACCCTGCCCCTATCTCGAGGGGCGGATGGAGCGAAAGCTGTTCACCGCCCTGCAGGGGGACGGGGCGGAGCGGCTGAACAATTCGCTGTCGCAGCAGGGGTTTCGCCGATCGCAGAACGTGCTCTACCGGCCCTCCTGCGCCGATTGCGCGGCCTGTCTTTCGGCGCGGATCGACGTGGCGGCCTTTCGCCCGACCAAGAGCCAGAAGCGTGCAGAGCGGCGCAATGCGCATCTGGCGCGCCGGGCCAGTTCGCCCTGGGCCACCGAAGAGCAATACGCCCTGTTCCGCCGCTATCTTGATGCTCGCCACGCCGATGGCGGCATGGCCGACATGGACATGTTCGAGTTTGCCGCGATGATCGAGGAGACACCGGTGCGCAGCCGGGTGGTGGAATACACCGACCAAGAGGCGCAGGAGCTGATCGCAGTCAGCCTGACCGACGTGCTCGAGGACGGGGTGAGCATGGTCTATTCCTTCTACACGCCGGACCTGCCGCAGGCCTCGCTGGGGACATGGATGATCATGGATCATATCAGGATCGCGCGCGAGAACGGGCTGCCTTACGTCTATCTCGGCTACTGGGTGCCCGGCAGTCCGAAGATGGGGTACAAGGCCAACTTCTCGGGGCTGGAGGTGTTCTCCGGCGGGCACTGGCAATGCGTGACCGACCCGGCCGGCTTTTCCGCCACCCTGCACCCGCTGGGCACCGAGCCGATTGCCGAGCAGGTCGCCAATATCTCGCTTCCCGACCGGCGCCCGACGCGCGCCTGACGCGCCTCGTCCTTGCGGGGTGAATTAATGAAAAAGGGGCCCGCGGGGGCCCCTTTTCTCGTCCGTCCGCTGCCCGCCCCCGGTCAGTTGGGGATCAGGTTCGGCACGATGGTCACGATCCCGGGGAAGAACCACAGGATCCCCAGCCCCAGCATCTGAATCAGCACAAAGGGCAGGATGCCGCGATAGATGTGGCCGGTCGTCACCTCTGGCGGCGCCACCCCCCGCAGATAGAACAGCGCGAAGCCGAACGGCGGCGTCAGGAACGAGGTCTGAAGGTTCACCGCCACCATGATCGTCACCCATTTCGGGTCGAACGAGCCGCCGTAGATCACCGGCCCGACGATCGGGATCACGATGTAGATAATCTCGAGAAAGTCGAGGACGAAGCCGAGGAAGAACAGCACCATCATCACGATCAGGAAGACCGTGAACTCGTTGTCGAAGCTCTTGAGGAACTGCTGGATGTAATGCTCTCCCCCGAAGGAGATCACCACCAGGTTCAACAGTTGCGAGCCGATCAGGATGGTAAATACCATCGAGGTCACCTTGGCTGTCTCGCGCACGATCGGGGTCAGCACCCCGCCGGTGAACAGCACCCAGCAGCCGTAGATCAGCCCGAAGATCGCGTAGAGATAGGTGCCGTAGGCGCCAAAGAAGGCGATCCAGCTTTCAACGCCCACCCCCCCCTGGTTGATGCGCAAGTCAAAGTTGATCCCGATCAGGATGGAGATGAGAATCGCGAAGGTCGACCAGATGATCACATGGCCCGAGCGGTTCTGATCCTGCAGCTTGCGGTAGGCCGCCAGCATGATCGCCCCGCCCGCCCCCAGCGCCGCCGCCGGCGTCGGGTTGGTGATGCCGCCGAGGATCGAACCCAGCACCGCCACGATCAGCACCAGCGGCGGGAACACCACCCGGATCAGGTCATGCGTGGCCAGCCGTGCCGCCGCTTGGCGACCGCCGTAGAGCGCCAGCGCGAAGGGCAGCGCCACCAGCAGCCAGGTCGCCCCCGAAGAGGTGGTCGGCCCGATCAGCGTCAGGTCGACCAGCGCCACCAGCAGCAGCCCGACCGAGCCGAGGATCAGCGGCTTGGGGTCCGAGGAGGGCGACACGCCGCGCCCGCCCACCAGCACCAGGCCCAGCAGCACGATCAGCGTGGCGATGCCGCTGCCGATCGGCGGGGCCGAGGCGATCTTGTCCGCCAGCGCCTGCGACATTTCCTCGTCGCTGAGCTTGCGGCTTTGGGTATCTTCGTCGCTGGCGTCGATCTCGGCCTGCTCGGTCACGGCCTTGTCCCAAGCCCGTTGACCGTGCAGCTCAATCATCGCGGCCTTGCATTCCGCATTGACGTTGGTGCGCAGGCTGGCCCCCTCGCCGATGCTGGAATAGCTCGACACCGTGATGTTCTGGCTGCCGACGATGCCGAGGCTCGAGAGCAGGATGACGCCACCGATCAGCGCGATCGGGGCGGCCAGGAACCATCCCAGCGCCTCGCGGCGCGTGACCGGCTCATTGCTGGCGGAGCCCAGCGCAACAGCCGGGGCCTTGCTCGGGTTGAGCAGCGCGTAGACAAAAGCATAGCCGGCATAAAGGATCGCCAGCAGGATGCCCGGCAGCAGCGCCGCCTGGAACAGCGTGCCGACCGAGACCACCGCCGGTTCGCCGAGATAGGTCAGCGCGTCGGAACAACCCGCCGCGGTGGCCCGTGCCTCCTGCGCGGTGGAATAGAGATCGCCGGCCAGCGTGCCCAGCAGGACGATCACGATCGATGGCGGGATGATCTGCCCCAGCGTGCCCGAGGCGGCGATCACGCCTGTCGCCAGTTCCGGCGAATAGTTGTTGCGCAGCATGGTGGGCAGCGCCAGCAGGCCCATCGTCACCACGGTGGCGCCGACGATGCCTGTGGAGGCGGCCAGGAAGGCCCCCACCACAACGATCGACACCGCCAGACCGCCCGGCAGCGGGCCGAAGACCCGCGCCATGGTGGTCAGCAGATCGTTGGCGATCTTGGAGCGTTCCAGCGTGATGCCCATCAGCACGAACATCAGAACCGCCAGCAGGGTTTCGATCGAGGCCCCGGCAAAGACCCGTTCGTTCATCCGGTTGACGATGAACGAGACGTTGCGATCCAGCGCCAGTTCCCATCCGCCGGGAAAGATCGGCTCGGCCGCGCGCGGCAGATCAGGGTATCGGAACACCGATATGCTGTCGGGCCGGATGCCCGTGTTGACCAGGTCGTTATAGGCCTGGGATGAGGTGTCGATCGCCTGGTGGATCAAGAGCCCCGCGCTGTCGAGCGAAGCGATGATGCCAAAGGCGATCACCCCGGCGCCGCCGATGGCGAAGGCCACCGGAAACCCCGAAAGGATGCCTCCGAACAGGCAGAGAAACAGAATGATCAGGCCGAGTTCGACGCCATCAAGACCGAATAGCATGCTTGGCTGTCCCTTGCTTTAATGAGCGCCTTCATAGGCTTCTTCACCTTCGCCAAGGCTGTCCTTGTCGAGGTACTTGTTTTCGCTGCCGACGCCCTCGCGGAACTCCAGGTAGGAGCGGTAGAGCACGGCAATGGCATGCAGGAAGACCATCGCGGCGAAGCTGCAGAGCAGGATCTTGAACAGGAAATACCCGTTGAACCCGTTCGGGCTGAAGCCGATGGTCTCCACGTTCCAGCGCAGCGCGCGGGATTTCATCAGCAGCCGGTCGATGGTGTCGCTGGCCGAGGGTTTCGGCACGATCAGGTGGCGCCAGAGGAAGTACCAGCCATACATCCAGACCAGAACCGCCATCGGCATCATGAACACCAGGGCGCCGATCATGTCGATCACCTTCTTGGTGCGGAACCGCACCGCGGAATAGAACAGGTCGACCCGCACGTGCCCGCCTTGCACGAAGGTATAGGCGGCACAGAGCGCCACCACCATCGCGTTGTAGAGCTTGAGTTCCTCGGCGAACCAGCTGATGTCCTTCTGGAACGACAGGCCGACGCCAAAGACCAGGTCCGGCCTGGCAAAGATCCGCTGCACAAAGACGATGACGATCTGTTGCAGCACCATGATCAGACCGGCCCAGGCAAAAAAGCGGCCGACCGTATTGGCAAAACCTTCCAGCGCCCGCACCGTCCCCCACATCACCTGCCGCCGGAACAGACCGACGGCGGTGACCACCAGGAACAGCGTGAAAACGACGAAGAAGAACTCGGTCGATCCACCGTAGTAGACGAACCGCATGATCGCCTGCTTGTCGGACCAGTCGAGCCACAACTGCGGATGGCTGATCGCGTATCCGGCATTGTAGAACGCCATGAAGATGTTGCTGACGAGCCAGGTCAGACCGTCGAGAATTGCCCCGAACGTCCCGTTGGCGGCTGTTTCGTCCATTGCCGATGCCCCTGATTAGCGAGTGAGCCGGTGCGCAATCCGGGCGGCGCAGGGCAAACACCCCGGCCACCTGGCTGCAGCTGCGGACGTGCCCCCGCCCGATCGCGGGGGCATGTCCTTTGATGATCGGGTCAGATCACATGCCGTAGACGCGGTTGCGCTGCTCCGAATAGGCCCCTTCCGAACGGCTGATCCAGCCGGCGGAGGAGATCATCGACGCCATGTAGCTGTCGTAGCACTTCTTGTAGAACTCGTCGTCCAGCGGGGCCTCGATGACCTCTTTCGCGGCGGCACCGAAGGCATCCCAGACCGAGTCGGGGAATTCCAGCACCTTGACGCCACCGGCCTGCAGACGCTGCAGTGCGGCCGAGTTGTTGGCCATGAACAGCGACATGGTCCAGGTGTTCGACGCGCGCGCGGTCTGCTCGACCACAGCCTTCTGCGACGCTGTCAGGCTCTCGTACACATCAAGGTTGAGGTTCAGCGCCAGGATCGGGCCGGGCTCGTGGAAGCCGGCGGTGTAATAGGTCTTGGTGATTTCCTGGAAACCGGCCTTTTCATCCGCCCAGGGACCGATCCACTCGGTGCCGTCGATGGCGCCCGAGGACAGCGCCTGGTACACTTCCGAACCGGGCAGGTTCTGAACGCTGGCGCCCAGTTTGCCCAGCACCTGGCCACCCTGGCCCGGCATCCGGAATTTCAGACCCTGGAAATCTTCCGGCCCGTTGATCTCCTTGTTGAACCAGCCACCCGACTGCGGGCCGGTGCTGCCCGCGGCAAAGGATTTCAGGCCGAAGATGGAATACAACTCGTCGGCCAGGGCCATCCCGCCTTCCTGGTAGTACCAGTTGTTGAATTCCTGGAAGGTCATCCCGAAAGGCACCTGCGAGAAGAACGACAGCGCCGGGTGCTGGCCGAGGAAATAGTAGTCCACCGCATGGTACATGTCGGCCTGACCCGCGGAAACGGCGTCGAACACTTCAAAGGCGCCCACCAGCTCGCCGGCCGCCTTCAGGTCAACGGTCACCTGACCGTCGGTCATGGCGGTGATCGTATCGGCACAGTATTGCGCGCTGTCATGCACGCCGGCCAGGCCACGGCCCCAGGTGCTGACCATGGTCAGGGTTCGCTTGCCCTGGGCATAGGCCGGGGCGGCCAGCGAGGTGGCAGCAGCGGCCGAGCCACCAAGCGCAGTTGTTCTCAGAAAAGAACGACGATCCATTTCGGTTTTCCTCCCATTCGGATACATTCGTCGATCCCCGCGCCGAAGGCACGAGGAAAGTGGAGGCAAGTTAACCCGTCGCACACTCAAGCGGAATACCTAGTTATACGTAGTCGCTGCGTAAAAATCCGGCGAAAACATCCTCTTCCGCCCGCGTTTTCGCCGCCCGGGGCACGATTTTCGTACCGTGGCGGCAGGACGGACCATTGATTCGGTCGCCCCGGCAGGCGAATGTCACCCGATGAAACGCCTGCGCGCCCTGCTCACTCCCAGCTACGGCCAGAAGCTCTTTCTTCTGGCCTCTGTCCCGCTACTGCTGGCCGCTGCGGCGATCTCGATCCTGGTGGCCAGCCAGGCCCGGCAACTGGCCGAAAGCGAGATCCGCGCGCTGGAGCACAAGCTGCTGGAGGCCAAGAAGGCCGAGCTGCGCAACTACGTCACCCAGGCGCGGAACGCCTTCTATTTCATCTACGGTCCCGCCGCGCCCGATGACGACCGATCCAAGGAACGCGTGCTGCAGATCCTTGCGGCGATGATCTATGGCGACGAAGGGTTCTTCTTTGTCTACGACTATGACGGCACCAATCTGGTGTCGCCACGCCAGACCGAATTCATCAATCACAACTGGACCGGACTGAGCGACAGCGAGGGCACCCCGATTGTTGACGCCTTCATCAACATCGCCCGGCAGGGGGCGGGATGGCATGAACACCTCTGGCCGAAACCCTCGACCGGGCAAGAGGCCCGCATGGTGACCTATGTGCTGGGCCTGCAGGATTGGCAATGGGCGGTGGGAACCGGCGTTTTCATCGACGACGTTCTGGCCCAGGTCGCCGCCTCGCGCGCCGAGGTCGAGTCGCGGGTCAGGCGCACCTTCTACTATATCATTGCCATCACGCTGGCCGCGCTGCTGCTGGTGTTCAGCTCTGGCATGGTGGTGAACATCCGCGAACGCCGGCTGGCGGACGCCAAGCTCAAGAAACTGACCCAGCGCGTTTTCGACGCGCAGGAGGAGGAGCGCGGCCGCGTTGCGCGCGAGTTGCACGACGGCATCAGCCAGATCCTTGTCGGCGTGCGCTATGCGCTGGACGATGCCCGCAGACGATTGAACCGGGGCGAGCATGGCGAGGCGCAGGCGCCCCTGGACAAGGGGATCGAACACCTCGGAAGCGCCATTTCCGAGGTGCGCCGGATCAGCCGCGACCTGCGCCCCGGCGTGCTGGACGATCTGGGCCTGGGTCCGGCAATCAAGGCACTGGCGGATGATTTCGCCGCCCGCACCGGCATCGCGACCGAGTTCACGACCGTCGTGTTCCGCAACCGGCTGGATCAGGAGGCCAAGATCGCGCTCTACCGCATCGCGCAGGAGGCGCTGACCAATGTGGAGCGCCACTCCGGCGCCACCCGGGTGGACGTCGATCTGCGCGGCCACAAGAAGGGCGCGACGCTTCGGGTCTCGGACAACGGGCACGGCCTGCCGGCGCCACCGGGCCGCGCCGGGCCGGGCATCGGCCTGCGCAACATGCAGGAGAGGATCGAGCAGCTTGACGGCACCCTGCGAATTCTGTCATCACGCGGCGCTCAAAGCGGTACAGTGATCGAGGCCACCCTGCCGCTGAGCCACCTGCTGCCGCCCGAGGAGGCGGCCTCGCCCAAAATGGAGGCCCAGGCATGACCGGTGCGACCCGCGTTCTCATCGTCGACGACCACCCGATGGTGGCCGAAGGCATCCAGTCGATCCTGGAAAGCTATGACGATATCGAGGTGGTGGGCACCCTCAGCGACGGCCAGGCGGCGGTCGACCAGGCGCCGGGGCTGGCCCCGGATGTGATCCTGATGGATCTGAACATGCCGCGCCTCGGCGGGCTCAGTGCCACCGAGCTTCTGTTGGAGCGGGTGCCGGGCGCGCGGATCCTGATCCTGTCGATGCATGACGGTCCGGAGTACATTGCCTCGGCTCTCAGCCATGGCGCGGTCGGCTATGTGCTCAAGGACGTACCGACCGACGAGATCAAGCGGGCCATCGATACGGTGATGCGCGGCGAACGCTATCTCTGCACCGGCGCCAGGGGATCGCTCGAACCCGAGGTCAACGACGGGCGCGAGCAGCTCACCGGGCGCGAGCAGACCATCCTGCTGCAACTGGCGCAGGGCAAGTCCAACAAGCAGGTTGCCAAGGATCTCGATATCTCGGTGCGCACGGTCGAGACCCACCGCAAGAATATCAAGCGCAAGCTTGGCATCTCCTCGACCGCCGGGCTGACCCGCTACGCGCTGGAACACGGGGTGTTGCAGGGCACCGGCGTGGGGTACTGAGCAGCACCCCACGCCCGGCCCTGTCCGGTTTCAGTCCATCAGCGCATCGTCCCGAAGCCCGGCCCGCTCCAGATGATGCGGCAGCACCCGGCCATAGAGCTGACGGGTCCGCTCCACTCCGCCGCACATGTCGGGCCTCTCGGCAAAGGAGAATATGGCGACGAAGCGCCGCCGCGGCCCGCGAAGCGGCGCCACCCGGTGCAGCGAATAGCGGCCGCGGAATATCTGCAGGTCGCCCGGCTCCAGCTCCAGCCGATGCACACCGGATAGATCGCCGTCAAGAACGCGGGCGACCCCAACGGTGTTCTCGTCGTCGGACGTGCGCAACATCGGGGAATATTCGAATGCGCCGCCGCTTTGGGCGTTCTGGATTGCCAGGGTGACGGTGTGGTTGTTGGTGTCGAAATGCCAGGGAAAACCCTCGCCTTCCTCGGCCATGTTGACGATCACATCGGCCAGCGGATCGTCGTAGCGAAAGAACCGGTTCTCCGGCTCGTCCAGCGCCTCGCGGATGAAGGGGAGAAACCCCGGATCGTCATAGATCCGCCGCAGCGGCCCGCCGCCCGGGAAATTGTCGGCCGGGATGAAGGCGTTCGAACGATCGAAAAAATGTCGCACCGGATGGCCGGGCGGCAGCGACGGGTTATCTGTGCTGAAATAGGCGTTGGTGCGCGAAAACGACCGGTACGCTCGGGGCGCGGCGGCGCGGGCCTCGGCCAGCAGTTGTTCGAGTCCCTCAGCATGAACGAACCCCCGCAGAACCGCGCAGCCGTCCTCGGCAAGGCTTTGGCGCAGATCGGCGATCATCTGGCCGTAACCGGCCCCGTCCGGCCGGTCGATCGGATAGCGTTCCAGGTCCACCAGATCATGCAACATCGTCGCCCCCTCCTTCTCTTGGCTGGTCGCCGCAGACTCGCTGCCCGCCACCGCGCGAGTCTGGTCCATTTCGGACAGATCGAAGACGGAAACGAGACAATCGACCATTTGGGCGCCGGATTCTTTGCGGAAATGTCCCGCGAAGGCGCTGCCGGGAAAGAAAACACAAGCGGCACCCGGCATAGAGCGCAGTTTTCGTTTCTTTCCCTGTTGACGCCCCCCGTCCCCGCACATAAGCTGCGCCGCAGCAAAAGGAGCCGGTGGCCATGGCCGCACTAGTCGTAATCGTAGGAAGCACGCGCATGGGCCGGTAACGGTAGACCATTCTCTGACCCATGCGCCCTCGTTCGACCGGGGGCTTTTTTTTGCGCTGATGAAACTTGGAACTGGCGAATGCACGCGATACCGCGGATGGAGCAAAGCAGATGAAACGTGAGATGACCGGAGCGAAAATGGTGGTTCAGGCCCTGAAGGATCAGGGCGTGGACACGGTATTCGGGTATCCCGGCGGCGCGGTCCTGCCGATTTATGACGAGATCTTCCTGCAAAACGATATTCGCCACGTCCTGGTCCGGCACGAACAAGGCGCGGTGCATGCCGCCGAGGGCTATGCCCGCTCGACCGGCAGGCCCGGTGTCGCGCTGGTCACCTCCGGCCCCGGCGCCACCAACGCGGTGACCGGGCTGACCGACGCGCTGATGGATTCGATTCCGATCATCGTGCTCACCGGGCAGGTGCCCACCTTCCTGATCGGGTCGGACGCCTTTCAGGAGGCCGACACCGTGGGCATTACCCGCCCCTGCACCAAGCACAACTGGCTGGTCAAGGATCCCGAGGCGCTGTCGGGCACCATTCACGAAGCGTTCCACGTCGCCACCGCCGGCCGGCCCGGCCCGGTGCTGATCGACATTCCCAAGGATGTGCAGTTCGCCTCCGGCACCTATACCGCGCCCAAACCCTCGACCTCGCACTACCAGCCGCGGGTCAAGGGCGATCTGGAGGAGATCACCGAACTGGTCGCGGCGATGGAAAAAGCCAAGAAGCCGGTGTTCTACACCGGCGGCGGCGTCATCAACTCCGGCCCGGCGGCGAGCCAGCTGCTGCGCGAACTGGTCGATGCCACCGGCTTTCCCATCACCTCCACCCTGATGGGGCTGGGCGCCTATCCCGCCAGCGGCAAGCACTGGCTTGGCATGTTGGGGATGCACGGGCTTTACGAGGCGAACATGGCGATGCACGACTGCGACCTGCTGATCGCCATCGGCGCGCGCTTCGACGACCGGATCACCGGGCGCATCGACGCCTTCAGCCCCAGGTCGATCAAGGCGCACATCGATATCGACCCCTCCTCGATCAACAAGGTGATCAAGACCGACATCCCTATCGTCGGCGACGTCGCTCATGTCCTTGAGGATATCCTGAAGGTCTGGAAATCGCGCGGACGCAAGACCGAGGCGGCGCCGGTCGCCAAGTGGTGCGGCCAGATCGACGAGTGGCGCAAGATCAACTGCCTGGCCTTCACCGGCAGCACGACCACGATCAAGCCGCAATATGCGCTGCAAAGGCTGGAGGAACTGACCAAGGGCCATGATCGATATATCACCACCGAGGTCGGCCAGCACCAGATGTGGGCGGCGCAGTTCCTGAACTTCGAGGATCCCAACCGCTGGATGACCTCGGGGGGCCTCGGCACCATGGGCTATGGTTTCCCGGCCTCGATCGGCGTGCAGATGGCGCACCCCGATGCGCTGGTGATCAATGTCGCGGGCGAGGCGAGCTGGCTGATGAACATGCAGGAACTGGGCACTGCGGCGCAATACCGCCTGCCTGTCAAGCAGTTCATCCTCAACAACGAACGGCTCGGCATGGTCCGGCAGTGGCAGGAACTGCTGCACGGCGAACGCTATTCGGCGTCCTGGTCCGAGGCGCTGCCCGATTTCGTCAAGCTGGCCGAAGCCTTTGGCGCCAAGGGCATCCTGTGCTCGGATCCCGCCGATCTGGACGACGCCATCATGGAGATGATCAACCACGACGGGCCGGTGATCTTCGACTGCCTGGTGGAAAAGCACGAAAACTGCTTCCCGATGATCCCCTCAGGCAAGGCGCATAACGAGATGCTGCTGGGCCAGGCCGAGACCCAGGGCGTGATCGACTCCAAGGGCGCGGCGCTGGTGTAAGAGATACGGGCCGAGGTCTATTGCGGCAGTGGCCCGGGAAATTCAGAACTGACCGGCCTGCGCCGGGAATCGAGGAACCAATAATGTCTGCCCTACACATCAAGAAAGGCGCGACCAAGCACTCCGCCTACAACCTGCGCCCCACCTTCTCGGACGTGCAGGAGAAACACACCCTCGCCGTTCTGGTCGAGAACGAACCGGGCGTGCTGGCCCGCGTCATCGGGTTGTTCTCGGGGCGCGGCTACAACATCGAAAGCCTGACCGTGGCCGAGGTCGACCACACCGGGCACCTCAGCCGCATCACCATCGTCACCACCGGAACGCCGCAGGTAATCGAACAGATCAAGGCGCAGTTGGGGCGCATCGTGCCGGTGCACGAGGTTCACGATCTGACCGTCGAGGGCCCCTCGGTCGAGCGCGAGCTGGCAATGCTCAAGGTGGTGAGCGACGGAGAAAAACGTGTCGAGGCGCTGCGGCTGGCCGATATCTTTCGCGCCAGCGTGGTCGACAGCACGCTGAACAGCTTCGTTTTCGAGATCACCGGAGCCCCGGACAAGATCGACGCCTTTGCCGACCTGATGCGCCCGCTCGGCCTCGTCGAGATTGCCCGAACCGGCGTCGCAGCACTTCTGCGCGGGGTCTGAAACTCAAGCTCAGCCGGTCTTGAAACGGTGGGCATGGCCATGTGCCCGATCGGTTCCAAAGACCAGGATCTCCGCCGAACATTGGTCCGTTGCGCGGGGCGCAGCGGGCGCGTTCGACCCCTTCAGACCGTCCGCCAACTTCAGGCTGTCCGCCAATCCACCAAAAACCCCCTCGGCCACCAGCCGGGGGTTATGGGCAAGGCGCATGTCACACCCTGTCGTGACGTCGAATTGCACCCAGTCCCCGGCATCCATGTTCAGCGGGTCCGCCGTTTCCGACTGGCGATAATAAGCAAGATCACCTTGATCCTCGCACCAGATCACCGCCTTGTTCTCGCGGCAATCGCACCAGAGCACTACACCGTACATCATTTGCCCCCTCCTTCTGCACCAGTTTCGATCTTGAAAAAAATCGCACAGGTGGAATACGGCAAACTCAGTGTCGGAATGACTAAATTTGTGACCGGCTCCTCAGAAACTGACTTCAATTAGCGTCACTTATGACCTAATAGGTGTCGAAGGAGGGATTTTTCCCTTCATTTTCTGTATCCTGAGTGCAACTTAAGGGAACAAACCGCTCACAATGCCAGTCAAACAAGGCGAAACGACCAGTTATGCATAAACCGTCCCGATCTCCGGCCGAGTTGCGCAACATGTTTGGCGCGAACTTGCGGAAATTGGCGCGAAAACATGCGTCAATTTCCGATCTGTCGCGGCGCCTTGGCATCAACCGCACCCAGCTCAATCGTTACCTGTCCGGCGAAAGCTTCCCGCGGCCGGACGTGCTGGAGCGGATTTGCACCTTTTTCGAGGTCGATGCGCGGATCCTGCTCGAACCGGCCGAGTCTCTGACCCGAAACACCCTGGTGCTGAACAGCGCCTTTCTGACCGATTTCATGGGCAAGGCCCCGCTCAATATCCCCGAGGGCATGTTTCCGACCGGGTTTTACCGGTTCTCGCGCCGCAGTTTCACCGACAACTTGCGGTTCATTGTCGGCCTCGTCCACGTCTTTCGCGATGGCGAACTGACCTTCGTTCGCGGTTTCGAGCCCAAGGAGGCGATGCGCCAGCAGGGTCTGCCCTGCAATGCCCGTGCGCGCGAGTTTCGCGGTTACATCACCCGCCAGGAAGAGGGCATAGGCCTGGTCATCTCCCGCCACGACGCGATGACCTGTTCCTATAATTTCCTCAACCGCGTGTCGTCGTACGAGAACAACTATTGGGTCGGCTACGTTACACGAACCACACGCGAAAGCGTATTGGGGACCCGCGTCACCCGGATGGTCTATGAGCATCTGGGGCGCGAGACAAAACCCGTTCTGGCCGCCGCGCGCGGCACCGGCTTTCGGACCGAGGATGAACTCCTGCCGTACCACAAACGCCTTTTGCAGATCGACGTCCCCTTCCGCTGATCCCGATTCCGCCCCGAATTGTCGTTTTGGGAAAATTCCTGTCGCTGTGATGGCGGACGGGACCGGCGGAATGCGGGATGGGCTGTCTTACCAGCAAGGAGAGACAGCCATGATCGCGAAGATGACCGACCTGTCCGATGTCCGGCGCCCGATCGACAAGGCCAACGGTCTGCCCAACGCGCATTACACCGACGAGACGGTCTTCGCCGAAGAGGGCCAGGCCCTGCTGGCGCGGCAATGGGCCGGACTGGCGGTAGCGGCGGAGGTTCCCGAGGTCGGTGACGCCAAGCCGATCAGCTTCCTCGGCATGCCGCTCTTGCTGTTGCGCGACCGCGCCGGGCAGGTGCGGGTGTTCCAGAACATCTGTCGCCACCGCGGCATGATCCTGGTCTCCGAACCGCGCAGGATCGAGGGCGCGATCCGTTGTCCCTACCACTCCTGGTGCTATGACACCGACGGGCGGCTGGTCTCCACCCCGCATGTGGGCGGACCGGGGCAGAACACCCACGAGGGGATCGACAAGAGCACCCTCGGCCTGGTCGAGGTGCGCAACCATGTCTGGCGCGACGTGGTCTGGATCAACATCAGCGGCGACGCCGCCCCCTTTGAAGAGGTGCACGCGGACCTGATCGCCCGCTGGGCCGAGTTCGACCAACCGCTTTATCACGGCGGGATGGACAGCGCGTTCGACCTGGAGGTGCACTGCAACTGGAAGCTCGCGGTCGAGAACTACTGCGAAAGCTACCACCTGCCCTGGGTCCATCCCGGCCTCAACAGCTATTCCCGGCTGGAGGACCATTATCACATCGAGGCGCCGGATCGGTTCTCCGGGCAAGGCACCCGGGTCTATCGCCAGTTCACCAGCGCGGATGGCGGCAGGTTTCCCGATTTCGACGGTCTGTCCGAGGCATGGGACACCGCCGCAGAATACATCTCGGTCTTTCCAAATGTGCTGCTCGGTGTGCACCGCGACCATGCCTTCGCCATCCTGCTGCAACCGGCGGCCACCGACCGCACAGTGGAGCAGGTGCACCTCTACTACGCCACGCCTGAGACGGATGCAGACCTGCGCGCCGCCAATGCCGCGCTATGGAAGACCGTGTTCGAAGAGGACATCTTCGTGGTCGAGGGGATGCAGGCCGGCCGCCGTGCGCCCGGCTTCGACGGCGGCCGCTTCTCACCGGCGATGGACGGGCCAACCCACCTGTTTCACGATTGGGTGGCGGCGCGGATCGAGGCCCATCGCGGCACGGCACAGGCGGCAGAGTGAGCGATCTCGAAAGCCGCCTTCTGGCAGCGCACGCGTGTGGCGACCGGGCAGCACTGGTCACGCTCTACAGTGCCGCGGCAGAGGACGCCGCAGAGGACGAGGCGCGGTATTTCTACCTCACCCAAGCCTATGTCTATGCGCTGGAGGACGGCCACCCGCAGGCCCCCGCCCTGCGCGCGCGCCTCGTCGCGGCAGGACGGGAAAGCGCCTGAGCGCGGGTCTCAGGCCGTTTCCGGCTCCGTGCAGGGCACCGGGGCGCCTGCCTCCGCCTCGGCGATGCGGGCCTGCCGGTAGACATGCCAGGTTGCATGCCCCAGCAGCGGCAGAACCGCCAACAGCCCCAGGAACAGCGGCACCATCGCGACAAAGGTCAGCACGGCGATGAAGATCGCCCAGCCCAGCATCGGCACCGGGTTCTGCTGCACGTAGGAAAAGCTGGTGATCATCGCGGTGACAAAATCGATTTCGCGGTCGAGCAAAAGCGGCAGCGCCAGCACCGTGATCATGTAGAGCAGCAGCGCGAACAGCGCGCCCACCAGGGTGCCGAACCCCAGCATCTTGATGCCGTCGAAGGTGGCGAAGACCTCGAAGGACGAGGACACATTGGTCATCGTCGACAGCCCCAGGAACAGGGCAAAGATCATGTGCCCGAGGAAGAACCAGAACAGGAACACCACCACGATGATCGCGCAGATCGAGGGCAACTGCCGCCGCCTCTGCTGCGCCACCACCCCCATGATCTCGCCCAGACGCCAGGACTCGCCATGCTCGATCCGGTGCGACACCTCGTAAAGGCCGACCGCCGCGAACGGCCCGATCAGCGGAAACCCGATCGCCGCCAGCACCAGCCAGAAGGTGGTCTGGGTATACCAGGTGATCGCGATCATCGCCCACCCGCTGAGCACGTAAAAGCCGGCAAACACCAGTCCGCAGATCGGCGCGCGCCGAAAGTCGCGCCAGCCACAGGTCAGCGCCTGGCGCAGCATCGCCCCCGTCATCGGCCGCAGCGGCGGAACGCCGTGTTCCTTGTCCATTCGTCTTTGTCCTCCCCCCTTTGGGTTCCGTTACATCGCCGGCGGGGCCCTTTGTGGCCATCCGGTCGCCTCGTGATAGGCCGCGCCCAGCGCCAGCAGCCGCGCATCGCTGCCGCGGGGGCCAAAGATCTGCACCCCCATCGGCAGGCCCTGCGCCCCGAACCCCGCCGGCGCCGCAAGGCAGGGCAGCCCTGCCAGGCTGACCGGCACCATCGCCTCCATCCAACGATGATAAGTATCCATTTCGTGCCCGTCGATCTCCTGCGGCCAGGGCTGGTTCGCGTCAAAGGGCCAAACCTGCGCCGCCGGCAGAACCAGCGCGTCATACTCCTCGAACAGCGCGGCGGCCCGCCTGAACCAGTCCGAGCGCAGCACGCTGGCGCGATGCACCTCCATCGCGCTCAGGGCCAGACCGCACTCGGCCTCCCAGACGGCGCTGTCCTTGAGCTTGGCGCGCTGGTCGGGTTGCGCCATCGCCGTGGCCAGCCCGGCCGCCACCTTCCACGACCGCAGGGTCGTCCAGCTGTTCCAGATCGACTCGGCCGGGAACGGCGGTGTCAGCGGCTCCACCTGGCAGCCGATCTCCTCCAGCGCTGTCAGCGCGCCCTTGCAGCAGTCCAGAACACCCGCCTCCATCGGATAGGCGCCGCCCCAGTCGCCCAGCCACCCGATGCGCATCCCCTTGGGATCGCAGGGCCGCAGCGGCGCGATCGGATCATGGCGTACCCCGTGCGGCTGGCGCGGATCGGGGCCGGCGATCACGTCAAGCAAAAGGGCGATGTCCTGCGGGCTGCGCGCCATCGGGCCCAGCGTCGAGATCTGGTGCAAAAAGGTATCGCCCTCGGGTTCGGAGGGCACAAGCCCCCAGCTTGGCCGGAACCCGTAGACATTGTTCCAGGCCGCCGGGTTGCGCAAGGAGCCCATCATGTCCGAGCCGTCTGCCAGCGCCACCATCCCGGTGGCCAGCGCCACCGCCGCCCCACCCGAAGAGCCGCCGCAGCTCAGCGCCGGATCATAGGGGTTCACCGTGGCGCCATAGACCGGGTTGAAGGTGTGCGATCCCAGCCCGAACTCGGGCACGTTGGTCTTGCCGATGAAGATCGCCCCGGCCGCCCGCATCCTCGCCGCGATCAGGTCGTCGGTCTTGGGCACGAAATCGGCCAGCAGCGGCGAACCCTGCGTCGCAGGAAGACCGGCCACATTGACCAGATCCTTGACCGCGATCGGCAACCCGTGAAGCGGGCCGCGCCGGGGGGCGGCATCGGCGGCGCGCGCGGCCGCCATCAGCGCATCGGCGTCCGGCATGGCGACGATGGCATTGACGGTTCCGTTGACCGCGACGACGCGGTCCAGCGTCGCCCGCATCAGCTCTTCCGCGGAAAGGCGTCGGGCAGAGAGATCGGCCAAGAGCGCGCCGGCGCTCTGTCGGGTCAGGGTCATTGGGGGCCTGTATGCAAGCTCGGGTTGACCCTAGCCTAGCCCCTCGACCTTCGGACGCAAACATATTGTTGCGACACATCTTTTCCCGGCGACGCCGGTGGTTCACACGAAATCGAAATCCCCCGCGCCCAGGCTTGTTCCCGCCGCGCCGAGCAACAGGATCGTGCCGCCGTCATGGATGATTTCCAGATCCCCGCCCTTGTCGGCGATGCTCAGCGTTGCGAACCCACCGTCGTGATCCGCGATCCGCAGCGTGTCGTCGGACTTGCTGTAATCCCTGACCCTGTCAGTACCCGCATCAGAGGCAAAGACAAAGGTGTCCTTGCCTTTCCCACCGATCAGCGTGTCGTCCCCCGCCGCTCCGGCCAGCACGTCATTGCCATTGCCGCCGTTCAGCAGGTTGTCCGCGTTGTCCCCGCTCAGCCGATCGTTCTTGCGACTGCCGATAAGGTTCTCGATATCGGTCTCCTGGAAAAACCCTTGGCCGGGCTTGTCCAGGTTGCCGTTCTTCGCCGCCGGGTTCTGCCAAGCGCCGTCACTGTCGAGGGTAAAGACGATCCCGGTCTTGAACTTGGCAAAGCTGATCGTGTCGCTCCCCGAGCCGCCGAGGATCGACAAGCCGTAGGATGGATCGGTCGGAGACAGGACAATGGTGTCGTCGCCCCCTCCCAGCCGAACCTGGCCGGCGCCGCCGCCGCCCACCTTGACGGTGTCGTTCCCGTCGCCGGTGGTGATCGCCCCGACCCAGCCGCCATCGGTGACCACCACGTCCTTGCCGTCTCCGGTCTTGACGGTCTCTGCCCCGCCGGCACCAATGGTGACCTTGTCATTGCCGGCGCCCGCACGGATGAATTCGACGTATCCTTTGCTGGTCTTGACGATATCCCGTCCGTCCCCGGTCGAGATCGACTCGACATATCCTGTGGTGGTCGTCACCCGGTCATTGCCATCGTAGGACTGTACCTGCCCGGCGCCACCGGAGCCGATCTTGATCACGTCGCCGATCACTGTTCCCTCCGGGCCACCGGTACTGATATGCTGAACATAGGCGTTTCCGGTCGTGACGATGTTCTCGTCCGCATAAAGATTTATGCTGTAGGTAGAGCCGTCCTGCTGATTGCCCAGCTTGACCTCGTGCTTCTCCCCGTCCCAGCCGAAGATATAGCGCGCCCGGGTCGAAATCAGCTCGACATCAGAATTGTACCCCAGTTCTAGAAAGTCGATGCGCCGCCCCGCCCCGTCGTCGAGGTCGGTCACCGTCGTCTTGTTCGATCCCGCCCCGTTGAAACGCAGGGTCTTTACCGTCCAGCCGTCACCGGTCAGATCGGCATTGGCGCGCAAGAGGTCGGTCCCGTCATGATATACACTGTAATAACCGATGAACTTGGAAAACCACTCCACATCCGATTGATCGGGCAATCGCGCGACGCCGGAAACGCCGTCAAATGTCACATTGAGAACTTCAACCATTTCCTTCTCCCGCAATGATAAAAGCACAAAAGTGGAATTTAATTACCACAATCACCTTATAATTGAAATCATATTTTCTTTTCTTGACGTGCACGACAACCATTGAACCAAGACGACAAGAAAAAACCGCTCCCGGAAGGGCGCGGCGCATCTGCCGTGGCCACAGAAACGTCTGGCGTTGTCAGCCGTCGTTCTGGGCGTCGGCGCGGCTCTTGCCGGAGGCGTTCATCGCCAGCGTCGCGGCCATGAATTCATCCAGATCGCCATCCAGAACCCCCTTGGTGTCCGAGGTCTCGAACTCGGTGCGCAGGTCCTTGACCATCTGGTAGGGCTGCAGCACGTAGGACCGGATCTGGTTGCCCCAGCCGGCGCTGCCCTTGCTCTCGTGCGCCTCGTTGATCGCCGCGTTCCGCTTGTCCAGTTCCATCTGATAGAGCCGCGATTTCAACGCCTTCATGGCGATGTCGCGGTTCTGGTGCTGCGACTTCTCGGAACTGGTCACCACGATGCCGGTCGGATGGTGGGTGATCCGCACCGCCGAATCCGTGGTATTCACGTGCTGACCGCCCGCGCCGGACGAGCGATAGGTATCGATGCGGATATCGGCCGGGTTCACCTCGATTTCGATATTGTCGTCGACCACCGGATAGACCCAGACCGAGGCAAAGGAGGTCTCGCGCGTGCCCTTGCCAAAGGGCGAGATCCGCACCAACCGGTGCACGCCGCTTTCCGATTTCAGCCAGCCATAGGCATTCGGCCCCGAGATCTTGTAGGCGCAGGACTTGATCCCGGCCTCGGAGCCCGCCTCTTCCGATTGCATCTCGACCTTGAAACCGCGCTTTTCGGCCCAGCGGATGTACATCCGC
>NZ_JARGPK010000040.1 GCF_029212575.1 Antarcticimicrobium sp.
CCCCCCCCCCCCCCCCCCCCCCCCGCTCCGGACCCAATCGGAGGAACTAAACATGCTCGATCTGATCAATGTCAGCTATGACACGCAAATCCCCAACAATGTCGGGCTCAGCTCGGACAAGCGGGTTCTCAAGGCGCTGGAGAAATGGCACCCCGGTTACATCAACTGGTGGTCGGACCTGATCCCGCAGAATTTCCAGCAATCGCTGGTCTATCTGCGCACCGCGGTCTCGGTCGATCCCAAGGGCTGGGCGAAGTTCGACTATGTGAAGATGCCGGAATACCGCTGGGGCGTTCTGCTTGCGCCGCAGGTCGAGGGGCGCACCATCCCCTGTGGCGAGCATATCGGCGAGCCGGCCTGGCAGGAAGTGCCGGGCGAATACCGCAACCTGCTGAAACGCCTGATCGTGATCCAGGGCGATACCGAGCCGGCATCGGTCGAACAGCAGCGCTTCCTCGGGCTGACCGCGCCGTCGCTTTACGACATGCGCAACCTGTTCCAGGTCAACGTGGAAGAGGGCCGTCACCTCTGGGCGATGGTCTATCTGCTGCACAAGTACTTCGGCCGCGACGGGCGCGAAGAGGCGGATGACCTGCTGTTGCGCTCCTCGGGTTCGGAAGAGGCCCCGCGCATGCTGGGCGCCTTCAACGAGGAAACGCCGGACTGGCTGTCGTTCTTCATGTTCACCTATTTCACCGACCGCGACGGCAAGATGCAGCTGGAAAGCCTGGCGCAATCGGGGTTCGATCCGCTGAGCCGCACCTGCCGCTTCATGCTGACCGAAGAGGCGCACCACATGTTCGTGGGCGAAACCGGGGTCGGCCGCACCATCCAGAAGACCTGCGAGGTGATGAAAGAGCACGGCATCGAGGATCCCTATGACATCGACAAGATCCGCAGTTTCGGCGTGATCGACCTGCCGACGATCCAGAAAAAGCTGAACCTGCATTACACGCTGTCGCTGGACCTCTTTGGTCAGGAGGTGTCGACCAACGCCGCCAATGCCTTCAACGCGGGTATCAAGGGCCGCTACATGGAGCACCGGATCAAGGACGACCACAAGCTGACCGAGGATACCTACAAGGTCTGGGATCTGGTCGACGGCAAGCTGGTGCAGCACGAGGTTCCGGCCCTGACCGCGATCAACATGCGCCTGCGCGATGATTATACCCGCGATGCCGCCGGCGGTGTGACCCGCTGGAACAAGATCATCGAAAAGACCGGCGTCGCCTTCGAGATGAAGCTGCCGCATGAATCGTTCAACCGCAAGATCGGCGTCTTTGCCGAAAAGCTGTTCGATCCCGAGGGCAACCTGGTGTCCGGTGCCGAGTATGACGCCGGCATGAAGGAGTGGCTGCCGACTCATGCCGACGGCGATTTCATCCAGTCGCTGATGAAGCCGGTGACCGAGCCGGGCAAATACGCAAGCTGGATCGCCGCGCCCAAGGTGGGCATCGACAACAAGCCGGGCGATTTCGAATACGTCAAGCTGCACATGGCGTGATCGCCTTGGTGTCCGGTCCGGTTCTTGCCGGGCCGGGCGGCCCGCAGCCGCTTTGATGGTCCGGGGGCAGACGTGGTAGAGTGGGATTCGGGGCGGCGCGGTCCCTCCCTTTTGCTCACCCGCCTGCCGGGCAAACATCGTATCCTGAACGGAGCCTCTGCCATGAACATCAGCAGGACCAAAGCCGAAACGCCCCGTCTGAACGATCTGTCGGTGGAGCTGTCGCATCTGCATGGCCCCTGTGTCGGCTGCAGCGATTGCATCGGCCTGTGCGGGGCCCTGATCGACGCCCTGATGATCCCGGACGTGATCCTGAGCAAGAAGCGCGAGAGCCAATGAACAAGCCGCTGAAACAGCACCTGATCGACCCTGAAATCTGTATCCGCTGCTACACCTGCGAAATGACCTGCCCGCTCGAGGCGATCGAGCATGACGACAACAACGTCGTGGTCGACGCGTCGAAGTGCAACTTCTGCATGGATTGCATCCCGGTCTGCCCCACCGGTTCGATCGACGAATGGCGCGTGGTGAACACCCCCTATTCGGTCGATGAGCAATTCGAATGGGCCGAACTGCCCGCGCAAGAAGATATCCAGGCCCCCGGCGGCGAGGCCGAGACCGGGATGGAGGCGCTGGACGAGGCGATGGCCGCACTGCTGGCCGAGGCCCACGCCGGTGCCGGCGGCAAGGCAAAAGCACCCGCCTCGGCGTCCAAACCGACGGTCAATATGTATAACCTGGGCAAACCGGCCGAGGCGACGGTGCAAGGCAACTACCGCCTGACCTCCGGGGACTCCGACAGCGACGTGCGCCACATCATCCTGGATCTGGGCGGCCTGCCGTTCCCGGTGCTGGAGGGCCAGAGCGTGGGGATCATCCCGCCGGGCACCGATGACGCGGGCAAGCCGCATCTGCCGCGCCTCTATTCCGTCTCCAGCCCGCGCGATGGTGAACGGCCGAACTTCAACAACCTCTCGCTGACGGTGAAGCGCGAGGAGGGCGGCCTTTGCTCCAACTACGTCTGCGATCTGAAGAAGGGCGACAAGGTGAAACTCACCGGCCCGTTCGGGGCCACCTTCCTGATGCCCGAGGATTCGCAGGCGCGTCTGCTGATGATCTGCACCGGGACCGGCTCGGCGCCGATGCGCGCCTTTACCATGCGCCGCCAGCGCACGGTGGGGGCGAAATCGGGCGGCATGGTGATGTTCTTCGGCGCCCGCACACCCGACAGCCTGCCCTATTTCGGACCGCTGAACAAAGTGCCCGAGGCGTTGCTGAAGAAACACCTGGTGTTCTCGCGCATCCCCGGAGCCGACAAGGAATACGTGCAGGACCGGATGAGGATCGAAGAACAGGCGGTGGCCGAGATGATCGCCGACCCGAAAACCCATATCTACATCTGCGGGCTGCGCGGCATGGAGGAGGGCGTCGAAAAGGCGCTGACCAATATTGCCGAAAGCATCGGCCAGCCCTGGGGCGCGCTGCGCGATACCATGCGCGACGAGGGCCGCTATCACGTGGAAACCTACTGAATGAGCGATACAGGCGAAGGGGGCCAACCCCCGTTCGAGCATGAGATCCGCGTGACATGGGCCGATTGCGACCCGGCCAGGATCGCCTATACCGGGCGGCTGCCCGATTTTGCGCTGAATGCGATCGATGCCTGGTGGGAGCATCACTTGGGCGGCGGCTGGTATCACCTTGAGCTGGACCTCGGGATCGGCACGCCCTTTGTCCATCTCAGCCTGGATTTCGTCTCGCCGGTCACGCCACGTCACCGGTTGATATGCAAGGTCTGGCCGAACAAGCTCGGGACCAAGTCGATCGGGTTCCGTGTGGACGGCTACCAGGACGGCGTGCTGTGCTTCAGTGGGCGCTTCGTCAATGTCTTCACGACCTCCGCGACCTTCGAATCCCGCGCCGCGCCCGCGAATATCCGTGAGATGGTCGAGCCGCTTCTGCGTTCCGAACAAGAGCCTGTTTCCGCAGGATAGTGCAGAGACCGGCACTGAATCAGGCAAAAGGGTTTGAATCCGGCCCAAACCCGCTTTAGGTTTGTGCAATATTTTTCATCATCGGCCGGCGGCATGACCGAAATCACAAACTTCCGCGGTGAGGCGACGCCGCAATCCAAGGCGACCCGGCTCGATGCCGAGGTCTCCGCGCTGATTCAGCGCGTGGGCGAGCGGGTGCGCCGCGCTCGGGAGCGCAAGGGTATTCCGCGCCGGGTGTTGTCGGACATGTCCGGGGTTTCCCCGCGCTATCTGGCGCAGCTCGAGGCGGGCGAGGGCAATATCTCCATCGGTCTGCTGCAGCGGGTCGCCGTGGCGCTCGATCACCGGATCGAATGGCTGGTTGGCGAGGAGGACCCGTGGAACTCCGACGCGCTGCGGGTGGCCGACCTGTTCCGCAGTTCCAGCCGCGATCTGCAACAGGCGATCCTGCGCCGGCTGAAGCCGGAGCCGGCCGAGACCCTGCGCGGGCATCGGATCTGCCTGCTCGGGTTGCGGGGGGCCGGCAAATCGACGCTGGGTGCGCTGGCCGGGCAGGCGCTGAACATCCCCTTTGTCGAGCTCAACGCCGAGATCGAGGAACAGGCCGGCATGCCGGTCGAAGAGGTGATGGCGCTTTACGGGCAGGAGGGATACCGAAAGCTCGAGGCGCAGGCGATCAGCCGGATCATCGCCACCCATGACAGCATGGTGCTTGCGGTCGCGGGCGGCATTGTCGCCGAGCCCGAGACCTACAACCAGTTGCTCGGCCATTTCCACACCGTCTGGCTCAAGACCACGCCGGGCGAGCACATGTCCCGCGTCCGGGCACAGGGCGACGAACGTCCGATGGCGGGCAATCCCGAGGCAATGGAACAGCTTCGCTCGATCCTGACCAGCCGCGAGACGCTCTATTCCCGGGCGCGGGCGCAGCTCGACACCTCCGGACAGACGGTCGAGGCCTCGCTGGCACAGCTTCTGGCGCTGATCGAAGAACGCAAGTTCCTGGGCTGAGCATGGAGCGCGCCCTGATCGTCGGCGCCGGGCCTGCCGGGGTCACTGCCGCGCAGCTCTTGCGGCGGGCAGGATACGCGGTGGCGCTGGCCGAACCCGATCCGGACACAGCGCGACGGATGCGCGACATGCTGGCGCAATCCGGGCTGGACCTGCCAGTGCAGGACGGGCCGGGCGATCCGGCGGGAACGGGCGTTGTGGTCGAGGCGCTGGAGGAGGAGCCGCATCTGCGCGAGGGCATCCTGCGCGAGTTGTCCGCAAACGCCCCCGCGGAGTGCCTGATGTTCTCCACTTCGCTGTCGCCGCTTTCCGGTCGGGTTATCGGGTTTCGGATCTATGCCCCGGCGCACATGCGCAACCTGATCGAGATCGCGCCGGGGCCGCAGACCCCGGAGCCGCAGGTCGCTGCCGCCTTTTCCCTTGCCCACGCCATGCACAGACAGCCGGTGATCGCCCGCCATGACCGCGCCTCGATCGGTACCCGGCTGATGCGGCGGTTGTACGAGACGGCGGACACCATGTTGCTGGGGGGGGCCATTCCGCATGAGCTGGACGAGGCGATGGTCGCCTTTGGCTGGGACATGGGGCTCTACGAGGCGCAGGATCTGACCGGCCTCGTCGCGGCCTATGCCGACCGCAAGGCCCAGGCGCGGGATCGTGACCCTGAGCGCCTTTATGTCCCGATCCAGGACCGCATGGTCGAGGAGGGGCGATTGGGTAAATCGGCGGGTGTCGGCTGGTATCGCTATCCCGGCGGTGGTGGTGCGGTGATCGACCCTCTGGTCGAGGATCTGGTGCGCGAAGAGGCTTGGTTTGCCGAGGTCAGCCCGCGTAGCTTCGGCGCGGAAGAGATGCAGGAACAGCTGGTGCTGGCGCTGATCCACGAAGGCGCGACGATGCTGGCGGACGGCACCGCAGAGACAGCGCGGGATATCGACACCGTCAGCCGCGAGGGGCTGGGGTTTCCGGCGCGGCTGGGCGGCGTGATCGCCCATGCCGACGCCCTCGGCGTGGACCGGGTCG
The DNA here is from genome assembly GCF_029212575.1 of Antarcticimicrobium sp. Classification (GTDB taxonomy): domain Bacteria; phylum Pseudomonadota; class Alphaproteobacteria; order Rhodobacterales; family Rhodobacteraceae; genus Antarcticimicrobium. The sequence continues at coordinate 5,533 of NZ_JARGPK010000040.1, forward strand.
CTCAGGCGCTGACGCCGCTGGCCGTGGAGGACCCGGTGGTCTGGACACCGCCGGAACCGATCCTGGACTGCGCCCGCACCGGGCGGCTGCTGGCGGAGTGGCGTCCCCTCAAGCGATGAGACTGCGTCGAGGTCCGGGAGCCTCCGGCGGGAGTATTTCCGGCCTTATGTATCAAACGCACCACGGGTGCGGCAGCGCCAGCCGGAGGGCTGAGCGGTGATTAGGTTGCTAGTTGCTGCGATTATTTCTGCTGGACATCCGCATTTCTCCATTGGTGCTGTTAGTCCCAGTCAGGGTGAATCTCCAAACCGTCCAGTGCCGCTTGCGGAACACATCTCGATATTCGAGGTACCCGCAGGGCTTTGTTGCGCAAATCGGTTGAGGGGATTCAACTCGTGAATCCAGCGTGATAGCTGGAGGGCATGAACAGCTGGGCGCCAACGAAGTACAAGACCGCGAACTGGGCTTCGTACAACACCGCAGTGAAGCAACGCGGATCGCTTTCGATCTGGTTTGATCCCGGGATGATCCGGGTGCCGCCGCCGAGCGGCAAGCGTGGTCGACAGCAGCAATTCAGTGACGCGGCGATCCAGACCTGTTTGACCGCGGCCCGGCAGGGCAGTGTGCAACACTGTCGCGAGAGGGGATGAAAATCCTGTTCGGGATGCCACTCCGGCAGACCACGGGTTGCGTGGAACGCCTCCTGCGGCTTGCCGGCCTGAACTGGGCCGTAGCAGATTTCAGCACCC
>NZ_JARGPK010000049.1 GCF_029212575.1 Antarcticimicrobium sp.
GTCAAACAGGTCTGGATCGCCGCGTCACTGAATTGCTGCTGTCGACCACGCTTGCCGCTCGGCGGCGGCACCCGGATCATCCCGGGATCAAACCAGATCGAAAGCGATCCGCGTTGCTTCAGTGCGGTGTTGTACGAAGGCGCAGTTCGCGGTCTTGTACTTCGTTGACGCCCAGTTGCTCATGCCCTCCAGCTATCACGCTGGATTCACAAGATGAATCCCCTCAACCGATTTGCGCAACAAAGCCCTGCAGACCGCGCAATGCTTTGCCAGCGGGCGGGAAACCCGCCAAAACCCGGCACGCGCCACACCGCCGGCTGGGCTTGTGTTCGGCCTGCGCTGCGCCCTACGATCGCGGCATGCGCGGGGGAGGAAAGCCGCATGATCGAATTCGAACGCCCGGCCGGGGCGGAGCAGGCGCGTTTGAGCGTGGTAGAGATGGTCCGCAGGGTCGCGCGGGACAAGCCGCAAGTCGAGGCCGTTGTCTGCGGTGCGACGCGTCAGAGCTGGGCGGCGTTCGACGCGCGGATCAACCGGGTTGCCAACGCGCTGTTGGCGATGGGGATGCAAAAGGGCGAGCCGGTGGCGATCCTGTCGCCCAACTCGGTTGCCTATGCGGAGTTGTTCATGGGGATCCTGCGGGCTGGCGGCTGTGTCACGCCGCTGTCCACCATGGCCTCGCCCGTGGCGCTGAAGGGCATGCTGGCCGATTGCGGCGCGCGGCTGCTGTTCTTGGCCGAAGCCTATCGCGATCTGGCCGCCGATGCGGTCGACGCCCTGCCGCTGCGGGTGGTGGCGCTGGATTTCCACGCGCCCGGCGTTGACGATTACGAGGCGCTGCTTGCGGAGGTCCCGGAGCATGATCCACGCATCCCCATCGCCATGGACGACCGGTTCAACCTGATCTATTCCTCGGGCACCACCGGAACACCCAAAGGGATCCTGCACGACCACGGGTTGCGCGCGGCGCAGATGGACCGGATCGCGCTGAGCGGCTACGATCAGGACGCGCGCACGCTGTTGTCGACGCCGCTGTATTCCAACACCACCATCGTGTCGTTCCTGCCGACGCTGGCGGGCGGCTCCACCGTGCATCTTGTGCGCAAGTTCGACGCGTGGGAATGGCTGGAGATCGCTGAGGCCGAGCGGATCACCCACACCATGCTGGTGCCGGTGCAATACAAGCGCATCCTCGACGTGCCGGAGTTCGACACCTTCGACCTGGGCGCGCTGCGCTTCAAATGGTCGACCTCGGCGCCGCTGAGGGCGGATGTGAAACGTGATGCGCTGGCCCGCTTTCCCGGCACCCTGACCGAGCTTTACGGGCTGACCGAGGGCGGCGGCATCACCATGCTGGCCGCGCATGAGCATCCCGACAAGCTGCACACCGTCGGCCAGCCCGCCCCGGGCAGCGAGATCCGGTTGATCGACGATGCGGGCCGCGAGGTCGCCCCGGGCGAGGTCGGAGAAATCGTCGGTCGCTCGCCCGCCATGATGGCGGGCTATTTTGGGCGCGACGACCTGACCGAGGACTATCTCTGGCGCGACGATCAGGGTCGGGTGTTCTTCCGCTCCGGCGACATGGGCCGGTTCGACGGGGACGGTTTCCTGATCCTGTCGGACCGAAAGAAGGACATGATCATCTCCGGCGGGCTGAACGTCTTTGCCGACGATCTGGAACGGGTGTTGCTGGACGATCCGGACGTGACCGACGCCGCGGTGATCGGGGTGCCGTCCGAGCGCTGGGGCGAGACCCCGCTGGGGCTGGTGGTGCTGCGGCCCGGCGCGACACGGGGCGCAGAAGAGATCCGCGCACGCGCCAACGAGGGGCTGGGCAAGAGCCAGCGGCTGTCGGCGGTGGAGGCCCGGGACGCGTTGCCGCGCAGTTCGATCGGCAAGATCCTCAAACGCGAACTGCGCGCGCCATATTGGGAACAGCAACCGGCTTGAGAGGGACATTATGCAAATACTGACTGGAAAACGGGTATGGATCACCGGCGGCGGCTCCGGCATCGGGGCGGGCGCCGCGCGGGCGCTGGCCGCTGCGGGGGCCGAGGTGGTGGTCTCGGGCCGCCGCCCGGAACCGCTGCAAGAGGTGGTAAGCCAGATCGAGGCAGGGGGCGGGCTGGCCCGCGCCGAGCCGCTCGACGTCACCGACGTCGAGGCGGTGGCGGAAGCGGCGGCGCGGATCGGCACCGTCGATATCCTGCTGGCCAATGCCGGTATGAACGTGCCGAAACGCGCCCTGTTCGACCTGACGGACGAGGATTGGCGCACGGTGGTCGATGTGAACCTCAACGGGGTGTTCTACCCGGTGCGCGCTGTGCTGCCGGGGATGCGCGCGCGCGGCGGCGGGCAGGTGATCCTGATCTCCAGCTGGGCCGGGCGCTATGCCGGGCGACTGACCGGGGCGGCCTATAACGCGACCAAGCGGGCGGTGATCGCGCTGAACGAGACGATCAACGACGAGGGCGGTGCCCATGGCATCCGCTCGACCGTGATCATGCCGGGCGAGGTGGCGACGGAAATCCTCGACAAGCGCCCCAAGCCGCCGAGCCAGGCCGAGCGGGACCGCATGTTGCAGGTTGCGGATCTGGCGGCGACGGTGCGCTTTGTGGCCGAGATGCCGGCGCATGCCTGTCTTAACGAGGTGCTGATCTCGCCCACCCACAACCGGTTCTACCGGGGGTTCGAGGAGGTGTGAGGCGCCCGGGCCGGGCGGTGAGGGCTTGCGTTGCGCGCTCCCGACCAATAAGGAAAAATACGTTCATATTTGGTTGATTGGGGTGGCGATGACTGAGAGTGACGGCACGGAGAAAACCCGCCCGGATTACTCGGTGCCACCGGTGGAGCGCGCCTTGCGCCTTCTGCGCCATATCGCGGCCGGAAACCGGTGCCGCAATTCCAGCCAGACGGCCAAGGACATCGGCATCAACCGCACCACGCTGATCCGGCTGCTGGCGACGCTGGAGGCGGAGCGGATGATCGAGCCGCTGCCCGAGGCGGGGGGCTACCGGCTTGGTACCGGGCTGATCGCGCTGGCCTCGGAGGCATTGAACGAACGCGGCATCATCCCGACCGCGCGCCCGGTTCTGCGCAAGCTGGTCGAAGCGCTGGGCCTCTCGGCGCATCTTGGCGTGCGCGAGGGGCGCGAGATCGTCTACCTGGCGCGGGAAACGCCGGTGTCGCACCTGGCCAGCACCGTGCGCGAGGGCACCCGCCTGCCTGCCCATGCCACCACGATCGGGCGTATCCTGCTGTCCGATCTGACCCCCAGCGCGCTGGCCGAGCTCTATGCCGGACGGGCGCTGGAGGCCTATACCCAGAAGACGCGCACAACGCTGGAAGAACTGCAAAACCAGATCGAGGCCGACCGCGCCCGGGGCCTGTCCTGGAGCGTGGCGAATTTCGAGCCCGAGATCGGCTCGGCTGCCGTCTCGGTGCACGATCATCAGGGCCACGCCATTGCCGCGATCAACGTGACCGGGCATGCCAGCGTCTTTGCAGAGGGCAGCCCGATGGTGGAGCGGATCGAGGTGCAGTTGAAGGCTGCCGCGCGGGAGATTTCCGAGGCGCTGGGCTATCGCGGCTGGTCGGCGGAGCAGATGTAGGCGCGCCGCACTCAGACGTAGGTATAGCCGAAGGACATCCCGAAATCGCCGGAGCCGAGCGCGGAGTTTCCGCGCCGCGCATCCCGCAGCCACAGTCGCCCGTGGACCTGGGTCTCCCCAAGGTCGGTCTCGGCAGGCAGCCGTGCGCCCTGGCACCACAATCCGCCCAGCCATTCGCCGCCGCGGAATGTGACCGGCCCGACGGCGGACACGGCCTGAAGCGAGACATTGCCATAGCTGACCGTGGCGGAGAAATCGGCGCCGGCATCAAAGCGGGTATTGTCGAACCGTCCGATGCCGCGGAACTCGGCCCCGGAGAAATCGGCCGCGCGGTCGAACCGGCTGTTTTCGAACCGGGCGTCGTTCATGAAAAGCGCGCCGCCGAAGTGGGCTGGGCCGCCGAACGTGGCACCGCGAAACCAGCAGATCCCGTCGAACCGCGCGCCGCGCGCGTCGATCCCCTGCGCAAACCGCGCGCCGGAGAAATCGACGCCGGTCAGCGTGCAGCCCGACAGATCCAGCGGCGCGTCGCATTCGACCCCGGCCAGATCGACGAACTCGCCATGCCGCCAGGGCACGGTGAGGCGCGCTCGGATCTCCTGCGGGGTCATCAGGCCGCCTCGCCCAGGGCTTCGCCAGCCTGCGCGATCACCTCTTCGGCCCAGGGAAAGGCGAGATCCTCGGCCATGTCGTCGCCGGAGGCATCATGCGCCACCCGCTCGCCGATCTGCCGCGCGCCGTGGGCCAGCATCAGCTCGGCCAGTTTCTTCGGCCCATGGTTGAAGGTCTCGTCATATTCGCTGTCGCCCAGCCCGAAGATGGCGAAATGGATCGCCGAGAGGTCGGGTTTTTCCGCGTTCATCGCCTCGGCAAAAGGCTGGGCCGAAGCGGGCAGGTCGCCATCGCCATAGGTCGAGCAGACCAGCAGAAAAAAGCGGGAGGCATCGAAGTCGGAGGGCGACATGTCCGACAGGTTGAGGCAATCGACCTCGTTTTCGCCTTCCAGTTCGGCCTGGATATCCTCGGCCAGCATCTCGGCATTGCCGGTCTCGGTGCCGTAGAGAATGGTGATCTTCATTTTGGTCTCTCCTCTTGGCGCGCACGGCGCAGCATTTCCGCACGGGTGGCGATCTTGGCGCGGCAGCGGCCCTCTGGGGCTGCCTCGGTTTCATGGGCGTCGATCCGGGTCCAGCCGGTGTAATCCACCGCCTCGGCCAGATCCGCAAGAATGGCGCGGCCCGGTTTATCGGGGTCGGATTTCAGATCGTCCAGAATACGGGCGGCCAGCGCCTGCGCGTCGGCGCGGTTTTCCGGGATGGTGCCGCGCGGCCCGCGCCGGAACCAGCCAGTTGCGTACAGTCCGGGGGCCAACGCACCCGCCTCGGCGTCCCGCGCATCGGCCAGCAGCGCATCGCGCGGCAGGTCGCCGGCGGGGCCGAAGCCGATGGCGGTCAGAACCGAGGAACAAGACAGCACCTCCTCGTCCTGGTCGGTGGCAAAGCGAACCGCCTCGGCGGATGTTTCCCCCTCGACCGCGAGCGGGGTCAGCCCGAAGCGGAAGGTGATCCGGCGCGGACCGGTGGCGATGCCGTCCAGCGCCTGCACCGCCTCGATCTTCTTCTGCTCAACGGGGTCGTCGCTGGCCCCCGCGCCGATCACGCGGATGCTGACGCCGGCGAGCTTCGCCAGTTCCTTGATCATCACCGTGTCGAACTTGGCCTGCGCGGCGGGCGACCGGCCGGTGATGGTGATCTCCTCGATCCCGCTCCCGGCCAGCCATTCGCCGGGTCCCGCGCCGAGGTCGGATCCTGTCATTTCCTCTGGCGTCTTGGCCAGCAGGCGCAGCAGGTCGATGGCCACGTTGCCGTTTCCGACGATCAACGGGCGGGGGCCGAGGTCGGGCAGGGCGCAGGCGTCGGGATGGTCATAAAGCGCGCGGGTCAGCGTTCCGGCGCCATGGACCCCGGGCAGATCGCCGCCGGGAATGGCCAGCGGCCGATCCTGCGACAGCCCGGCGGCCAGCACCACCGCGTCATAGGCCGCGCGCAACGTCTCCAGCGTCACATCCGCGCCCAGCGTCACGTTGCCGAAGAACTGCGCGCCCTGCCGCTCGAAGACGCGGGCGAACTGCCGGGACACGGCCTTGGTGCCCTGGTGATCGGCGGCCACGCCATAGCGCACCAACCCATAGGGTACCGGCAGCCGGTCGATCAGATCCACCTCCAGCCCCGGCGCGGCCTTCAGCAGCGCCTGCGCCAGGAAACAGCCCGAGGGGCCGGCACCCACGATGGCAATCTTGCCGCTCATGCCTCCTCCAGTGCCGCGCCCGCCCAGGGGTGCGGCGCGCCGCTCAGGTCCGAGTAAAAGCTTTTCTGCGTCATGTAGGCGCGCAGCCCCTGACGCCCCTTTTCCCGGCCGGTGCCGCTGTCGCGCTCGCCGCCGAAGGGGGTGGAGATCGAGAACTGCTTATAGGTGTTGTGCCAGATCGTGCCGGCATTGACCGCCCGGCCGACGCGCCAGGCTTTCGGGAAATCGCGGGTCCAGATGCCGCAGGCGAGGCCGTAGTCGCTGTCATTGGATTGCGCGATGACATCCGCCTCGTCCTCGAAGGGCAGCACGGCCAGCACCGGGCCAAAGACCTCGTCGCGGCAGATCCGGTCGGTGTTCTTCACGCCCGTGAGAATGGTGGGAAGGTAGTAACTGCCGTTGGCGTATTCCTCGCCCTCCGGCACGGCCCCGCCACACAGCAGCTCGGCGCCATCCTCCAGCGCGCGGGCGACATGGGCGGCGACCTCGTCGCGGTGGTCCATGTGCACCAGCGGTGCGACCTGAGTTGCGGGGTCGAACGGGTGGCCGACCTTCAGCCGCTTGGTCGCCGCAACCAGCCGCGCGACGACCTCGTCGTAGATTCCCCGCTGCACGAACAGGCGCGAGCCGGCGATGCAGCTTTGCCCTGAGGACGAGAAGATGCCGAACAGGATGCCGGCCAGCGCCTGCTCCATATCCGCGTCCCCGAACAGCATGGTGGGGGATTTGCCGCCCAGTTCCAGGCTGACCGGCATCAGCTTTTCCGCGGCCTTGCGCGCCAGCGCGCGCCCCGTGGAGGTGCCGCCGGTGAAGCTGACCTTGGCAATGTCAGGATGCTCCACCAGCAGGTTGCCGATCTCTCGCCCGGCCCCGGGCAGGACCGAGAACAGCCCCTTGGGCAGGCCCGTCGCCTCCACGATGCGGGCCAGTTCCAGCGCGGTCAGCGGCGACCATGAGGCGGGTTTGAGGATCACCGCGTTGCCTGCCGCCAGCGCCGGGGCGACCTTTTGCGCGTCCGAGGCGATGGGCGAGTTCCAGGGCGTGATCGCGGCGACCAGGCCCAGCGGCTCATGCACCGAGAGGGTCAGACTATCGCCGCGCTGGGCGGTCAGATCCTCGTCCATGGTCTCGGCCACCGCGCCGAAATAGCGAAAGGTACCGGCGGCCGAGGCCGCCAGCGCCGCTGTCTCGCGCTGGGTCTTGCCGGTGTCGCGGCTCTGGATCCGCGAGATGCGTTGGATGTTCGCCTCGATCCCGTCGGCGATGGCATAAAGGTATCGCGCCCGTTCATGCGGCTTCAGCCCACGCCAGGCCGGGTCGGCCTGCGCGGCCTTGGCCCGCGCGATCGCCTCGGTCCCATCGGCGCGCGAGGCACCGCGCAGCACCCGGTTGACGCTGCCGTCGGCGGGGAAAACCGAGGTGATTTCGGCCCCCGTACCCGCACGCCATTCGCCGCCCATGAACAATCGCCCGTCGGGCATCTCGTCAAAGCTCATATCTGTCATATCGCCACCACCTCCATGCGGTTCCGGACCTCGCGCAAGACCGAGTAGACCGTGGACACGCTGGTTTTTGCATTGCCCGCCGAGGGCAGGTTTTCGATTTCCATCCGGTAGTTCGCCACCGGCGAGCGGACCTCATAGCTGTGCACATTGCCGGGGGCGGAAGGGTCGGCAATCAATTCGACCCGGGTTACCTCGAACCCGGCACCGGCCAGCGCGAGGGTTGCGGCGACATTGGCGTTTTTCGGATAGTCCCGCGCCGCCTCGCGCGCGCTGCCCTGGAAGAACACCCTGCGTTCGGTAAGGCCATCCAGATCCAGCACAGCCTCGGCCGGTGTGCCGGCCCAGGCGCGGGGCGGCTTGCTGCCGCGATAGATCACCTCCAGCCCGCCCGCAGGGGCCAACGCCGCCAGAAGGTCGATGCCGCCCACCGCGCCGGCGGGCAGCACGATGCGCGCGCCGCCTTCGGTCGCGGCAGCGCGAAGATCGGCCTCAAGCGCCGCATCCGACATCGCCCCGACCGAGACCTGCACCACATCCACGCCGGCCCGCAGGATCGCGGGCAGATGCGCCGCGACCGCGCTGTGGCTGGCGCATTCCACCACAAGATCGGGGGCGGTGCGCAACAGTCCGGCGGCATCCTCGACCACCGTCGCCGATCGGGTCAGCGCGGCGGCATCCGCAGCGAGTCGGGCGCGTACCGCCGGGGCGTTGCCGGGGCGCGCCAGCACCGACAGATGCGCGGGGTGCAGACCGGTCCTTTCCAACAACCCCAGCAGGGTCGTGGCGATATTGCCGTATCCGATCAGGCCAAGCCGCATGGGGTCACTCCGCCTTTTGCGCCGCGCCGGCGGGCGGACCTGCGAAGGATTCGGCAAAGGGGCCGATGGCGCACATGTCCACCTCGATCAGCTGCGGACCCCCGGCGGCGACGGCGGCGTCCAGCGCCGCTGCAAAACCGGCCACGTCATCCACCTTGCGGTGAGGCAGGCCGATGGCGGCGCAAAAGGTTCCGAACTCCGGAACGCGCAGGGCCGAGTAGTGGCGGCGGCTGTCGTATTGCGCGTCCTGGATGTTCTGGATCACGCCATAGGCCTGGTCGTTCATCAGGACATAGACCAGAGGCGCGTCTTCCTCGACGGCGGTGATCGCCTCGGCCAGGCCCAGCATGGTGCCGCCATCGCCCAGAAGCGTGATCGCCCTGGTGCCCGGCGCGCAGGCCAGCGCCGCTCCGATGCCCATCGCCACTCCCTGACCGATGCCGCCGCCCAGCGCATGCACCCCCTGTTTCGGGTCGGTGAGGCGCACGTAGCGGTTGCCGAAAGTGGAATTCGAGATAGTCACGTCGCGCACCCAGATGTGCCCCTCTTGCGAGACCTTGTCGCTCAGCGCATCGGCCACCACGCGGTAGGGGCCAAGCTGGTCGCGCAAGCGCCCCTCGGCCTCGGCCCGCGCCCGCGCGATGTCGAAGCTCAGGTCGGGGTCGGTGGCGAGCCGTTCGGGCAGACGGTCCAGCAACCGGCGCAGGGTGTCGGCGGCATCGCCGTGCACGAAGGCGTCCACCGGGTAGTTGCGCCCGCCCTGGCCCGCGTCGGCGTCGATCTGCAGCAGCGGCCGGGGCAGCGGCAGCTTGTTGTTGCGGGTCTCGTTGCCGCGCAGGCGCGAGCCCACCACCAGCATCAGGTCGCAGCTTTCGTAAAGCGCCGCCGCCTCCGGCCCCATGTTGAAGGCGCCCAGCGTCGCCGGTTCCTCCTCGGACACCACGCCGCGCCCGTTGGTCGATGTCACCACGCCAACGCCGCGCCGCATCAGTTCGGTCGCCTCGGCCACCGCCCCGCGCGCGCCGCCGCCGAGCCAGATCAGTGGACGCTTGGCGGCCGTCAGGTACTCCGCCAACTCGTCGATCATCGCGTCGCTGGCGCGCGGACGCACCGGGACGGGCGCATGCAGGCGGGCGGCGGATGTGGCCGGGCTGCGCTGCACGTCCACCGGGATCTCCAGGCTGACCGGGCCGCTGGGTGCCGACAGCGTGGCCGAGATTGCCGCGTTCAACGTGCCGATGGCGCCGTTGGCGTCCCACATGCGGAACACCGCCTTTGAGATTCCGCGCAGCATCTCGGCCTGTTTCGGCACGTCATGGATCGGCGCGCGGTCGCGGTCGGCAAGGTCGGTATCGACCTGGCTGGTGATGTGCAGCACCCGGCTGCCCGCCGTCAGCGCCTCGGCCTGTGCCCCAGCCGCGTTGCCCGCGGCGGTGCCGGTCGAGGTCAGGCAGACGCCCAAGCCCCCCGAGGCGCGGGCATAGGCATCGGCCATGTTCATCGCGCCGGCCTCGCCGCGGGCGGGAACGAAGCGGATGCGCCCCTGGCGTGCCACCGCGTCGAGGATCGGCATGTTGTGGATCGAGATGACGCCGAACATCGTCGTCACCCCGATATCGGCCAGCGCCCCCGCAATGGAATCGCCGACGGTCGCGGTTTGTTGGATCTGTTCGTATTTCATGCCCACGTCCCTGAATGTCCCTAAATATGCCGGTTCAGCCCGCCCGAAACGTCGAGCTGGGCGCCGGTGATGTAACTGGCCGCGCGCGACCCCAGAAATGCGATGGCGTTGGCGGCCTCTTCGGCGTCGCCCAGTCGGCCCAGCGGAATGCCCTTGCGCCGGGCCAGGTCGCGATACCAGTCCTCGCGGCTGACGCTCTGATCTTCGCGCTCGGCGAAACGGCGGGTCCATTGGCCCGACCCGATCAGCCCCATCAGCACCGAGTTGACGCGCACGTCGGGCGCCAGCTCCAGGCTGAGCGATTTCAACAGGTTCTGAACGCCGGCGCGGGCCGACGAGGTGCAGACCATGTGGCTTTCGGGCTGATAGGCCAGCAGAGAATTGACCGCCACGATGGCGCCGCTCGCCTCCTTCAGCATCGGCAGAAAGGCGCGGATCGGCAGGACCTGGCTGAAGATCTTGAGTTCGTACTCGTCGCACCAGTCCTGGTTGGAGGTGTCGGCAAAGGTCGATTGGCGGCCTTGCCCGGCGTTGTTGACCAGCAGATCGCAGCGCCCGAAAGTCTCGCGCACCGCATCGGCAAAGGCGTTGACCGCCGCCTCGTCCAGCACCGAAAAGGCGCGGGTCAGTACCCTGTCCTCGCCATAGTCGCGGCGCAGCACCCCGGCCACATCCTCCAGCCGGGATTGGTTGCGCGCGCAGAGCGCCACCCTGGCCCCGGCACCCAGCAGAACGCGGACGGTAGCCAATCCGATACCGGAAGAGCCCCCCGTCACCACGGCGACGGCGTTGTCATAACCGAGGTTCATTCCGCCGCCCCCCGGTCGGCCTTGCGCAGCTCGGGAAAGCCCGGATCGGGCCGCCCCTGCATCACCGCGCGCTGCGCCGGGGTGGGCGGACCTGCTGTCATCCACTGGTCCATTTTCTCAGGAACGTCGCGCGGCCATACCTGCGCCTCGTGGCTGGTCTCGTCGATCTGCTGCACCTCCGAGGTGAACTCGATCACGAAGCCCGAGGGCGAGACGAAGTAGGCAAACGGGTTGTTGCCGGGTCCGTGCCGGCCCGGTCCCCAGGTGGGGACGTGCCCCTTCTGCTTCATCCGCCCGATCGACCGCATGAATTCGTCGATCGATGGCAACTCGAAGGCAACGTGGTTCACGCTGGGGTAATGGGCGCGGACCAGCGCGATGGCATGGTGGTCGGTCGAACAGCGCAGGAACACCATCTGGTCGGCGGAATAATCCGAGACGCGAAACCCCAACACCTCCTCGTAAAAGCCCTGCACGCCCTCCATGTCCGGCGTGTTCAGCACCACATGGCTGACCTTGCGCGGCTTGGCCCATTCGGCCTCGGGTTCAAGCTCTCGCGCCTCGGTGCGAAAGCGCAGGCGGCGGTTGTCGGGGTCGAGCAGCTCGAAGCCATAGCCGCCGGGCCAGTCGTCGAATTCGGCCGGCGCACCCAGCACATCGGCACCGCGCGCGACGGCCTGGGCGTGAAGCGCATCCATCGACTCCCGGTTTGGCATCGAAAAATGTACATATTCGATGCCGAACACCTCGCCCTCGGTCAGCCCGTAGAGGAACGGCTCGGACCCGGTGCCGCGCAGATAGGCGGTGTGGTCGTCCTTGTGCGCCAGGTTCAGCCCCCACATGTCCTCGTAAAACGGCAGGGTGGCGGGCAGGTCGGGACCGCGCATCATGATGCCCCTCAGTCCGCCTGTTCGTATCGTCTCGGTCATCTCGGTCTCTCCTCCGGGTCCCGCAGTTCAGCTTGCAGGTTCGGGTGTCAGATCCAGCGCGGCAGCGAACCGGGCCGGGGCCTGTTGGTAAATCGCGTGGCCGGCCTGCGGCAACAGCGTCAGCCGCCCGCGCGCGGCACCCTGCAGGGCGGCATGGGCGCGACAGGCGCCGTCGGGGGGCGTCACCCGGTCGTCGGCGCCGACGATCACGTCGGTGGGCACGCTTAGCCGCTCCGCATCGTCCAGCAGCCGCCCCGAGGCCAGCATCCGCGCTGCCTGGCCGTAGCCGGGAAGAGTGACTTTCGCCATGCTGTCGCGGACCAGGGCCAGCGCCTCGGGGTTGTCCTCGGGCGCATGCAGCAGCCGCGCGGCGCGGGCCTCGGCAAAGGCCCTTGCGCCCAGTCGCTCCAGATCGTCGATCCGCGATCGCGCGGCCGAGCTGAGGGCACCGCCGCGCGGCACCCCGTGACCCAGCGCCGGCGCGGCAAGGATCAGCCGCGCGACCCGCTCGCGCCGGGCGGCGGCAAAGCTCGCCCCCATCAGCGTGCCCAGCGAATGACCCAGCAGCGTGACGCGGGCCAGATCGAGCGCGTCGAGGAACCGCTCGAGCACGCGAGAATAATCGGCCGCAACCGGCCAGTCCTGCGCCAGCGGCGCCGAGTTGCCGTATCCCGGCGCGTTCCAGGCGATCACCCTCTGGTCACGGGCCAGATACGGCAACAGCGGTGTGAACGAGGCCGCCTGAGAGCCGATCCCGTGCAGCAGCACCAGCACCGGGCCGCTGCCGGGGCGCTCGAGATACTCGATCCCGCTGGCGATATGCGTCTGCCAGCCACTCATGCGAACACGAAGCCGTTGTTGACTGGCAGCACCTGCCCGGTGAGCGTCAGCGCCCCCTCGCTCAGCAGGAAGGCGATGACGTCGGTGATCTCGCCCGGACCCTGCGGACCGGGCAAAGCGCGCCCCTCGGAATACAGCCGGTGCCGTGCCTCGGGGACATACTCGGTGCTCTCGGTGGTCAGGATGCCCGGCGCGACGGCCGTGATTCCCACCCGGTCCGGCCCCAACTCGCGCGCCAGCGAGCGGGTCATCGCCATCACCGCGCCCTTGCTCGCGGTATAGGACAGCAGGTTCGGCGCGCCCCAGAGCGCGGTGTCCGAGGCGACGTTTACCACCCGGCCAGAGCCGCTGTTCCGCAACATCGGGGCACAGGCCCGCGTCATCAGCCAGGTGCCACGCACGTTGACGCGCTGCACCAGGTCCCAGCTGTCGATCTCGATCTGGTCGAAGGGGATGCCGCCGATTCCGGTGGCGATGGCGCCGTTGTTCACCAGCCCATGCAGCCCGCCGCCGGTCATGGCGGATACCTTCTGTCCGAGCGCGGAGACGGAGGCGGGATCGCCCAGATCGACGGGCAGAAACGCCGCCCCGACCTCGGTCGCGGTGGCGCGCCCCTCGTCCTCGGCGATATCGGCGAGGATCAGCCGCGCGCCGTGCCCGGCCAGGCTGCGGGCGATTTCCGCCCCCAGCCCGCGCGCCGCGCCGGTCAGCAGGATATGCCGGTCTTTCAGCATGCTCACTCCGCCGCGACGTCTTGCTGTTTCAGCTCGGCCTCGACCTGTGCCTTGGCGGCACGGGTCAGGATCTGGCGGATGCGGCTGACACCGAGGTCATGCTGATAGAGCATCTCGCGCTTGCGGGCGTCGTCGGGCATCCCTTCGAGCATCACCCGGTCCTGTTCCAGCACGTCCCAATGGGTCTTTTCCATCTTGGCGCGATAGAGAAAGCGCCAGCTTTCGCGCGCCAGCCCCTCGACCTGGCGCATGCGCCAGAAGAACACCTTGGTCGTGTGTTCATCCATCGGCTGCACAAAGCCGATGATGCGGAACACGCCCCCCGGACCCGCCGCCGGCGGATAGGGGATTTCGAGGAAACAGAACATGTCGCCGGGATAGACCTCGAACTCGGTCCAGTCGAAGTTTTCGCCGGTCTGGCCAACGCGCTCGATGCGGAAGCCGTTGTCGGTCTTGTCGAGCTTCATCAGGTCCTGTTTCGAGCCGTAGGCGAGCGTGAAGCTTTCCGCATGCAGGTAGCAGCCGTGCATCGGATCGGCGAGGTTGTCGATCGCATAGCGGTAATTCGCGCCCCAGACCGAGGTGCACAGGAAACCGGTCCAGGCGTCGTCATTCATCACGTCCGGCAATACCAGTTTGGGCGCTTCGGGCTGGTCGACCGAAGGCACGTATACGAAAACCGCGTCATTGGCCTCGGTCACTTCGTAGGAGGTCAGCGCCTTGCGGCCTTCCAGGGCGCATTCCGGCATGGCCGGCACTTCCACCACGACGCCGTCGCCATCGACCTTCACGCCATGATAGCGGCAACCGATGTTTCCCTCGTGGATCTCGCCATAGCTCAGCGGAGCGCCGCGGTGCGGGCAGAAATCCTCGATGCATTTCAACTCGCCCGCGCCATTGCGCCACAGCACCAGCTTCTCGCCAAGAAGCTTCGTGCCATAGGGTCGCGTCGTCTTGACCTCGACCGATTTGCAAACCGGGTACCACTGGCCGCGCAGGCCCTCGTTTACCCGTTTCTCGATCAGGGCCTTCTTGTCGATGGCAGTCATTTCTTCATGTCTCCCTGTTTGGTCCTGCGCCGGCTCAGCCGTGGGCCTTGGGCAGGTAATGCAGAATGCGGTTCTCGATGCGCACCAGCGCGCTGTAGAGGACGAACCCGATCACGGTCAGCAGGACGATGGCATTGAACACCATCGCGGCATTGGCCTGGCCGCCGCCGTAGGAAATCAGGTATCCCAGCCCGGTGTTTCCGCCGACCAGTTCGCCCACGGTGACGCCGATCACGGCGAGGGTGGAGGCGATGCGCAGCCCGGCCATCAGGTTGGGCAGGGTCGAGGGCATCTCGATCTTGCGGAAGACGCCCAGCCGGCTCAGGTTATAGGCGCGCGCGAGGTTGATCAGGTCGCGGTCCACGGTGCGCATGGCCTGCAGCACGTTGACCAGGACGGGGAAGAACACGATCAGCACCGTCACCAGCAGCTTCGGCACCGAGTTGTAGCCGAACCACATGATGAACAGCGGCGCAAAGGCCACCTTGGGCGCGATCTGAAGCGCAAGGATGTAAGGCGAGAGCACCTTTTCCCAGAACGCCGACATGCCCAGAAGATAGCCCAGCGTGGCGCCCAGCAGGCTGCCGATCAGGAATCCCAGAAGGGTATAGAGCGCGGTCGACAGGGTGTGTGCGGTGAGCCCCTCGTAAAGCCACATCCGCTTCAGCTCTGACAGGCAGTCCGACAGGGTCGGGATGATGTACTTCGGCACGTCAAGCGCCGTCGGCAGGTATTGCCAGGCCAGCAGGACGAGAGCCAGCAGGCCAAGGCTCGCGACGGTCGTGTTCAGGCGGTCCATGCGCAGTCCCCCGGGGATCGTCCGTTTGCGGGTGGCGGCCGGGGCGTTTGCCCCGGCCTGGGTTGCGGTTGCGTCGGTCATTTCACAAAGGCGTTTGTGTAGAGCTCGTCGACGGGAACCGCGGTGCGGACGATCCCGGAGTCGAGATAGAATTTCTGCACCTCGGCGATGCGGTCAGGGTCGAAGGCGCCCAGCGGCTGGTTCTCGCCCTCGGGGTAGATCAGCGTGGAATAGGCCCGCATGACCCCCTCGACCTGGGCCTCCTTGCCGGTGTGCTGCGGCACGAAGGAAACGTAATCCTTGGCCGCCTGCGCCGGGTCGCCATTGATGTCGCCGATCGCCCTGATGACCGCCTGGACAAAGCCGCGCACCACCTCGGGGCGCTCGGCGATGGTCGCGTCGGATGCGATGATCGCCTGCGCCATGGCGGGGAACACGGTGTCCACGGGGATCTGTTCCATCTTCACGCCGGCGCCTTCGATGGCGGCAATCCACTCCGGCACGCCGGACATGGCATCAAGCTTGCCCGCGATGCTGAGCTGGATGATCCCGCCGGGACCCACTGCCTGGATATCGACGTCGTTCTTGGTCAGCCCGACCGAGGCGAGAACACCAAGAAGGTTGTAATAGGTGGTGTCCTGGAACGACAGCACGCCGATCGACCTGCCCTTGAGGTCGGCGGGGCCGGTGATGCCACTGTCGGCCCGCCAGGCCAGCTGGGTCAGCCCGCGCCCGCCCAGAAGGCCGACGCCCTGGATCTTCAGCCCGTTGGCGCGCACGATGATCGGCGTGTCGCCGATGCCACCGCCCAGGTCGGCGTTGCCCAGCGCCACCTGCGTGGCCACATCGGCGCCGCCCTTGCCGACCTGAAAGGTCACGTCAAGGCCGGCCTCGTCGAAGTAGCCCTTGCCCTTGGCCAGCTGGAACGGCGCGAAGGCGGGCAGGAAATCCGGCGCGGGGAACAGGTAGGTTACCTTTTCGGTCGCCAGCGCGGCGGTTGCCGAAAGGGCGATCGCAGCGGCGGCGATGGTTCTGATTATGCTGTGTTTCACCTTGATTCTCCCAGTTGTCAGGCTGCTTTTTCTTCCAGTTTCAGATGCTTGAAGAGTTGTGCCGCGTATTCGCCCACCTCGGGCAGCACACGGCGCTTGATCGGCTCTTCACGGTGCGGCAGATCCACCTCGATCTCGGCCACGATGGTGCCGGGCCGCTCGCTCAGCACCAGGATGCGGTCCGACATCAGCACTGCCTCGGCCAGGTCATGGGTGATCAGCAGAGTGGTCTTGCCGGCCTCGGCGATGGTCTTTGCGAAGGAGTTCTGCAGCAAGAGCTTGGTCTGCGCGTCGAGTGCCGAAAACGGCTCGTCCAGAAGGATGATTTCGGGGTCGATGGCCAGGGTGCGCGCCAGCGCCGCGCGCTGCCGCATCCCGCCTGAAAGCTGATAGGGGTACTGCCGGTCGAACCCGTCCAGATGGCAATGCTTGAGCTCGGCCATGGCGCGGGCATGGCGCTCGGCCTTCGGCACACCGCGCGATTCCAGCCCGAACTCGATGTTCGAGATGATGTTGCGCCAGGGCAGCAACAGGTCCTTTTGCAGCATGAAGCCCACATGCGCGTTGGGGCCGTCCACGCGTTCTTCGCTGACCAGAACCTCGCCCTCGCTGGGCTGGTAAAGGCCGGCGGTCATCGACAGGATGGTCGACTTGCCGCAGCCCGACGGGCCGACGACCGAGACGAACTCGCCTTCGTTCACGCGAAAGCTCACGTCGGAGACGGCGGTCAGCGGGGCGCCGGAATTGGTTGGAAAGACCTTGGTGACGGAGCGGAACTCAAGCGCCATAGCCATTGGCCTCATACGCGGCGTCCATGTCGGCGTTGATCGCAGTCAACTCTCCGGCCAGCAGCGCCTCGGACCAGTCGGTGCGTCCGGAAACCGGGGCGGTGATGTTCTTTGCGGTCAGCTTTTCGGCAACGGCGGCGAAATCGTGGGTGCCTTTGCCGTAGATTTCCATCAAAGCCTCGGCCAGCGCGGTCTCCTGTGTACTCAGGGCCCGCCCCCGCGATTGGTGGGCCAGAGCCGGGCGGCCGGTGTCGTGGGCTTGCTGCGACAACCTGTCCTTAAATGCGTCCATGTCCGCTTCCCCCTGTGGAGTTGTTCATATTTAAACAGTGTGTTCAAGAATTAGTTTGAACTGGCGAGCCCCTTTGAGTCAAGGCGTTTTCAGATTGGGCGCACTGTCTTGGAGAGCGTTGACAAGTGTCTGCTTTAGCGCAGAAAATTCAAATACGACCAAATGGTTATATAATGAACAATGTTAACGAGTTTATGAAGTGGCGAAAAGCAAAGGGAGAATCACGATGACCGGGCTACGAATCGCAATCGCCGGAGGCGCCCGCCGCGACCGAACGGCGGCGGTGCAGCGCGGATCGCTCGCCAACGACTGGCTGAAACAGGGCGGCAACGCCGACTGGGTTTATGGCTACAGCGCCTGGGCCGCACCGCTGGGAGAGCCCGCGTCGGCCGTCTGAGCAGTCTGGCCGCCTTTGGCAGACGAAAAAAGGGCGCCGCGACGGCGCCCTTTGCAGTTGGGGAGGGTATTTCTTACCCGGCCTGGTAGGTCACGCCATCTTCTTCCGACTGGCCGATCACGGTCCAGACCGTCACCGGCGCGGCCGAGTCGTTGCGGAACCAGTGCTTGCGCCCTGCCGGCGTCTTTACCAGATCGCGGGGCCCGAGTTCGATCTCGACCACCTCGCCGTTTTCTTCCCAGCCCACGGTCAGCGATCCCTCCAGCACCATCAGCGCATCCTCGACCGGCCGCGTGAAGGGTTTGACACCGACCCGGCTGGGCACGCCCCACATCTCCTTGCGGCAGGTGTCGTTCTCGATCCCGCCGGGGCCGACATAAACCTTGCGGGTGAACCCGGCGTCCTCCCAGATCGTCGGCTGTTCGTGGTGGCGCACAACGTATTTCGCCATCAACTGTTGCAGCGGATGCGCGCAGTTTCGGTCGAATTTCATCGTCTTGCCCGGCTGTGCGCCGAACGACCGGGCCAGTTCCGGCGCGTGCTCCTTGGGGTGATAGTGATAGACCGGCGGCAGCGGCTTGCCGACATCAACCGAGATCGACATCAGCACCGGCTCGACCCCGTCGACGCGGAACCCGTGGCCGATCTCGCGCGCGTTCAGGATCATGTCCTTGGGTCCGAGGTTGACCTCGACAACCTCGCCGTCCTTCTCCCATCCGACCACCAGCGTACCGTCGATGATCAGGAAACTTTCCTCGATCTCGTGGGAATGGCAAGCGGCGTATTTGCCCGGCTCCTTGTAGATCAGGCTTAGGGTAAAGTGATTCGGCTTCAGCGTGCTGGTATCGCCCACCTTGGGCGAACCGCCGGCACCGATATAGCGCATCTGCGCGCGCTTCAATTCCTCGAATCCGGCGTTCGATGGAAAGGCGTTCCAGTCGAATTCCTTGTCGGTGAAGCGGCCTGTGTGGGCCTTCAACTCTTCCGCAAGCGAGGTGGAGGAGGTCTGGATGTTCATGGCGAATCCTTTCTTCTGTCGCGCGTCTTGCAACCGGTCTAGTCAGAAATCGTTTTGCAGGATACCATGCGTTTTATGGATAAAACATTTTCGCCCAGCCCATCAGAAGACCGCTACATCGTTCCCGGCCTCGTGCGCGGGCTGAGGGTGCTGGGCGCCTTCACGCCCAAGCGCAAGGAAATGACGCTGTCGGAGCTGGCGCGCGAGTTGGGGCTCAGCCGCTCCGCCGCCTTTCGCACCGTCTATACGCTGGCACAGATGGGGTTCCTGTTGCAGGACCCGCGCGGCAAGAGCTACAGCCTCGGGCCCGCCGTTTTGCGGCTCGGCTACGGCTACATGGCCACGCGCGAACTGGTCGAGATCGCCTTGCCCGAGCTGGAACGGCTGCGCGACGAGACCGACTGGTCCGCTCATCTCGGCGTGCGCGACGGCGACCGCGTGCTTTACATGCTGCGCATCCCCTCGCGCATGGGAATGGGCAGTATCGTCCACGTGGGCAGCCGGTTGCCGGCAGCCAGCACGACAATGGGCCGGGTGCTTCTGGCGGATCTGGACGAGGATACGATGATCGCGCTCTATCGCGACCGCGGCGCTGACGCTGCGCCGGGGCGTGCAGTGCGTGGGCAAGCCGAGGTTCTGGCGCAATGGCGGCGCGACCGTGACAGCGAAACCATCGAGCAGATCGGCAGCTTCGAGGCCGGCATCGCCTCGGTCGCCGCCCCCGTGCGCGACATGTCGGGCCGGGTTATCGCGGCAATCAACGCCACCATCGCCAACGACGGCAGCGGGGCGATCCCCGCCGAAATACGCGAGGCGGTGCATCAGACCGGCCGACGCATCTCCCGCCTGCTGGGCGGGGAGTGACCGGACCCGTGCGGACAGGGGGGCGAACATGACCAGGGGCCTTGCATCGAGCCGCATCCGGATGCGCCATCTGCGCTGTTTCCTGTCGGTGGCCAACCTCGGATCGGCCACCCGCGCCGCCGAGGCGATGGGCACGGTGCAGCCCGCCGTGTCCCGGTCGCTCCGCGAGCTGGAGGAGGAGTTGGGAAGCCCGCTTTTCGACCGCACCGCCAACGGGCTGGTTCTGAACGCCATCGGCAACACGCTGTTTTCCTTTGTCTCGAACGGTATGGGCCAGATCGACCGCGGCCTTGAGGCGCTGCAGGGCCAGAGCGCCGAGGCGCAGGTGGTGGCCTATATCCTGCCGAACGTGGTGCGCGTGGTGATGCCGGGCGCGGTGCGCCGGTTCAAGACGCTCTATCCCACGGTCGACCTGCGGTTCATCGCCACGACGGGCGGCGGGTTGCAGCAATACCTGCGCGGCGGGCAGGTGGATTTCGGCTTTGGCCGCCTGCTCGCGGTCGAGCACATGCAGGGGATGAATTTCGAGCATCTCTTCAGCGAACCGCTGGTCTTCTTCGTGCGCACCGGTCATCCGCTGGCGGGGCGCGGCGATCTGTCGATCCGCGATATCGACCGCCACCCGGTGGTCATCCCGACCCCCGGCACCATCATCCGCGACGAGCTGGACCGCTTTCTGATCTCAAAGGGGGTATCGCGCTTCAGCAATATGATCGAGACGATCTCCTTCGAATTCGCGCGGTCCTACCTGGCGATGTCCGATGCGGTGGTCTGTCAGCCGATGGGCGCCATGCGGCGCGAATTGTCCGAGGGTGTGGTGCAGTGCCTCGATTTCGCGCGCGGTGCGATGGACGGGGCGGTCGGGTTGACCACACCGGCGGGACAGACGGTCAGCGCTCCGGCGCAACTGCTGATGCAGATGATCCGCGAAGAGGTGCGGGCGCTGACCTCCGCGTCCGGCGGGAATATAGCGGAATCGCTATAGGTCGTTCGGAATCATTATTTCTCACCCTTTACCGGACTTGTTAGGTTGCGACCGAATGTCACGGGAGGAGAGGTGACGCGACCCTGATGCCGCGAAGGCGGGCACAGGGCGCGCGCGCTGCACGAGGAATGGCCAAAGCGAAGAACGTCCTTTTCATCATGTTCGACCAACTGCGCTGGGATTATCTGAGCTGTTATGGGCATGCGCATCTGCACACGCCCAACATCGACCGGCTGGCCGAAAAGGGCGTGCGGTTCACCCGCGCCTATATCCAGTCGCCGATCTGCGGCAGTTCCCGGATGAGCACCTATACCGGCCGCTACGTGCATTCCCACGGTGCCAGCTGGAACGGCATCCCGCTGAAAGTGGGCGAGATCACCATGGGCGATCACCTGCGCAAGGCCGGGATGGACTGCTATCTCGTCGGCAAGACCCATATGCGCGCGGACGAGGAGGGGATGGCAAGGCTGGGGTTGGAACCCGATAGCCTGATCGGCGCCCGGGTGAGCGAATGCGGCTTCGACGTGTTCGAGCGCGACGATGGCATGCTGCCCGAGGGGCCCGATGGCTCGTATGATCCGGACGGCGCGAAGGAATACAACAAGTGGCTGAAGGCAAAGGGCTACGAGAGCGACAATCCCTGGCACGATTTTGCCAACTCCGGCCTCGACGCGGAGGGCAACGTGCTCTCGGGCTGGTTCCTTAAGAACTCGCGCGAGCCGGCCAACATCGCCGAGCCGGACAGCGAAACCCCCTACCTGACCGGGCGCGGCATGGAGTTCATCGAAGGTCACGACGGCCCGTGGTGCTGTCACCTCAGCTATATCAAGCCGCACTGGCCCTATATCGTGCCGGAACCCTATGCCTCGATGTTCGGCCCCGAACACGTGCAGCCGGTGGTGCGTTCGGACGCCGAGCGCCAGCACGCGCACCCGATTTTCAAGGCGTTCATGGACACCAAGGTGGGAGAGGCCTTTTCGCGCCAGGACGTGCGCGAGGCGGTGATCCCGGCTTACATGGGGCTGATCAAGCAGGCCGACGACCAGATGGGGCGGCTGTTCGCCTGGCTGGAGGAGACCGGCCGCATCGACGACACCATGATCGTTCTGACCTCCGATCACGGCGATTTCCTCGGCGATCACTGGATGGGGGAAAAGACCTTTTTCCACGACGCCTCCACCCGGGTGCCGCTGATCATCTACGATCCGAGCCCGGAGGCCGAGGCGACGCGCGGCACCACCTGCGACGCGCTGGTAGAATGCATCGACTTTGCCCCCACTTTTGTCGAGGTCGCGGGCGGCGCGCCTGCCTACCATATCCTCGAGGGCGAAAGCCTGCTGCCGATCCTGCATGGAGAGCGGGCGGAAACCGAACGCGATTATGTCATCTGCGAATATGATTTCTCGGCCACCCCGGTGGCGCATCTGCATGACATCCCGGTGCGCGACGCGGTGATGTTCATGGTGGCGACCAAGCGCTGGAAGCTGATCCACTTCGAGGGCGGCCATCGCCCGATGCTGTTCGATCTGGCGGCCGATCCGCAGGAGCTGACCGACCTGGGCGACAGCGACATCCACGCCGATATCATTGCCCAAATGTACGACAAGCTCTTTGCCTGGACCCGCCGCCAGTCGCAGCGCACCACCCGCAGCGAGGAACAGCTGATCGAGATGCGCACCAAGACCCGCAAGCGCGGCGTCATCATCGGCATCTACGACGAGAACGACACGCCGCTGGACCTCACGGTCAAGTACCGCGGTCGCAAGGCCCCCGACATGAAATCGGGGCCGGGCGGTTGACCAATCAGGGGCAGGAGGGTGCCCCACATTTTCCACAGGGAGGAAAACCATGAAACATCTCGCACTGGCCCTCGCGGCCCTGATCGCCTCGGGCGCGTTCGCCACTGGGCCGGTCACAGCCCAGGTCAACCTCAGCGCCGAGGCGTCGAGCTCCGGCAACAGCCCGCATGTCTCGATCCTGCACATGGCCTAAATCGCCGGCATCGCCAGCCTACAAGTGCAGGAGGGGCAGACGCTGACCAATTCGGTGCTCAACGTCGCCGGAGGGGGCACCGACATCGCGCCGATGTCGCTGATCCTGGGGTTCGTGCTGGAAAAGGGCCGCGGGCCCTATTCCAAACAGGGCGACAAGGGCGCGGAGCTGGCCGCCAACCAGCGCGCGCTTTATCCCAATAACGCTGGGGCCTAGTTGTTCAGTCCCGGCATTTGGTGGATCGGATTTAGGATGAATCGATCTGGCTCCGAAATCCAGATCTTGCAAATGTACTCGCAGGGCGTGAGGCCGCCGAGGGTCTTGAGTCTGCGGGCGAAGTTGTAGGCTGCCATGAAGTCGGCGAGGTGTGTCCGCAACTGGTCGTGGCTGTCGTAGTGGAAGCGTTTGACCGTTGCCTCTTTGATCGTGCGGTTCATGCGCTCGACCTGGCCGCCCCTCGGGAAAACAGTCCCCCGGACTGTTTTCTTAGAGGAAGTGAGCGAAGCCACCGAGGACATGCGCCCGACCCGGGCCGACAAGCTGCATCTGGTGATGATCTTTGCCCCGATCGGGCTGATCCTTCTGCTGCTGCTCACCCCAAAGGAGGCGGTGGGCTGCGGCCCGCTGGCGGGGCTCTGGGGGGGTGACGCAGATCATCAGCGAAAACGGCTGCCGCGCCGAGAGCCTGCCCTGGCTGCTGGAGCTGATCCAGAACTCCGCCGGCGATGCCGGTTCGGCCGGGTGGTGGGCGATGGCGCTGCTGGTGGCGCTGTTCTTCCTCGATCCGGAGGTCCGGCAATCCCCCGGCAAGATCGTGTCGGCGCTGGCCGAGGCCGGGCTGCTGGTCAGCCGGCTTTACCTGATGTTTCTGGCGGTTTCGGTGATCGACTTCTGCCTCAACCTGACGGGACTGTCGAACTACATCGCCGTCGATATCATTTCCTGGCTGCGCGCCTTGGGCGGGATCATCGGCGAAAGCGCGTTGTTCCTGTTCCTTGCGCTGCTGGCGACGATGCTGATGGCGATCCTTCTGGGCATGGGGATGCCCGCGGTACGACGGGGCGACGCATATCGGTGCGCTTGCCCTGGTGATGCTGCGCGTCGCGGTGGCGCCCTACCTGCTGGCCAGCGTGCTGGCTTGCCACGAGGCGCGCCCCATCGGTGGGTTGGAGTTGCTGCTGCGGCTGGTCCTCGCGGTGCTGGTGCTGATGAAGGCACCCTGGCTGAGCTTCGGCGCGATGGCCGCCGCCGCGGCGCTGGTGGCCTGGCACTGGTCCGGGCGCGAGGGGCGGCACCCGGCGTAACCGGGCAGGGCGCGCGGCAGGAATTATTTTCCGCCGCGCGCGCATTTCCCCTTGCGGCTTCAGTCGGATATTTATATCTCACGCCTCACTCAATGACGCGGGCGTAGCTCAGGGGTAGAGCACAACCTTGCCAAGGTTGGGGTCGAGAGTTCGAATCTCTTCGCCCGCTCCAGATTTTCCAAAGACCATCGGTTTGAAGGGGCACTTGGGTCGCTCAGTTCCCGCCTGCCGGGGCCTATGCCTCGGCGCGTGCCAGCCCCTGCCGCCAGAACCTCCACATCAGCAGCACGCCGGCCACCGCCAGCCCACAGGCCAGGCCCAGCCAGATGCCCACCCCGCCCAGGCCCAGCGGAAAGCCCAGCGCGTAGGAGGCCGGGATACCCACCCCCCAATAGGCCAGCGCCGCAACCAGCATCGGCACGCCGGTATCCTGAACCCCGCGCAGCAGGCCCAACGCGATCACCTGCGCGCCATCGACGAGTTGGAACAGCGCCGCCGCCGCCAGGAGCCCCGCGCCGATCACCAGGATCTGCGGTCGCTCCGGATCGTCGGGATCGAGGAACAGCGAGATCAGCGGGTCGGGCTGGGTCAGGAACAGCGTGATGGTCAGCACCGAGGCCGCCAGCGACATCGCCGTGACCACCGCCGCCCCGCGCGCCATATGCGCCTTGTCGCGGCGGCCATAGGCATTGCCGGCGCGCACCGTAGCGGCGTTGCTCAAGCCCAGGTGCACCATGAAGGTCGCGGTCGCCAATTGCAGCGCGATCCCATGCGCGGCCAGTTGCGTGGTGCCGAGCCAGCCCATCATCAGCGCTGAGGCCGAGAACAGGCTGATCTCGGTCAGGCTGGTGATGCCGATCGGAACGCCGAGGCGGAACACCCGCGCGAACATCTCCCGGTCCGGGCGCCAGAGGCGGCGGAACAGCTCCTGCTCGGGCAGGGCACGCGTCACGTAGATCACCACCGCCACCAGCGAAACCATATGCGTGAGGTTCGAGGCCAGCGCTGCCCCCCGGATGCCCATCTCGGGCAGGCCCCAGTGGCCGAAGATCAGCCCGTAGTTGGCCAGCGCGTTGGCCAGCGCGGCCAGAACCGTGATCCACAGTACCACCTGGGTCCGCTCCAGCGCTGCGAGGTAGGATTTCAGAACCATCACCAGCAGCGCCGGAAACAGACCCCATCCGGAGATCCGCAGGTAGCGCGCGGCATCCGCCGCCACCTCTGCGCCTTGCCCGAGGGCCAGCAGGATCGACCCCGACCACCACAAGAGCGGCATCACCGCCACGCTGTACATCACCGACAGCCACAGCCCCATGCGGGTGGCGCGGCGCGCGCTGGTCTCGTCGCCCGCCGCGTTGGCCGCGGCCACCATCGGCATCACCGCCCAGCCGAAACCGGCGCCGGTCAGGAACAGAACGAAGAAATAACTGCCGGCGAGGGTCACGGCTGCCAGTGCCTCGACCCCGTACCAGCCCACCATGATGGTGTCGGTCAACCCGATTGCGAATTGCGCCAGGTGCCCACCCACCAGCGGCAGACCCAGCAGGGCCACGGCGCGCACATGGCCGCCATATGTCATCAGTTCGCGCGTCATTCAGGCGGCTTAGGCGCAACGCGCCGTGCGGGCAAGCCTCAGATCAATCGCAGCATGATCGGGACCGCGACGGCAAACACCGCCAACCCGGCGGCCAGTTCCAGTACCGCCGACACGCGTATCGCAGCGGGGCCGCTCCAGCGCTCCATCGCACCGGCCCGAAACAGCGTCGCGGCCAGCGCCACCGCCACCGTCACGCAGGCGGTGCCCAGCGCCATCGCAAAGGCCCCGGCGATGCCGGCCATTGCGATGCCCATCTGCCAGGTCAGCACCAGGATGAAGATCGCGCCGGTGCAAGGGCGCGCGGCAACCGACGCGATCACCGCCAGCGCATCGCGCAGCCCGTGCACCCGCCCGGCCTCCTCCAGGGTCGGGCCGTGGCGGTGGCCGCAGTTTTCGCAGATGCCATCCGGCCCTTGGTCGTGATCGTGGTCATGGCGGGGCTGCCGCTGTGTGCGGGCCATGCACATAAGCCGCCGCGCCCCACGCCAGGCCAGCCACAGGCCGACCAGTGCGATCATGCCATAGCTGAGCGGCGCAAACAGGTCTTCGGCCGCGCCCACCAGCTGGCGCCGGCCCCAGCCGAACAGGCCCAGCGCGGCATAGACCAGCGCCACCGCGCTGGCCGCCTGTGCCAGCGACGCCCCCAGCGCCAGCGCCGAGAGCCGCAGCACCGGCACTCGCCGCGCTACGCCATAGCCGCCGATCACGATCTTGCCGTGCCCCGGCCCGGCGGCGTGAAAGAACCCATAGGCGAAACAGAGCCCGAGCAGCGCGGCAAGCGCGCCCGGTTCGCCCGCCCTGAGCGCCCGCAGCCCCTGCGCCATGGCGACCTGTGCCCGCTGCTGGCCCGTGATTGCCGTATGCGTCACCCAATCGGCCCCGCCGAATCCCCAAAGCCACAGCGCCGCCCCCACGACCGTGAGCGCCCCGGCCCAGCTCACCCAGCGCATCGGATCACAACCGTATCGGCATAGGCGTCGCCCACGGCCGGGAAATCCATCTCAACCTCGTCGGGTGACCTCGCCGCTAACAGGGTGTTGAGCCGCGCGTCGGCCGTGTCCTGATCGGCCGGGATCACCTCGGCCCGGCAATCCCCGTCGATCGTGATCCCCAGCCCCAGCCCGTAAGCGGTGTAAAACCCGGGATCGTAGACCCGCAAGGTCAGCTCCTGTGCCGGCACCGGCTGCGCCAGCGGTCGGAAATGGGACGAGCGGATGCGCCCCTCCACCGCCGTCACGCCACGGCCCTCGGGCGGTCCCATCGCCACCGGCCCGGCCGCGGTTGAAAGGTAGAGATCGCCCTCGTAGCCATCGATCCAGTTCAGGTCAAAGCCGTCGATCTGCTCCAGTTCCTCGGGCGTCAGCTGGCCGTCGTAATCGGAGTCCAGCCCCAGATCCTCGAAACTGATCAACGAGTAAAGCTCGTCGTATTCCCAGGTGACGGTGACGCCGGTCGCTCTACCGCTCGCGTCCACCGCCACCTGCAAACCGGCGTCGATAAAGACATGCGGATGGGCGGTCGCCGGGCTGGCCAGGGCGAGGGGAAAAACCAGCAAAAACAGGCGCAAGGCGAAAGGCATGTGATGAGTTAAGCCGCATTCGCACCCCTGGCAAGATCCGGCACCGTCAGGCGGCGCCGCACCGCCGATCAGCGCGCGATGCGCTTGTCGGGATGTTGGGCCGTGCCGAGGATATGATCGGTGCGGTGCACGACATGTTGCGCCTGCCCGACGATCAGCGGGTCGGGTGCCCCCACCACCTCGTGATCCTTGTCCGGGTAGTCGATCGAGGCCAGGAAATGCCGCATGCAGTTCAGCCGGGCGCGTTTCTTGTCATTCGATTTGACGATGGTCCAGGGGGCGTCGGCGGTGTCGGTGTAAAAGAACATCGCCTCTTTCGCCTCGGTGTAATCGTCCCACTTGTCGAGCGAGGCCTTGTCGATCGGGGACAGTTTCCACTGTTTCAACGGATCGGTCTCGCGCGACTGGAACCGGCGCTGCTGTTCCGCCCGGGTGACCGAGAACCAGTACTTGTACAGATGGATACCCGACCGGACCAGCATCCGCTCCAGCTCCGGCGTCTGGCGCATGAACTCGAGGTATTCGTTCGGTGTGCAAAACCCCATCACCCGCTCGACCCCGGCGCGGTTGTACCAGGACCGGTCGTAGAACACCATTTCGCCGCTGGTCGGCAACTCCTGGACATAGCGCTGAAAGAACCACTGTCCCTTCTCCTCCCAGGTTGGCTTGTTGAGCGCAACGATACGGGCCGAGCGGGGGTTGAGATGCTCCATAAACCGCTTGATCGTGCCGCCCTTTCCGGCGGCGTCACGCCCCTCGAACAGCAGCACGAATTTCTCGCCGGTCTCTTGCGCCCAGAGTTGAACCTTGAGCAGTTCGGCCTGCAACTGCGCCTTTTCCGCCTCATAGGCTCGGCGCCCCAGTTTCTTGCGATAGGGATAGCGCCCGGTTTCGAAGGCGCGGCGCACCTCCTCGCGGCTGGGCGGTGTCGCCGGGCGGGGAGCGGACGGGGCCGGCTGTGGCGGAGAAGAAACCTCCTCCGCAGGCGCCGCCGCCGGTTCGGTCTTCACGTCAGTCTGCGTCGGGGTGGGCACTGTGGCGGGGGTTGGCATAGGCAATTCTCCATCTGAAAAATTATGAGTTCAATGCTAACCTTTTTCCGGGTTCACCGCGTTGATCCCCATCAATCCCGCCGCACCAACGGCGCGCGCGACCCCGCGTCATCGCGGCGGGCCATTGCCCGGCGCCCCCGTACGGTTAGAGTGAAGCCATGAGAACCGAGATCATCGACCTGAACGGCCATCCGTTTCACATCCGCCGCTGGGGCGACCCGGCCAAGCCGCCGCTGCTCTTGCTGCACGGGTTCCCCGAATACAGCGGCGCCTGGGCCGATCTGGCCCCCTACCTCACCGACCGGTTTCACTGCATCGCGCCGGACCAACGCGGCTATGGCCAAAGCTGGGCGCCGGACGACGTGGCGCTGTATCGCGGCTCGCAACTGGTGGGCGACATGGCGGCGCTGATCGACCATATCGGCGGGCCACTCACCGTGATGGGGCACGACTGGGGCGCGGCGGTGGCCTATGGGCTGGCGATGTTCCGCCCCAAGCTGGTCAGCCGGCTGATCATCGCCAACGGCGTGCACCCGGCGCCGTTCCAGCGCGCGCTGGCCGCCGGCGGGGCACAGGCCGAGGCCTCGCAATACATCCTTTCCCTGCGCCGCGAGGGCTCGGAGCGGTATTTCTCCGCCAATGATTTCGAGAAGATGAAGGCGCTGTTCCTCGCCAGGATGAACAACGCCTGGATGACGCCGGACAAGCTGGCCGAGTACACCGCCGAATGGTCGCGGCCCGGGCGGCTCAAGACCATGATCCACTGGTACCGCGCCTCGCCGCTGCAGGTCGCAGCGCCCGGCGCGCCGATCACCGACCTGCCCGAGATGCCGCGCGAGCGGTTGATGGTGCGCTGTCCGCACCTGCTGATCTGGGGGCGGGGCGATACCGCGCTGCTGCCCGAGGCGACCGAGGGGTTGGAGGATTTCGCCCCCGATCTCACGCGGGTGGAATTCGAGGCGGCCGATCACTGGATCTGCCACCAGATCCCCCAGAAGGTGGCCCAGGCGATCAAGGATTGGTTGCCCGGGGCCTAACGCGCCTTGCGGGTGAACACCATCTTTTGATCCGACAGATCGCCCTTGTCGCCGATCCAGGCATAGGCCAGCAGCGCCGGATCGCGGTCGCCCACGGTGATCCGGTGCAGATGCTCGGGCGGGTTGAAGATCATCGAGCCGGGCGCATAGACGCCCTGATGGTTCTCGGACACCGCGCCGGAAAGGCAGATGTAGCTTTCGGTGATGCCGCGGTGGGCATGGGCGGGATAGGTGCAGCCCGGCGCGAAAAGCACCACGCCCAGGATCAGCTCGTCGATCACCACCGGCCCGTGCGGACCGCAAAGCTCGGCATAGGCATAGCTGCCGCTCAGCCCCTTGGGCACCTTTTCGTAGCCATGTTGCCAGGACAGCAGCGGCGCCACCGATTCCAGCGCCCGCACCACCGGGGCCAGGTTCTGTTCGCGCCCCAGGTCCAGCGCCCGTTTCAGATGCGCGGTCACCGGCTTGTCGGTGGGCGGCTGCGGCGCCACCACCGGGTTTTTCGAGGTGCCCCGCCGCAATGCCTCGCGCACCGCGCGCTGGTGACTGCGGATGCGGGGGCTGCCGCCGGAGGGGAGAAAGCGGTAGAGCTCGTAAAACTCGCGGAACAGGTATCCCCAGTCGGGGCAGGATTTCAGCCGGGTTTCGGGCGCGGTGGCCTCTGTCAGTTCCATCATTCCATACTACCTTCGCGCGCGGGAGTCTTCGTGCCATCGCATGCGGTCAACCGGGGCGGGCTGCTTGCCGGAAAACGACACCGGATCGCCCCGCAGCGCCACTGGCCGCCCGGCACGGCCACGGCATCTTCCCCCCGCCTTGCCGCTCTGGCATACTGGCCTCCAACCAAGAAAAAGAGCAGCAGCCCCATGCCCAACGACCTCCTCTCCGGAGCCGCCCAACCCGCCTACGACGCCTCCTCGATCGAAGTGCTCGAGGGGCTGGAGCCGGTCCGAAAGCGCCCCGGCATGTACATCGGCGGCACCGATGACCGCGCGCTGCATCACCTGGTGGCCGAGGTGCTTGACAACTCGATGGACGAGGCGGTGGCGGGTTACGCCAACCGCATCGAGGTCGAGCTGCACGGCGATTATTCGGTGACCGTCCGCGACAACGGCCGCGGCATCCCGGTGGACCCGCACCCGAAGTTTCCGGGCAAATCCGCGCTCGAGGTGATCCTGTGTACCCTGCATGCGGGCGGCAAGTTTTCCGGCAAGGCCTACCAGACCTCGGGCGGGCTGCACGGGGTCGGCGCCTCGGTGGTCAACGCGCTGTCGGATTCCATGGTGGTGCAGGTGGCGCGCGACAAGACGCTTTACGAACAGCGGTTCTCGCGCGGGTTGCCTCTTGGCCCGGTGGAAAAGATCGGCGCGGCGCCGAACCGGCGCGGCACCACGGTGACCTTTCACGCCGACGAGGAAATCTTCGGCTCGCACCGGTTCAAGCCGGCCCGCCTGTTCAAGTCGATCCGCTCCAAGGCCTATTTGTTCTCGGGGGTGGAGATCCGCTGGAAGTCCGAGATCGACGACGGCGAGACACCGACCGAGGCAAGTTTTCACTTTCCCGGCGGGCTGGCCGATTACCTGAAAGAGACGCTGAACGGCGCCTCGACCTATGCCGATCAGCCGTTCTCCGGCACGGTAGAGTTCCAGGAACGGTTCAAAACGCCGGGCAAGGTGGAATGGGCGATCAACTGGACGCCCTCGCGCGACGGCTTCATCCAGTCCTACTGCAACACAGTACCCACGCCTGAGGGCGGCACGCATGAGGCCGGGTTCTGGGCCGCGATCCTCAAGGGCGTCCGCGCCTATGGCGAGCTGGTCGGCAACAAGAAGGCCGCCCAGATCACCCGAGAGGATCTGGTGACCGGGGGCTGTGCGCTGGTCTCCTGTTTCATCAGCGAGCCAGAGTTCGTCGGCCAGACCAAGGACCGGCTTGCCACGGTCGAGGCGCAGCGGCTGGTCGAGGGCGCGGTGCGCGACCATTTCGACAACTGGCTGGCGGCGGATACCAAATCGGCCGGCGCGATCCTTGATTTCCTGGTGCTGCGCGCCGAGGAGCGGCTGCGGCGGCGGCAGGAGAAGGAGACCCAGCGCAAGACCGCGACGAAGAAACTGCGGCTGCCGGGCAAGCTGGTGGATTGCTCGTCGAACACCCGAGAGGGAACCGAGCTGTTCATCGTCGAGGGCGACTCGGCCGGCGGCAGCGCCAAGATGGCGCGCGACCGCAAGACCCAGGCGCTGTTGCCGCTGCGGGGCAAGATCCTCAACGTGCTGGGGGCGGCGTCGAACAAGCTGAGTTCGAACGCGGAAATTTCCGATTTGACTCAAGCCCTTGGCGTCGGGCTGGGGACGCGGTTCAACATCGACGACCTGCGCTACGACAAGATCATCATCATGACCGACGCCGATGTCGACGGGGCGCATATCGCCTCGCTTCTGATGACCTTCTTCTTCACCCAGATGCGGCCGATGATCGACACCGGGCACCTCTACCTGGCCTGCCCGCCGCTGTTCCGGCTGACGCAAGGGGCGCGGCGGGTCTATTGCCTGGACCAGGAAGAGCGCGATGCATGGATGGACAAGGGGCTGGGCGGAAAGGGAAAAATCGACGTCAGCCGGTTCAAGGGCCTGGGCGAGATGGACGCCAAGGACCTCAAGGAAACCACCATGGACCCGAAATCGCGCAAGCTGATCCGGGTGACCATCGACGAGGACGAACCGGGCGAAACCGGCGAGCTGGTGGAACGGCTGATGGGCAAAAAGCCGGAATTGCGATTCCAGTATATCCAGGAAAACGCGCGGTTCGTGGAGGAGTTGGATGTTTGATGCGTTTCAATCAAGCCCAAGCAACCAATCTGGAACCTCTGACCGTTTCGGCATATCGGAAAAGTCGCGGCGTTCAATCCTTTCTTTTAACTGCCTTTCAAAATTTTCTTCTTCCTGAGTAGAAAGGTACAGGAGTTCCAAAACGCGCATTTCATCTTCAGGGGGAAGTCCTACATCTAAGGAGAGGGACATGTCTAAATACTCTTGATGAATCCATTGTAACAATTCACCTAGGCAATCAATTAATTCCTGAACTTTCGCGCGACTCGCTGTCTCTAATGTAGCGCCGCCGCGAGCAACATCGTAATCTAGGTGAGAGAGCTTTCTATTTCTCCAGTCTCTCGCAAAAGTTGCTCCTTCATCAAACCTTGCCATGAACTCTTCAAAAATAGACATATCACTGTTTTCAATATGCTTCTCCAAAACGCGAAACGTAAGATTTTTTCGCGCTCCATTTCCTCTTCCTGTTTCTATGGGATCAGTAATGCGGCACAATCCAGTTATTACAGATTCAAATAAGGTACGCTCGACCTCTCGAAAGAAGATGCCGGATACCTTATTTAAAAGGTCAATTCTTTGTTGATTGACTCCAAACAAACTTTTGTAAAAGCGCCATTGTACTGCGATATTAAAGTATGAATTTTGTAAATTGAATAAGTCCGTGCCGAAGTCCGGCCCGAAATCTTCAATGTATTTAGCTAGATTCTCGTTTTCGGCGTTGGTCACTTACGGATACCTCAAGGGAAGAAATTTTTGGGGTGTTCAGATTAATTCCCGTTTTCTAGGCTCTCCGCCCACCGCCCACCGCCCACCGCCCACCGCCCGCTGCACGTAACTTTCCGTTAAATCGGGGAGTTTTCGGCCCGTTTTGTACGACATCCGTGAACAGGCTGGTAAGACATCGTTTCTTTCCCCGTCCGCCCCGCGAAGCCGGGGATCTCTCGCCACCGGGGGCAGGAGGGTCCAGGTCTCCGCTGCGCCGCGCCCGGACTGACTGGGCAGGGGACAAGCAAAAGGCCCGCCCCCTGATCCGGGGACGGGCCTTGCGCATTCTTTCAAGGCGTCGGTCACTCGTTGGCGGTGCCGAAGACCGGCAGCGCGCCGCCGGAGGCGGCCTGGAGCACCTGGGCGCGGCCCTGGTTCTGGCCCAGAACCGTCTGGCCGTTGGCGACAGCGGTCATTGCCACCTGCATCCAGGAGGCGGCCTGTTGCGGTGCGGCGCTGAGCGTGCCGAAGCCCTCGCGCAACTGGTGGCTGACCATCTCGCCATAGCCGCCCTGGCCGGCCGAGGTCAGCAGCACCGCGCTGGCCAGCGCGACCCGCGCGTTGTCGGCGCGGTAGCCGGCGCCGAGGCAGACCTTGCCACCGGAGACCAGCTGCGCCATCGGCTGACCGGAGCTTTCGAGGAAGGCTTTGGTCTTGGCCATGACCTGACCGGCCTGCAGGCTCTCGATGCCCTGAAGCTGCGGCTCGATCGCCTGGGCCAGCCCGTCGCACTGCGCCTCGATCTGCTCGCGCGTCATGTTGGGGATCGAGGCCTCGATCCGGGCGCTGTCCGACATCGCCTGGGTGCGGGCGAGGCAGAACTGTTCGTTCAGGGCAAAGCCGGCGTCGGTGATGCTGGCGGCGGTGCGCAGCCCGCCGTTGGCCGCGGTGTTCACGCTGACCTGGTCGCAGTGATCGCGGATCGAGCGCTCCGCCGGGGCGAAGTTGAACTGCGGCAGGTTGCTGCCGCTGGTGTCGGCGCGGGCGGTGACCGGTTCGGGCTGGGTCTGAACCGGGGCCGGCATGGGCGCCGGTGTCGGCGCGGTGGCCATCTGGGGCTGCATCTGGGTGCCCGGCGTGGCGATGCCGAGCTGTTCGTTGCGATAGGTGCGCAGCAGCCCGGGGTGGCCCTGGGTGGCGACGATCTGGGCGTAGGGCGCCATGTGCGCGCTGGCCATCGCGCGCTGATGGCTGCCCAGAAGGAAGCTGGTTTCATGCGGGTCGAGATAGCCATCGACGCCATAGCCCATGTCGGCCTGGTAGCGGCGGATGCCGGTGCGGCTGTTGCGACCGAGGACGCCGTCGGCATATCCGACGTTGTAGCCGAAGTAGTTCAGCGCCACCTGCACCTGGCGGTTCTCCTCGCGCTGGGTCGAGGAAACGCCGGTACGCCGGACGGTGGTGCGGCGCGTCTTGTTCTTGTTCATCTCGTTGACGATGATTCCGCCCAGCAGCGCCCCGCCGAGCAGGGCGGCGGCGTCATCCGCCTTGGCGCGCTCGACGCCGACGACAACCATGCTGGCCGCGGCCAGGGATGCACAGAGATTTCGTTTCCACATTTCCAATATCCTCACCAATGGTGGCGGGCCGAGCTGTTGCGGAGGGCCCGCAGGGGCGGCGCGGCACGCTGGAATAAGATTACCCGATGCCGGGTAGCAGACCACGCCGGGCCGCGACTGTCAAGAGTCGCGCCCTGAAACCGCGCTGGGAGGCGCCGTTTCGCCGTCCTTGCCCGCCGCTGGCCGGGTCCAGGCGGGTTCCGCCGGTCGCGGGGTGGCGAAGCGCAGGGTCGAGCGCCCGGCGTGCTTGGCGTCGTAGAGCGCCAGGTCGGCCAGGCGCAGCAGGCCCGCAGGGCTGACCAGCGGCTGCTCGACCGAAGGCGCGATGCCGATGCTGGCCGAGATCGCGCAAGGCCGCCCCTGGAACAGCATCGGCTGTTGCAGCCGGTCGATCAGCCGTTCGGCGATGCGGCGCAGGCGGGGCCGGTCGGTCAGGTTGTCGAAGACGATCACGAACTCGTCGCCGCCGACGCGGGCCACGGTATCCTCCTGCCGGGTCTCCTCGACCAGGATGCGGGCGACCTGCTGCAGCACGTGATCGCCGGCGGCGTGGCCCAGCGAATCGTTCACCTGCTTGAAGAAATCCAGGTCGATGTGCATCACCGAATAGGGCATGCCGCTAGCGGCCTTTCGGGTCAGAACGTGGTCCATGGCGCGGCGGTTCTTGAGCCCGGTCAGCGTGTCGGTAAAGGCCTGCTCCTCGGCCGAGATCCGCGCCGTCTGGAGCCGCCGGCTGAGCTGGCCGTATTCGCCCATCACGGCCGATTTTGCCTCGACCAGGTAGAGCAGTTCGATGGCCAGGCTGGTGGCGGCGAAATCTGCGCTGGTCAGGGCATAGTCGCGCACCGCGTCGATCAGCGAGATGCCGAAGGAGAGGTCGATCACCGCGCCGCCCGGAAGCGGCACGATCTGGCCCTTGAGTGCGGTGTGCGGGGCATCCCGGAAGGCGACGCCGAGCTTGCCCTCGCCGGTCAGCAGATCGGCAAAGCAGCCCACCTTGCGCGGGCGGGTCAGGTCGAACAGATCGAGAAACCGCTGCCCCGGCATGGGGGTTTCGGGGCGCAGCTTTTGCAGGGTCGGCCCGACGCGGCGGATCACGCCGCTGTCGTCCACCAGCAGATGCATCGGGCAGAGCCGGGCCAGTATCCCGGCCAGCGTGTCCTCGGCGATCATCCCGCGCGCGCCCCCAGATCAAAGGCGCGGCCGGCGGCAAAGGCGGATTCGATCAGCGTCACGGCGATGACTTCGTCCGCCTCGTCATCCGCGCCCTCGTCGGCGTGGGGGCCGTGATGTTCCAGCAGCACCAGCGCGCCGTAGTCGTCGGCCATCGCACGCAGGATGCCCATCATGACCCATCCGAACCCGGGCATCCCCGGCCCGCAGGCAAGGGTATAGCGCCCCGCGCCCTCCTCGCGCAGGTCAAGCGCGGGCAGGTGCAGGTCCGGCACGGCAAGGCGGGCGCGATCGTTCAGGTCGTCGAGCGAATGCAGGAAATCGACGTAGCTGTCGCCGCCGAAGCGCAGCAGACGGCGCAGCGCCTCGACCGAGGGGTGCGAGACCAGATAGGTGCCCAGATCCTCCAGCACCTCGCCGCGGCTGCGGCCCAGATCGGCGCAGAACGCGGCGAGCAGCGCCTCGGTCACCGCGTCGTCATAGATCAGCATCGCCTCGAACTCGAAATCGCCGAGTTCGGCGGCCTCGGTCACGCGGCGCCAGCGATCGGGCCCGTAGGTATCGGTGACAAAGGACTGGATCGCCCTGTTGACCAGACCGTGCATGCCGGCCCCCCGTTGCTGTGCCCCGCGCACAGCTTGGGCCGGGAAGGCTTAACAAATGCCGAACGGCGCCGCGCCCGGGGCGCGATCGAATCAGAAATCGGTCGGCGCGCCGCCCTCGGCCTTGCGGCGGGCGACGAAGGCGGTCAGCTCGTCGCGGATGGCCTGGTCCATCGGCGGCGGCTCGAAGCTTGCGATGATGCGCTTGTACATCGTATGGGCGCGCTCCGGCGTCCAGACGCCGCCGGCGGCCTCCCACCCCTCGTAGTTGCGCCAGTCGCTCAGGAACGGCTGATAAAAGGCGGTGGTATAACGGTCCTGGGTGTGCTGGATGCCAAAGAAATGCCCGGCGTTGCCGACCGAGCCGATCGCCTCGACCGCCACCTCGTCGGGGCCGGTGGCCCAGATCTCGGGCTGCATGTAACGCTGGATCTGCTGCAGCACCTCGCAATCCATGATGAATTTTTCGGGGCTGGCGATCAGCCCGCCCTCGAGCCATCCGGCGGCATGGTAGACCATATGCGTGCCCGATTGCACCGCCGCCCAGAGCGAGTTGGAGGTTTCCCACATTGCCTGCCCGTCGGGCACGTTGGCGGCGCAAACCCCCGAGGAGCGCAGCGGCAGGCCGTAGAACCGCGCCATCTGGCCGGTCATCTGGGTCGCCCGCATGTACTCCGGCGTGCCAAAGGCTGGGGCGCCGGATTTCATGTCGACGTTGGAGGTGAAGGTTCCGATGGCGCAGGGGCAGCCGGGACGCACGTATTGGAACAGCGCGATGGCGCAAAGCGCCTCGGCCAGCGATTGCGCCACCGCGCCGGCCATGGTCACCGGCGCCATCGCGCCGGCCAGCGTAAAGGGGGTGACCACCACCGCCTGGCCACGGCGGATCATGCGCAGGCAGCCGTCGATCATCGGGTAGTCGTGCTTGAGCGGCGAGGTGGAGTTGATGTTGGTATACATCCGCGGCGTCGCCTGGAACTCCTCCTCGGTCAGGCCGCCGGCAATGCGCACCATCTCCATCACGTCCTCGACCCGCTCCTTGCCCAGCGAATAGGCGTGCATCACCTTGTCGGTGAGCGTCAGCTTGTCATAGAGCACGTCGAGGTGCCGGACGCTGGCGTGGATGTCCACGGGTTCCACCGGGTAGCCGCCGGCGAAGTGGATGCAGTTGAAATACTGGGTGAGTTTCAGCAGGTTGGCGCATTTCTCGCGGGTGCCGGGTACCTTGCGGCCGATCTCCATGTCCCAGTAGTTGGGCGGCGAGGAGACGTTGCCGAACAGGATGGTCTTGCCGCCCACGGTGAGGGTGCGGTCCGGGTTGCGCGGGGTCAGGGTGAACTGCGACGGCGCCTTGGCCACCATCTCCATCACGAAGTCGCGGCCCATGCGGACGACCTCGCCCCGCACGCTGCAGCCGGCCTCGCGCAGGATCTCGATGGCCTCGGGGTTGAGAAAGGCGATGCCGATTTCCTCGAGAATGCGCATCGCGCCGTCGTGGATGGCGGCGATGCCCTCGTCGGTCAGCGGCTCGGTCGGGCGGTCGCGGTTGATCGGCGGCGCGAAGGGCATCTGTTCGATCACCGCCGCCCCGCGCCGGGCCGCCGCGCCTGAGCGGCCGCCGCCGCGCTTTCGCCGTTGTGCCTGTTGCACCATGAATGCCTCCCGCTGGCTGTGCTGCCCCACAGCAGGCCCCAGGCGCGGGCGGCGCGCCGCCTTGTCCGCGACGAATCCTGTCGTTTTCAGGCTGCGATCAGCCGCGCGTGGCGAGCCAGGCGGGAATATGCCCGATATCGGGCAGCACCGCGTCGGCGTGGGGGGCAAGCTCGTCCGCGCCGGCCATGCCGGTCAGCACCCCCAGGGTGGACATGCCGGCGGCGCGGCCGGCGTGCAGGTCATGGGTGCTGTCGCCCACCATCAGGGCGCGCGCCGGGTCCACATCGACGGCGGCGCAGAAGGCCAGCAGCGGCCCCGGCGCGGGCTTGGCGCCGTGCCCGCTGTCGAACCCGGCGACGAAGTCGAACCGGTCCAGCACCCGGGCGGCGAGCAGATGCGCCCGGGCCGGGGCTTCGGCATCGTTGGTGGCCACGCCCAGCCGCAACCCCTGCGCGCGCAGCCCGTCGAGAAAGGGCGCCAGCGGCACCGCCTCGATCTGGGGGGCAAGCTCGGCCTCTTCGTTCAGCATGCCGATCAGGGCCGGTCGGGTCAGCTGTGGAAAGTGGCGCTCCAGCGCGTCGGCCACCTCGGCCGGGGTGCCGGCGATCACCACGCTGTCGGGGGCGAAGCGGCGCGCCGCGAGGTCGAAACCGATCTCGGTCCCGATTGCCTGGGCGCGGGCGCGGTCCTGCCCGGTGGCGCGCAGCAGAAAGGCCTCGGCCCAGGCCTCCCAGGTGGCGGCGAAGTCGAACAGCGTGCCGTCCTTGTCGAACACGATGGCCTCGATACTCATGGCGCGGGCTCCTCCCGGTGGGGTCAGGTCCAATGCATCTGTGCCCCGCCGGGCAGCGCGGCGCGGGCCTGCATCGGGTGGTCATAGGGGATGCCGTTGGCGCCGCAGAACCCGGTCACCCAGGCGTCGTCCATCATCAGGAAATCGAGCACCGCACCGAGGAACTCCGGCTCTTGCGCCCGGGCGCTCAGTTCGTCCTGCCCGGCGCCGGTCGCGTTCAGAAAGACCGGCAGCAGATCGTCATTGCCCACCAGCCAGGCCAGGGCGCGGAGCGAGAGGGTTTCGGCGGCATCGGCGGAAAAGCTCATGGAACAGGATCACGGACCAAGGGTGGGGCAAGGGCCGCTGACCGGCCCATTCCCCTCCTGCGCGATTTTACCTGATGCGTCAATCGCCCCCATGTGCTCCGGGGGCCATCCGGCCCAGCCTATTCGAATTCCACCAGCAGATCCTTGGCGTCGATCTGTGCGCCGGGGGCGGTGTGGATGGCCTTGACGGTTGCGTCGTGTTCGGCGTGGATCGCGGTTTCCATCTTCATCGCCTCGATGGTGAGCATGAGATCGCCAGCCTTGACCTTCTGGCCCGCGGTGACGGCGACCGAGGCGACCACGCCGGGCATCGGCGCGCCGACATGGGCCGGGTTGCCATGCTCGGCCTTGGGGCGGGCGCGGGTCTGGGCGGTGACCAGCCGGTCCGGCACCCGCACCGTGCGTGGCTGGCCGTTCAATTCGAAGAACACCTTGACCTCGCCGGTCTCGTCGGTCTCGCCCACCGCCTGGCAGCGGATCTCCAGCGTCTTGCCCGGGTCGATCTCGGCCGAGATTTCCTCGCCCGGCTCCATGCCGTAGAAGAAGGTCCGCGTCGGCAGCGTGCGCACCGGGCCATATGTGCGGTGCCTTCCCATGTAATCGAGATAGACCTTGGGATACATCAGGTAGCCCATCAGGTCCTCGTCATCCACCGGCCTGCCCTCGAGCTCTTTCGACAGCTCCGCGCGGGTCACCTCCAGGTCCACAGGATCCAGGTGCTTGCCCGGGCGCTCGGTGTTGGGTTTTTCGTCCTTGAGCACCTTTTTCACGATGGTCTCGGGAAAGCCGCCCGGCGGCTGGCCGAGGTTGCCGCGCATCATGTCGATCACGCTGTCGGGAAAGGAGACCTCCTTGTCCGGGTCCTCGACATCGGCGCGGCTGAGGTTCTGGGAGACCATCATCAGCGCCATGTCGCCCACCACCTTGGAACTGGGCGTCACCTTGACGATATCGCCGAACATCATGTTGACGTCGGCATAGGTGCGGGCGACCTCGTGCCAGCGCTCCTCCAGCCCGAGGCTGCGCGCCTGCGCCTTGAGGTTGGTGAACTGCCCGCCGGGCATCTCGTGCAGGTAGACCTCCGAGGCCGGCGCCTGCAGTCCGCTTTCAAAGGCGGCGTATTGCGCGCGCACCGCCTCGAAGTAATCGCTGATCTCGCGGATCGCGGCGATGTCGAGCCCGGTCTCGCGGTCGGTGTGGCGCAGCGCCTCGACCACCGAGCCCAGTGTCGCCTGGGAGGTATTGCCGGAAAAGGCGTCCATGGCGCAGTCGACCGCGTCGACCCCGGCGTCGGCTGCGGCGAGGATGCTGGCGATGGCGCCCCCGGCGGTGTCATGGGTGTGGAAGTGGATCGGCAGCCCGACCTCCTGCTTGAGCGCCCGGACCAGCGCGCCGGCGGCGGAGGGTTTCAGCAACCCGGCCATGTCCTTGAGCCCCAGCACATGGGCGCCGGCGGCCTCCAGCTCGCGCGCCATGCCGACATAGTACTTCAGGTCGTACTTGGCCCGGTCGGGATCAAGGATGTCGCCGGTATAGCAGATCGTGCCCTCGCAGATCTTGTCGGCCTCGATCACCGCGTCCATCGCCACGCGCATGTTCTCGACCCAGTTGAGGGAATCGAAAACGCGGAAGACGTCGATGGTCTTCGCCGCCTCTTGCACAAAGGCGCGCACCACGTTGTCGGGGTAATTGGTGTAGCCGACCCCGTTTGAGCCCCTCAGAAGCATCTGCGTCATCAGGTTTGGCATCGCCGCGCGCAGGTCGCGCAGCCGCTGCCAGGGGCATTCCTGCAGGAACCGGTAGGCCACGTCGAAGGTGGCCCCGCCCCAGCATTCCACCGAGAGCAGCTGCGGCAGGTTGGCGGCATAGGCGGGCGCCACCCGGATCATGTCGATCGAGCGCATCCGGGTCGCCAGCAGGCTCTGGTGCCCGTCGCGCATGGTGGTGTCGGTGATCAGCAGCTGTTTCTGCGCCCGCATCCAGTCGGCCACCGCCCTGGGCCCCTG
Organism: Antarcticimicrobium sp.; assembly: GCF_029212575.1. Lineage (GTDB taxonomy): Bacteria > Pseudomonadota > Alphaproteobacteria > Rhodobacterales > Rhodobacteraceae > Antarcticimicrobium. Next base: position 40,724 of record NZ_JARGPK010000049.1, read on the forward strand.
CTGTTCCAGTAGGTTGCGGGTGCCCATCTGCGGCTCGCCCTGTTTCGCGGGCGGTTTCGGCAGCCGGATGTCGGCGCGCGGTTTCGGGCGCCCCTTGGTCTCCGGGTGGCCGTTGACGGTGATGTCGGCGATATAGGTCAGCACCTTGGTGCCGCGGTCGCGCCGCCGGGAAAAGCGGAACAGCTCCGGCGTCTCGTCGATGAACCGGGTGGTATAGGTATTGTCGAGGAAGGTCGGATGCTTGAGCAGGTTCTCGACAAAGGCGATGTTGGTCGACACGCCCCGGATGCGAAACTCGCGCAGGGCCCGGTCCATCCGCGCGATCGCCATCTGCGGCGTCGGCGCCCAGGCGGTGACCTTGGTCAGCAGGCTGTCGTAATAGCGGGTGATCACGCCCCCCGCATAGGCGGTGCCGCCGTCGAGCCGGATGCCCATGCCGGTGGCGCTGCGATAGGCGGTGATGCGGCCGTAATCGGGGATGAAATTGTTCTGCGGGTCCTCGGTGGTGATCCTTGTCTGCAGCGCGTGGCCGTTCAGCCGGATCTCTTCCTGGCTGGCCTTGCCGGTGGCCTCGGCGATCGGCTTTCCCTCACTGATCAGGATCTGGGCGCGCACGATGTCGATGCCGGTCACCTCCTCGGTGACGGTATGTTCCACCTGCACCCGCGGGTTGACCTCGATGAAGTAGAATTGCTCCGTCTCCATGTCCATCAGGAACTCGACGGTGCCGGCGCATTCGTAATCGACGTGCTTGCAGATCTTGTATCCGAGCGCGCAGATCTCCTGGCGCTGGGCCTCGGTCAGATAGGGGGCCGGGGCGCGTTCGACCACTTTCTGGTTGCGCCGCTGCACCGAGCAATCCCGCTCGAACAGGTGGTAGATCTGCCCATGCTGATCGCCGAGGATCTGCACCTCGACATGGCGGGCCCGGGTGATCATCTTTTCGAGATAGCCCTCGCCGTTGCCAAAGGCGGACTCGGCTTCGCGCCGGCCTTCCAGCACCTTTTCCTTCAACTCCTCGGGCCCGGTGACCGGGCGCATGCCGCGGCCGCCGCCGCCCCAGGAGGCCTTGAGCATCAAGGGATAGCCGATTTCTCCGGCCTCGCGCGCGATGGCGTCGAAATCATTGCCCAGCACGCCGGTGGCCGGGATCACCGGCACGCCCGCCGCGATCGCCACCTGCCGGGGGGGGGGCGGGGGGCCCCGTGGGGCTCGAGCGGTGGAGGATTTCGGCAGCCTCTTAAATGTTGCGACAGCATAACGGCCGCTTGACAAATAACTTAAAATGTTTATTATGGGATTTTATAAGAAAGGATAATTATGTTAATAAAAGACGCTAAAAAAATCACGGACAGTTTTACAAAAACCAGCAAGATGCCGGGGCTATCTTATAGCCTGCCAGCGTGGGCCTGCAAGACCGGGGCCAAGCTTGCAAAAATTCCGGGGAC
>NZ_JARGPK010000050.1 GCF_029212575.1 Antarcticimicrobium sp.
GGGGCCTGGGCGCCGCTGCTGGCCGGGCGCGGGGTGGCGCTGACCCCCTTTGCCCCCGCCAACGCCGGGCTCTGCGTGGACTGGTCCGAGCCGATGCGCGCCCGGTTCGGGGTGCCGCTCAAGGGGGTGCGGTTCAGCGCCGGGCGAATCCTGTCGCGTGGCGAGGCGGTGATCTCGGCGCGCGGGCTGGAGGGCGGCGGCATCTACCCGCTGACCCCGGCGCTGCGCGAGGGGGCGCCGCTTATTGTCGATCTGCTGCCCGATCTGGCGCGCGAGGCGGTCATCGCGCGCCTGTCCCGCCCGCGTGGCAAGGCGAGCCTTGCAAACCACCTGCGCAAGGCGCTGAGGTTTGATCCCGCGCGGGTGGCGCTGTTGCAGGAGTTCGGCCGGCCGTTGCCCGCCGATCCATCGGATCTGGCCCGGCTGATCAAGGCGCTGCCGATCCGCCACGCGGGCCTGCGCCCGATCGACGAGGCGATTTCCACCGCCGGCGGCGTCGCCCGCGCGGCACTGGACGATTCGCTCATGCTGCGGGCGCTGCCCGGCACCTATTGCGCCGGCGAGATGCTGGACTGGGAGGCCCCCACTGGGGGCTACCTGCTGACTGCCTGCCTTGCCACCGGGCGCTGGGCGGGCCGCGCCGCGGCGGCCCGTCTGAATGCGGGGTAGCCGGGATCACCCCAGCGCGCGCACCCGCTTGAACGCGTCGCGCGCCCGCATCTGTTTGGAATAGGCGATCAGCCTTTCGTTCTCGACCGGGAACTTTGCGCCGAAGGCCCAGTTCAGGCAGTGTACGCAGATAATATCGGCGATGGTCATCTGGTCGCCTTGCAGGAACGGACCGACGAAACGGTCCGCCAGGCGATCGAGGTTGCGGGCAAACTCCCACTTCAGGCTGTCGGAGACCTGCGGCACGCGACGGTCCTCGGGCAGGATGAAGCTGTGCCGCGCGGCGGTCCAGAGCACGGCGTCGAATTCATCGAGGATGGTGTGGGTCAGCGCGTCCTGATGCGCCCGGTCCACGGTCCCGGCGGGATAGGTCAGTTGACCGTGCTTGTCCGCCAGATAGGTCAGGATCGCAGTCGAATCGGTCAGCACCGCGTCGCCGTCCAGCAGGATTGGCACCTTGCCCGAGGGATTCAGCGCGCGCGCCGCCTCGCTTTGCGGTTTGGCATCGTGGTGTTCATAGGCGACGCCCATTTCCTCCAATGCCCAGAGCACGCGAAAGGCACGGCTCACGACACTTCCATAGACCTTGTACATTGGGATCTCCCTGTTCCCGCTTCGCGCGCAGTCTTTACCGCACGAGGGCGCGGCCGCAAGGGGGATGGACGGAGGTCCGACGGCCGGGGCGCCTGGTGTCAACGCTGCCTCAGCATTGCCAGCCGGATCAGCGCGCGCTCCATCACCGCCATGGCGGGTGCGGTCTGGCGCGCCGAACGCAGTTGCAGATCGGTGTCGGTCAGCAGGGTCAGCGCGGATTCGAGCTTGGCAGCGCCCCAGTCCTGCGCCTGCCGAACGATCTGGTCACGCCGCTTGCCATAGACCGGCGGGCGCAGTCTGCCGACCCCGGAGGCGGCACCGCCCGGATCGGAGGCGGCGGCGTAGAGCGTGCGGAAATGGCGGGTGGCCCCGATGCAGAGCGAGACCGCGTTGGTGCCCTGCGCCTGCAGCCGGTTCAGAAGCGGGCCGATCTCTCCGCTGCGGCCCTCGGCCACGACGTTGAGCATATCGTCCAGCGCCGCCTCGGTCGAACGCGGCGCGCAGGCCTCGATATCCTCCTGCGAAACGGGGAGTTCGTCGCCGAATTTGTACAGGGAGAGTTTCTCGATGGTCTGGGTAAAATCCCCCGGCCCCAGATCGTTGGCCAGATCGGTCAGCGCCGCCATCGAGTCGCGCGGCACGTCGCGAATGCCCTTGTCGGCGAGGGTGCGCTCGATCTCGTCGCGCGAGGGGGGATCGTCGTAAAGACCGACGGCAAAGGCGGCCCTGTGCCCTTCGAACGCCTTGCGCAGTTTCGAGCTTGCCTTGAGCGCGCCGGCGGTCACCACGATCTGCGCATCGCCCGGGGCCCAGTCCGTCAGCGCGGCCTGAATCGCGGGGGCGGTGCCGTCGCCGGCCTCTTCGACGAAGACCGCGCGGGGGCCGGGAAAGAACCCGACCGCCTTGACCGCGTCGAGCAGTTGCGCGGCATCCTTGCGCAACTCGCCCCCCGAAAGGCGGGTGAGGCGCATCTCTTCCTCTGCGCCGTCGCCCAGCAGCGCCTTGAGCACCTGTTGCCGCTTGATCGCGACCCGCATCGCGTCGGCGCCGTAGATCAAGAGGCCGGTCTTGTCCGGGTCGGGACGGGTAAAGTAACGGTCCGCCTCGCGTGCCGAGAGTTTCATTCCGGCAGGTCCGCCGTGGCGTAAAGCCGGGTTACCAGTTGATCGGCGAGGACGATCATCAACCGCTCGCTCGCGTCGCGCTCGCCGGACAGGGTCTCGACGGTGGAGCCGGTGGCGGAATAGCCGGTGAAATTGCCGACCCGCCCGGAGGCTGCGACCGCGCCGCTGTCAAGTTCGGTCAGCACGTAGTCGAGTTGCCCGACCAGGCTGTAGCGGGTGGTCTCGCCGGTGGCCGTCACCGCCTGGCCTTCGGTCTCGGTTTCGAGCGTGTAGCTTAGCGCATAGGCCGGTGTTGCGGCGCGGCCCAGCCTGTCTTCCAGCGTCCGCACGAGCACATATTCGTCCGGCGCATCCGGTTCCTGCACCCGGACCCGCCCGCGCAGGGCGGCTCCCGCGCCGCCGGGGCCATAGACAGGGGCAAAGCCGCAGGCGGCCAGCGCCAGCGGCAGGATCAGCAGGCTTCTGCGGTCAAACGACGACATTCACGATCCGTCCGGGGACGACGATCACCTTTTTCGGCGCCGCCCCGTCCAGCGCCTTTTGCACAGCCTTCACCGCCAGCGCGGCTTTTTCAACCTCTGCCTTGTCCATGTCCTTGGGCACGCTGATTTCCGCGCGCCGTTTGCCGTTGACCTGGATCGGCAGGGTCACGGTGTCGTCGACCAGCATCGCCGCATCCGCCTGTGGCCAGGGGGCGTTGGCGACCATGCCCTCGCCGCCCAGCATCTCCCAGATCTGTTCGGAGAGGTGCGGGGTCATCGGTGCCATGAGTTGCGCCAGGGTCAGCGCCGCCTGCCGCTTGGCCGCGCCGCCCGCCCTGGATTTCGCCAGCGTGTTGGTAAAAGCATAGAGCTTGGCGATCGCGGCGTTGAAGCCAAAGCTTTCGACCCCGCCGGTGACGTCATGGATGCATTTGTGCATCTCGCGCAGCAGTGCGGCGTCCTCGCCGGTGGCGGGGGCGTCGGCGTCGATCTCGGAGGCCAGACGCCAGACGCGCGACAGATGCTTGAACGCGGCCTCGGCCCCGGCGGCGGTCCATTCCACATCGCGCTCCGGCGGGCTGTCGGAGAGGACGAACCAGCGCGCGGTATCGGCGCCGAACTGGCCGATGATGCTGACCGGGTCGACCACGTTCTTCTTGGATTTCGACATCTTGGCCGAAGGGATGATCTCGACCGGCTCACCGGTGGCTTTCAGTTTCCCGTCCTCGACGTCCTCGGGCAGGTGATAGACCGGCCGCCCCTTTTCGTCGCGGGTCTGGTAGATCTCATGCGTCACCATGCCCTGGGTAAAGAGCGCGTCGAAGGGTTCGATTGCCTTTTTCGGCAGGTGGCCGGTGATCTGCATCGCGCGGGCGAAGAACCGCGAATAGAGCAGGTGCAGGATCGCGTGTTCGATGCCGCCGATATACTGGTCGACGTTCATCCAGTAGTCGGCCTCTTCCAGCACCGTCGGGGTGTCGGCATGCGGCGCGGTGAAGCGGGCATAGTACCACGACGAATCGACGAAAGTGTCCATCGTGTCGGTCTCGCGCCGGGCGGGCTTGCCACATTTCGGGCAGCTGCAATCGCGCCAGCTTGGGTGGCGGTCGAGCGGGTTGCCGGGAATCGAGAAATCGATCGCTTTGCCGTCTTCGTCATAGGGCAGCTTGATCGGAAGATTCTCTTTCTTTTCCGGCACAACGCCGCAGCTGTCGCAATGTACGACAGGGATCGGGCAGCCCCAGTAGCGCTGCCGCGACAGACCCCAGTCGCGCAGGCGGAACTGCACCTTGCCCTGGCCCAGACCCTGTTTCTCGGCCCAGTCGATGGTGGTGTCGATCGCCTCTTGCCCGGTGGCGACCTCGATCCCGGCGGGCTGGTCGATCCAGCGCACCTTCTCGGTTTTCGGCGGGACAAAGGCGGTGTTCTCGACGCGGCTGTCGTCGTCCAGCGCGGTGAAGGTGTCGATCACCGACAGGTCGTACTTGCGGGCGAAATCGAGGTCGCGCTGGTCATGCGCCGGGCAGCCGAAGATCGCGCCGGTACCGTAATCCATCAGCACGAAGTTGGCGACCCAGACCGGCAGGGTCCGGTCGGGGTCAAGCGGGTGGCGAACGGTCAGCCCGGTGTCAAAGCCGCGCTTCTCGGCCTTTTCCAGCTCGGCCTCCGATGTGCCCAGCTTGCGGCAGTCGGCGTTGAATGCGGCCAGATCTGGGTTGTCGGCCTCGAGCGCCCTGGACAGCGGGTGGTCGGTGCTGAGCGCCATGAAGCTGGCCCCGGCCAGCGTGTCGGGCCGGGTGGTATAGATCTCGATCCCGTCATGGCCGTGCGTCGATTCGGTCAGGCCGAAGCGCATCTGCAGCCCGCGCGACTTGCCGATCCAGTTTTCCTGCATCAGCCGCACCTTGGCGGGCCAGTTCTCCAGCCCGTCCAGCGCCTCGAGCAGGTCCTCGGCCATGTCGGAGATCTTGAAGAACCACTGGGTCAGTTCGCGCCGCTCGACCTCGGCGCCCGAGCGCCAGCCCTTGCCGTCGATCACCTGTTCGTTGGCCAGCACGGTCATGTCGACCGGGTCCCAGTTCACCACCGCGTTCTTGCGATAGACCAGGCCCTTGTCGAGCATGTCGAGGAACAGCGCCTGCTGCTGGCCGTAGTATTCCGGATCGCAGGTGGCGAATTCGCGGGACCAGTCGATCGACAGGCCCAGCGGTTTCATCTGGCCGCGCATGTCGGCGATGTTGTTATAGGTCCAGTCCTTGGGGTGGCCTCCGCTCGCCATCGCGGCGTTTTCGGCGGGCATGCCGAAGGCGTCCCAGCCCATCGGGTGCAGCACGTTGTGCCCGGTGGCCAGCTTGTAGCGCGCGATCACGTCGCCCATGGTATAGTTGCGCACATGCCCCATGTGGATGCGCCCCGAGGGGTAGGGGAACATCTCGAGCACGTAGTATTTCGGCTTGTCGGCGCTGCGGCGGGCGGTGAAGATCCCGGCCTTGTCCCAGGCCTGCTGCCATTTGGTTTCGATTTCGGCGGCAGAATAACGCGACATCGCTGCGGTCCTTTGAATGAAAACGCCGGGTCAAGACCCGGCGTGGTGTTACTTCGGTTCCGGCCGGCATTCCAGCCCGGTTTGCGGCTACAGCCTCTTGTCGCGCACGCGCAACTGACGGGCCCGGGTCAGGATGGCGTCCTCGACCGCGCGGGCGGTGCCGGGGCTGACCGAGCGGCCGCCGCTGGTTTGCAGGGCGACCTTGAGCGACCGGGCGTCCAGCGAAGGATCGCTGATATGCACGGTGGCGCGATAGGACCGCCCGCCGCCCGGCGGGGTGCCATAGCCGGTGACGATCACCCCGGTGAAGGGATCGACCGACTGCACCGGCAGAAAGCTGAGCACATCCAGCGACGCGGTCCACAGGTAACGGTTCACCTGGACCTTTGTTTCGCCCTTGCCGGGGCCGAACAGATCCCAGATCGAGGATTTTTTATTGTAGTCTTCGGACGATTCCCGGTTGAGGGCGATCTGGTCGTCGATCGTCGTCTTTTCACCGACACGCACGCCGCCCAGACCGCGCAAGCGGCTGCAGGATGCAGCGGTAAGGCAGATGGCGACAATCAAGACGACCTTGGTCGGGTTTTTCAGGAAGGTCATTAGGGCAGCCCCGGCTTTTCCATTCTGGCCTGTCCTACCCAAGAGGGCCATGCTGGGCAAGGCTTTCGTGTGAAGACCCGGTCGCCGGGGTCCGCGTCAGGCGGGAAGAAACCGGCGAGATGCCCCGGCAGGGCGATTCCAGGGGCTGCAACAGGACTGTGGCAAAGCTGCACCATCCGGGACGACTTTGATCCATGCCCGGCGGCGGGCCTTGCCAAAATGGCCCCGAAAGAGCGAAACCCCTTGCCATACCCACACCGGATTCCCCGGTTTGGGCGTATGAATCGAAAACCGAGGGAAAGACTATGAAAAAAGTTCTTTTCGCAACGACTGCACTGATCGCGACCGCGGGCATGGCTGCAGCCGAAGTGAGAATCAGCGGCTACGGCCGGTTTGGTGTCGACTACAATGACGGCGCCGATGCTGGCTTGGCCGGTCTGGGTGACTATCCGGGTGGCCGCGGCCCGAGCCGTGGTAACGACACCGCCGTGAACGGCGTCAGCTCGACCACCATCACCAGCCGTCTGCGTCTGCAGTTCGACATGTCGACCGAAACCGACGGTGGCGTCGCCCTGGGTGGTCGTTTCCGTGCGCAAGCCAACAGCGGCAACAACGTTGCTGGCGGCGCCGCGTTTAACGGCGCGCGTTTCTTCGCAAGCTACGGCGGCTTCACCCTGATGGTTGGCAACATCCTCGGCGCCATCGAAAACACCACCGGCCTGTACCTCGAGACCAAGTCGGCTGGTACCGGTGTTGATGGTTCCAACTTCGTCTCGCTGGTCACCAACGTGAACAACGAATACTTCGACTGGGATGCCTACTCTTCGGGTGGTGCCGGTGCGAACGGTGTCGAGGTTCTCTATTCGTCGGGTGCCTTCAACGGCCACATTTCGTATTCCCAGCGTAACGTGGCCCCCGGCGGCTACTACGGCTTGGTTGCTGGTGAAACCCAGCACTCGCGCGTTGGAGCCAACGTTTCCTACACCTTCGGTAACTGGACCGGGGCTCTGGGCTTCCAGGATTCGACCGCTCTGTTCGAAGACAAGGTTCTCGTCACCCTGCAGGGCGACCTGGGTCAGTACGGCGTTCGCATGGCCTATGCCGACAACGACGGCATCAACAAGTGGGGCCTGTACGGCAACATGGATATCGGCGCTGCGTCGAACCTCCTGGTCTGGGTCACCGACGAAGAAGCCGTGTCGGCTGCTGACGTTGTTGCTGGTCGTGGCGACAACCGCGATGCGGTTGCCGGTTCGAACCAGGAAGAAGGTACCTCCTACGGTATCCACTACTCCTACGACCTCGGTGGTGGCGCTTCCTTCGAAGCTGGCTACCGTGAGGCCTCGAACGGCAACACCACCGTTCAGGCTGGTGTGTTCTTCAGCTTCTGATAGCTGTCGACACGTCTGACGTGATTTGGGCAGGTCCTCGGACCTGCCCTTTTCTTTTGCCGCGATCTGGTGTTTTCCTGCCGGCATCACCACGCAAGGGGGCCGTCATGTCGCTGGAAGAGATCAAAACCCGTATCGCCGAGGCCGAGCGCACCGCCGGGCGCGCGCCCGGGGCGGTCAAACTGATCGCGGTCTCCAAGGTGCAGCCGCTGGAGCGGGTCGAGGCGGTGCTGGAACAGGGTCAGCGGATCTTTGGCGAGAACCGGGTTCAGGAGGCGGCCGGGAAATGGCCGGATTTCAAGGACCGCTTCGACGGGGTCGAACTGCATCTGATCGGCCCGTTGCAAAGCAACAAGGCGCGCCAGGCGATCGGCCTGTTCGACGCGATCCATACGGTCGACCGGCCCAAGCTGGCCAGGGCGCTGGCCCGGCTGGCACAGGAGGAGGGGCGCTGCCCCGGGCTGTTCATCCAGGTGAATACCGGCGAGGAGCCGCAAAAGGCCGGGGTTCTGCCCGATGACACCGATGCGCTGGTCGCGGAGTGCCGCGCGCTCGACCTGCCGCTGCGCGGGCTGATGTGCATCCCCCCGGTCGAGGAGGAGCCCAGCCTGCATTTCGCGCTGCTGGCCAAGCTTGCCGCGCGCAACGGGCTCGACGGGCTGTCGATGGGCATGAGCGGCGATTTCGAGAGTGCCATAGCGCTGGGGGCCACCCATGTGCGCGTCGGTTCGGCGATTTTCGGGGAACGCAGCGCTGCGGTTCCGTCGTGACCTGAGACCGCGGCAGGAAAATCTCTTCGAAGAGATTTGCCCGGAAAATTCGAATTTTCCGGTTCAACTCAGCGGATGGGAACGACCAGCCTTGTTCCGGGCAGGACCCGGGCAGCAAGCCAGAGCAGATCGGCGCGGGAAAAGCCGATGCAGCCCTCGGTCGGGAACCCGGGCCGGCGCCATTGGTGCAGGAAAATCGCCGAGCCGCGCCCCGGCTGTGCCCGGGGCCAGTTCCAGTCGGTGAGCAGCACCAGGTCGTAAAGCGGATCGGCCCGCCGCAGCCGTTCGTGGCTGTGCCGGTAGGGTGCCCTCACCCATTGATTGTACGAGGTCTCGCCGCTGGCGTCCGACCACAGGTCGCGCGGCCCGATCGGAAGTGCCCAGCGGGTCGGGCGCGCCATCCGGTCGGGCCGGTAGAGCATCCCGGTGATCCGGTGCAGGCCCGCAGGGGTGGCGCCGTCGCCCTCGCGCTTGTCGGCCGTGATGCCGCCGCGCCCGATCGAGCAGGGCAGCCGGCGCCCGGCGACCCGCAGCCCCATCGGCGTGAGGACAAGATCACGCGGGCTCACAGCAGGTGCCCGGACTTCTTCGCCTTGGTCGCCAGGTAGGCGCGGTTGTGCGCGGTCTCGCCGACCTTGAGCGGCACCCGCTCGGCCACGGCGATGCCGGTCTTTTCCATCATCGCGATCTTCTTCGGGTTGTTGGTCAGCAGCCGCACCGAGGAGAATCCCAGCTCGCGCAGGATGTCGGCGCCAAGGCGAAAGTCGCGCTCGTCATCCTCGAACCCCAGCCGGTGATTGGCCTCGACGGTATCGAACCCCTGGTCCTGCAGCGAATAGGCCCGCATCTTGTTGGCCAGGCCGATGCCGCGCCCCTCCTGGTTGAGATAAAGCAGCACGCCGGCGCCCTCGGCCCCCATCTGGGCCAGCGCCCCGCGCAGTTGCGGGCCGCAATCGCATTTCAGGCTGCCCAGCACATCGCCGGTGAAACAGGCCGAATGCAGCCGCGCCAACACCGGCTTGGCGCGGTCGGGGCGGCCGATCTCGATGGCGTAATGTTCCTCGGCGCCATCCTCGGGGCGATAGATATGCAGCCGTCCAGCCTCCGAGGCCTCGACCGGGAGACGGGCGTGCACCACCTCGTTGAGCGGGCTGCGCTCGTCCAGGTGCGGCACGGCAAGCCGCTGCACGATCCGGGTCAGCCCGTATTGCGCGGTGACCCCGGCACCGTCGGCCACCGGCACCACCACCACCGCCGGCAGCAGCCGCGCGGATTTCACCAGCGCGATCGCCAGACGGTGCAACGCAGCGGTTCCGCCGCGCTGGCTGGAGAGCGGCCCCTTCATCGGCGCGATCAGGTCGTCGGCAGGATCGGCCAGCGCACGGATCCAGTCCAGGTCGGCGTCGGCGGGGATCTCGACCCGCGCCAGATCGCCGTCATAGGCGCGCGCCTTGAGCGTGTCGGCGCGCCGGGCGGTGAGGGCGATGACCGGCGTCGCGTCCAGCGCGCGCAGATCGCCGAGCCGTTCGTCGGTAAGCGTCTCTGCCGCCACGGCGAGGGCCGCGCCATCCTCGCCCTGGAGGACCACGGGCACGCCCATGCGCAGATCGGCGCGGGCGCGGGCAAGAAGTTCGTTGATGTCTGGCAAAAGGCTCATCGTCGGATCCCGGTCAACGTCAGCCGATATCTAGGGGGTTTTGTCGGAATATGAAACAATAGCCGAAAAAGGGACACGACGGCGTGAGCGGATTGCAGCAAAGCTTGTCTTGCGCGCGTCGTGCCCGCATCTGGAAAGCACCGCACAGGAGACACCCGATGGCCCAACTGAAGAAAATCTTGCTGGTGGACGATGACGAGGATCTGCGCGACGCGCTGAGCGAGCAGCTTGTCATGACCGAGGAGTTCGACGTCTTCGACGCCGATGACGGCCAGACGGCGATGGAGCGCGCAAGAGAGGCGTTCTACGACCTGATCATCCTCGACGTGGGCCTGCCCGATACCGATGGGCGCGAGCTGTGCCGGCGGATGCGCAAGCAGGGGGTCAAGGCGCCGATCCTGATGCTCACCGGGCACGACAGCGATGCCGACACCATCCTGGGCCTCGATGCGGGCGCCAATGACTATGTCTCCAAGCCATTCAAGTTTCCGGTGCTGCTGGCCCGCATCCGCGCCCAGTTGCGCCAGCACGAACAGAGCGAGGACGCGGTGTTCCAGCTTGGCCCCTATACCTTCAAGCCGGCGATGAAGATGCTGATCACCGAGGACGACCGCAAGATCCGGCTGACCGAGAAGGAAACCAACATCCTGAAGTTCCTCTACCGCTCGACCGAGGGCGTGGTGCCGCGCGACATCCTGCTGCACGAGGTCTGGGGCTATAACGCCGGGGTGACGACGCATACGCTGGAAACCCATATCTATCGCCTGCGCCAGAAGATCGAGCCGGACCCCTCCAACGCCCGGCTGCTGGTGACCGAGGCCGGCGGCTATCGGCTGGTGGCGTGACGGCGGGAAACTTGACCCAAATCAAAGACGCACCCCGCAGGTATCTTTTAACTGGACCTATCCCGCGCATGTCCGGGTCATGACATGCACCTCCCTGTTGGACTGGACCGGGCCTCGTGCCCGGTCTTTTTTTGTCTGCGGTGGCGTCCCGGGCAAACACCGGTTGTGACACCGGCGCCGGGGACATAACGTGCCGCCAACGCGCACAGGAGAGACGCTCATGCCCTTCACCCTCGCCACCTGGAACATCAACTCGGTCCGCCTGCGCGAGGGGCTGGTCTGCAAGCTGCTGGAGCAGGAGGCGCCCGATGTGCTTTGCCTGCAGGAATGCAAGAGCCCGGTCGAGAAGATCCCGGTCGAGCGGTTCCGCGCGCTGGGCTATACCCACATGGTCGCGCGCGGGCAAAAGGGTTACAACGGCGTGGCGATCCTGTCGAAACTGCCCATCGAGGACATGGGCGACATGGATTTCGCCGGGCTGGGCCATGCCCGCCACGTCGCTGCGCGGCTGGACAACGGGGTGGTGATCCACAATTTCTACGTGCCTGCGGGCGGCGACAAGCCGGACCGCGCGGTGAACGAGAAGTTCGGCCAGAAGCTCGATTACCTGACCGAAATGCGCGACTGGTTCCGCGACGAGCAATTCGGCAAGTCGATCCTGGTGGGCGATCTGAACATCGCCCCGCGCGAGGATGACGTCTGGGATCACAAGAAGCTGCTGAAGGTGGTCAGCCACACGCCGGTCGAGGTGGAGCAGCTGGCCGAGACGCAGGCGGCCGGGCGCTGGGTGGATGTCACCAGAACGGACATTCCGGAGGGCAAACTGTACTCCTGGTGGTCCTACCGCGCCCGCGACTGGGACGAAGCCGACAAGGGGCGGCGGCTCGACCACATCTGGGCGACGCCGGACATCGCCGGGGCCGCGCATGGCAGCCGGGTGCTGCGGGCGGCGCGCGGATGGGAACAGCCCAGCGACCATGCCCCGGTTTTCGCCGGTTTCGACCTGTGATCGCCCGGCCCGGTGACGTCGGGACAGATCGCCCCCTTGGTTTCCGCGCCGATAGCTTTCATATAGGGCGCAAGCACAAAGCAGCGGAGAGCTGAAATGATGGATATTCTTTCGGGTAACGGGGCGGCACCTGCCGCCGATCTGATCAAGGACTCAAGCGAGGCCACTTTCATGGCCGATGTGATCGAAGCCTCGAAAGAGGTGCCGATCATCGTCGATTTCTGGGCGCCCTGGTGCGGCCCGTGCAAGACGCTGGGCCCCTTGCTGGAAGAGGCGGTGAAAGCCGCCGGCGGCGCGGTGAAGATGGTCAAGGTCAACGTGGACGAGGCCCAGATGATCGCCGGCCAGTTGCAGATCCAGTCGATCCCGACGGTCTATGCCTTTCACAACGGTCAGCCGGTCGACGGGTTTCAGGGCGCGCTGCCCGGCTCGGAGATCAAGGCGTTCATCGACCGGGTGATCCAGGCTGCCGGCGGCGAGGCGCCGGGGGCCGGGCTCGACGAGGCGGTGGCGGCAGCAGAGGAGATGCTGGACCAGGGGGCGGCGGCGGATGCGGCGCAGACCTTTGCCGCGATCCTTGGTGAGGACCCCAACCATGCCGGTGCCTACGGCGGGCTGGTGCGCGCCCATATTGCGACCGGAGACCTGGACCAGGCCGAGGCGGTGCTGAACGGCGCCCCGGCCGAGATTTCCCACGCCCCGGAACTGGAGGCGGCGCATGCCCAGCTGGAACTGGCGCGGCAGGCGGCCGATGCCGGCCCCGTGGCCGAGCTTCTGGCGGCGGTCGAGGCCGACCCGAGCAACAACGAGGCCCGGTTCGACCTGGCCAAGGCGCTGCATGCCAAGGGCGATGTCGAGGAGGCTGTGGCCCAGCTGCTCGAACTGTTCCGCCGCGACCGGGAGTGGAACGACGGCGCGGCCAAGGCGCAGCTTTTCACCATCTTCGAGGCGCTCAAGCCTAACGATCCGGTCGTGCTGAACGGGCGGCGCAAGCTGAGTTCGATGATATTTGCCTAATCCGGCTTCGGGGCTAAACTCATAGCCATGATGCAAGCCGCCGACCTGCCGGACACGATCCCCGTTTTCCCGTTGCCCGGGGCGCTGCTGCTTCCCCGGTCGCGGTTGCCGCTGCATATCTTCGAACCGCGTTACCTGCAGATGCTGGAGGATGCCCTGAAGACGCCGCAGCGGCTGATCGGGATGGTGCAGACCTGCGGGGCGCCCGGCAAGCCCGACGCGCTGCACAGCATCGGTTGCGCCGGGCGGGTCACCCAGTTTTCGGAGACCGAGGACGGCCGTTACCTGATCACCCTGACGGGGATCAGCCGCTATCGCATCCTGAACGAGGTCGAAGGCTTTGCCCCCTATCGTCGCTGCGCGGTATCCTGGGACGGATTCGACCGCGACCTGGGTCAGGAGGAGAGCGACCCGGGATTCGACCGGGCGCGGTTCCTGGATCTCTTGGGGCGGTTCCTGTCGGCGCGCGAGCTTCAGACCGACTGGGAGACGCTGAAACAGGCCGAGGAGGAGTTGCTGATCAACTCGCTCTCGATGCTGCTTGACTTCAACCCCGAGGACAAGCAGGCCCTGCTGGAGGCGCCATCGCTGGAGACACGGCGCGAAACCCTTGTCACGCTGATCGAATACACCATGCGTGGCGGATCGAACGAGGAAACCCTGCAATGACCGACCCGCAGATTGCCCCAGAGCCGGGCCACCCCGCCTTTGATCGCCGCATGCTCGAGGCGCTGGTCTGCCCGCTGACGCAGGCGACGCTGGAATACCGCGCCGAGCAGCAGGAGCTGATCTCCAAGGGGGCCGGGCTCGCCTTTCCGATCCGCAACGGGATTCCGGTGATGCTGGTGGACGAGGCGCGCAAGCTCGACTGAGGGCGTGCGCCCGCTTCCGGTGGGGGAGCACCCCTATGGGGCGCTGCCTCCGGCGGGAGTATTTTCGGCCAGAAAAAGACGATGCCGGCGGTTTCCGGAAGACCGGGTGGCGCGCGTCGTCAGATCGGCTGTCCCTTCAACAGGCGCGGCAGATCGCCGGTCAGCCCGGCGGCCTCGCGCAGGAAACCGCGCCGCAGGGCCGGGGCGGCGTTGACCAGCCCCATGCCCAGATCACGGCCCAGCCGCAGCAGCGGGTTATCGTTCGAGAAGAGCTTGTTGAAGGCATCGGTGGCCAGCGCCAGCGTTGCGGTGTCGAACCGGCGCCATTGCTGGTAGCGCTCCAGCACCGGGGCGGCGCCGATATCCTCGCCGCGCCGGGCGGCCTGAACCAGGACCTCGGCCAGGGCGCCGACATCGCGCAGCCCGGCGTTCAGCCCCTGGCCGGCAATCGGGTGCATACCGTGGGCGGCATCGCCCACCAGCGCCAGCCGGTCGGCGATGAAGCTGTTGGCGACGGTCAGCCCCAGAGGGTAGGACCAGCGCGCGCCGGCCAGCTCGATCGCGCCCAGGAAATCGCCAAAGCGGGGGCGTAGCACGGCGAGATAGTCGTCATCGCCCAGCGCGTTGATCGCCTCGGCGGTTTCGGTCCGTTCGCTCCAGACGATCGAGCTGCGGTTGCCGGTCAGCGGCAGGATCGCCAGCGGACCGGGTGGCATGAAGAACTGATGCGCGACACCGTGGTGCGGTTTCTCATGCGCGATGGCGCAGACCAGCCCGGTTTGCCCGTAGCTCCAGCCGGTGCGGGAAATGCCGGCACGCCGGGCGGTGCCGCTGGCGCGCCCGTCGCAGCCCACCAGAACGCTTGCGGTCAGGCTGCGGGTGTCGTCCAGGGTGACCGTGACGCCTTGCGGTCCGATGTCCTGCGCCACCACGGTGCCGTCGACCTGGGTGATCCCCGGTTCGGCATCCATCGCCTCCAGAAAGGCGCGGCGCAGGTGGCGATCCTCGACCATGTAGCCCATCGGGCCCTCTTCGATCTCGTCATGGTCGAAATGCAGGAAGAACGGCGAGGGACCGGCGCCGGCGTGGCCGTCGGTGACCTTGATGTCGAGCATCGGCTGCGCCGCGTCGGCGATCCGGGACCAGACGCCGGTGGCGACCAGCAGCCGTTGCGAGGCCAGCGCCAGCGCATAGGCGCGGCCGTCGAAGCCCGCGTCCTTGCGCGCGGCGCCGGGCAGCGCGTCGATCAGGGTCACGCTTTGGCCGGCCCGGGCCAGCGCGAGGGCCAGCGCGGGGCCGTTCAGCCCGCCGCCGACGATCAGGATATCGGAGTCGTTCGTCATGACCTGCAATATGGCCGGTGGTTCGGGATTGTCCATGCGCGGCGCTGTCGCTACCGTCGCGAATACCGGCAAAAGGGGGATGACATGCAGGACTGGCTGAGCATGACGGCGGGCGACCTGGGGCGCGGCATCGCGCGGGGCGAGATCGACCCGGTGGCGCTGACGCGGACCTATCTGGACGCGATCGACGCCCATCCGCAGCGCGACCGCATCTATGCCCGCATCACGCCCGACCGGGCGCTGTCCGAGGCCGGTGCGGCGCAGGCGCGGGCGCGGGCCGGGCGGCGGTTGTCGCCGCTCGACGGGGTGCCGATCAGCTGGAAGGACCTGTTCGACAGCGCCGGCACCGTGACCGAGGCGGGATCGGCGCTGCTCAGGGGGCGGGTGCCGGGGACCGATGCGGCGGTGCTGCGCAATGCCACCGCAATGGGGCTGGTGTGCCTGGGCAAGACCCACATGAGCGAGCTGGCGTTCTCCGGACTGGGGCTGAACCCGATCACCGCGACCCCGCCCAACGTGCACGACGATGGCGCGGCGCCGGGGGGCTCGTCCTCCGGGGCGGCGGCCTCGGTGGCGTTCGGCCTGGCGGCGGCGGGGATCGGATCGGACACCGGCGGCTCGGTGCGCATCCCCTCGGCCTGGAACGACCTTGTCGGGCTCAAGACCACCTCCGGGCGGATCAGCCTGGAGGGGGTGGTGCCGCTGTGCCTGAAGTTTGACACGGTGGGGCCGCTGGCGCGCTCGGTCGAGGATGCGGCGCTGCTGCTGGCGGCGCTGGAGGGCGGGCGCGCGCCCGACCTGGCAGGCGCCTCGCTGCGCGGGCGGCGGTTGGCGGTGTTGCAAACGCTGGCGATGGACAATCTGCGCGAGGCGCCCGCCCGCGCCTTTGACGGGGCCGTGGCGCGGTTCCGTGATGCGGGTGCCGAGATCGTGCCGCTGGAGGTGCCCGAACTGGTCGAGGCGCATGCGCTGTCGCCGGTGCTTTATACCGGCGAGGCCTATGGGCTGTGGCGCGAGGCGATCGAGGCCGACCCGGAGGCGATGTTCGGCGAGATCCGCGACAGGTTCCGCGCCGGGGCGAATTTCTCGGCCCCCGATTACGTCGCCGCCTGGCGCAGGCTCGAGGCGGCGCGCGCGGCCTGGGCCCGGGCCACGGCGGGATTCGATGCGGTGCTTTGCCCGACATCCCCGATCCTTGCGCCCGAGGTGGGCCGGCTTATGAACGACTCGGAGTATTACGTGACCGAGAATCTGCTGACGCTGCGCAACACGCGGGTGGGCAACCTGATGGGGCTTTGTGCGCTGAGCCTGCCAACGGGCACGCCGGGCTGCGGGGTGCAGATCATGGCCCGGCCCGGCACCGAGGAGGCGCTGTTGCGGCTGGGCGCGGCGGCTGAGACCGCGCTGGCCTGAATGCGCGGGCCTGATTGCCACATTTCCCCGCCCGCACACCGGCTTAGACTGGACGCAAGGGCCACATCCCTGTAACCTTTGGGGAAAAGGGACGCTCACGATCCCGACCTTGAGGCACTGATGATGGACTTTCCCGAGCGGTTTTCGAACCTGCCGCCCTATGCGTTTCCGCGCCTGCGGGCGCTGCTGGACGCCCATGCGCCCGGCGGCGATGTGGTGCATATGACCATCGGAGAGCCCAAGCACCCTTTTCCCGCCTGGGTGACCGAGATCGTCACGGACCATGCGGCGGAGTTCAACAGCTACCCGCCGAACGATGGCAGCCCGGCGCTGCGGGGCGCGATTTCGGGCTGGATGGGTCGCCGATACGGGGTGACGGTCGATCCCGAGACCCAGGTGATGGCGCTGAACGGCACGCGCGAGGGGCTTTACAACGCCGCGATGGCGCTGTGTCCGGAGCAGAAGAACGGCAACCGGCCGGTGGTTCTGATCCCGAACCCGTTTTACCAGGTCTACATGATCGCGGCGATATCGGTGGCGGCCGAGCCGGTGTTCCTGCCCGCGACGCAGGAAACCGGGCATCTGCCGGATTACGCGGCGCTGCCGGCGGACCTGCTGGACCGCACCGCCATCGCCTATGTCTGTTCGCCGGCCAATCCTCAGGGCGCGGTGGCGGATCGCACCTATTGGGCCGATCTGATCGCCCTGGCGGAAAAACACGATTTCCGCATCTTCGCCGACGAATGCTATTCCGAGATCTACCGCGATGCGCCGCCGGTGGGGGCGCTGAGCGTTGCTGCCGAGGTGGGGGCGGATCCTGAGCGGGTCGTGCTGTTCAATTCACTGTCGAAACGCTCGAACCTGCCCGGTTTGCGGTCGGGCTTTGTCGCCGGTGGCGCGGAGAGCCTCAAGCGGATCAAGACCCTGCGCGCCTATTCCGGGGCGCCGTTGCCCGGGCCCCTGCAGGCGGCGGCGGAAAGGGTCTGGGCGGACGAGGCGCATGTGGAGGAGAACCGCGCGCTCTACCAGGAGAAATACCGCGTGGCCGATGCGGTCTTTGACGAGGTGCCGGGATATGCCGGGCCCGAGGCGGGGTTCTTTCTCTGGCTGCCGGTCGAAGACGGCGAGGCGGCGGCGCTGAAGGCATGGACGCAGACCGGGGTGCGGGTGCTGCCCGGTGCCTATCTGGCGCGCGAGGTCGGGGGGCAGAACCCCGGCAAGGGATATGTCAGGGTTGCCATGGTGGCCCCGAAGGATGAGTTGCAGCGCGGGCTGATCACGCTCCGCGACTGCCTTTATGAGTAAGAACGGGCTTTACACGTAAGTACGGGCGTTATGAACAAGAACGAGCGGGACCGGGGATAAGCATGGCATACCAAACGCGCAGCCGCGATCCCCTGCTGGACAGCACCATGCAGGAACAGATCGAGAAACGCGGCAAGGAACTGATCGGGATCGTGCTGATCTGTCTCGGGCTGGCGGCGGCGGCAATGATCGTGTCCTACACGCCGGACGACCCCAACTGGATGGTCTCGACCGACGCGCCGGTGCAGAACTGGATGGGGCGGCTCGGGGCCTCGGTCGCCGCGCCGCTGTTCATGATCGTGGGCGAGGGAAGCTGGGGCATCGCACTGGTTCTGCTGGCCTGGGGGCTGCGTTATGCCCTGCATCGCGGCGAGGAGCGGGCGATGGCGCGGCTGATCTTCTCCCCGATCGCGGTGGCGCTGGGCGCGGCCTATGCCGCCACGCTGGTGCCCGGTGCGGACTGGCGCGCGACCCACAGTTTCGGCCTTGGCGGGCTGTTCGGCGATACGGTGATGGGCGCGCTTCTGACGCTGCTGCCGCTGGGATCGCATTTCGCGGTCAAGCTGGTGTCGCTGGTCTCGGCGGTGGCGATGCTGGCGCTGGGGGCCTATGTTCTGGGCTTCACCCGGCCCGAAATCACCCGGGTCCTGCGCTTTGCGATGATCGGGATGGTGATGGTCTATGGCACCGTTGCCGGCCTGCTGGGGCGCGGCGCGGTCACTGCGGCACATGCGGCGCGGGCGCGGCAGGCGCAACGGGCCGAACGGCGCGCAGCCGAACGGCAGATGCAGGCGGCCCGCGAGGCGGGGCCGATGGCGTCGAGGCATGCGGCACCCGCAGCGATGCCCGCACCGATGTCCGAACCCATGTTTGCCGAACCGCAGACCGAGGAGCGCGGCGGTTTCCTGTCGCGGATGCCCGGGCTGATCCGCCGCCCCGAACCGCTGCCCGAGCCGGAACTGGTGGAGCCGGATCCGGTGGCGGGCGACCGCGCGATGCCGGGCGATGACCGCATCCGGGCCAAGATCGCCGACGCGATCCGTGCCCGGGCACGGCCCCAACCTGACGCCCCCGTGATTGAGGAGGCGCGCCCGCTGACCAAGGGGCGTGGACGGGGACCCGATCCGCTTTTGCTGAACGCCGAAGGTGGGGTGCCCCTGCCGCCGGAGCCGCCGGTGACGATGGTCGCCCGGGCCGGGTTGCCGCCGGAGCCGCCCCTGGCCGCTCCGGTTGCCCCGCTTGCCGCCGCGCCCGCACAGCCGGTCCCGCAGCAGGCGACGCCCAAAGCGCCCGCGCCGACACTGGCCGCCCTTGGGGCCGCCCCCGCCGCCCCCGCCGGGGATGCGGCATTGCCGTTGCGGGCGCCGCAACCGGCGCCGCAGGTGCCTTTGACCGAGCAGCGCAAGGTCGTGCAGAATGCGCCCAGAAAGGCACTGGCCCCCTCGCGCCGGGCGCAGGCAGAGGTGCAGCCGGCGCTGGCCTTCGACGAGAACACGGTGGACTTCGAGCTTCCGCCGCTGGGCCTTCTGACCAACCCGGCGAAGATCCAGCGCCATTACCTCAGCGACGAGGCATTGGAAGAGAACGCCCGGATGCTGGAAAACGTGCTGGACGATTACGGCGTCAAGGGCGAGATCGTCAGCGTTCGCCCCGGTCCGGTGG
Organism: Antarcticimicrobium sp.; assembly: GCF_029212575.1. Taxonomy (GTDB): domain Bacteria; phylum Pseudomonadota; class Alphaproteobacteria; order Rhodobacterales; family Rhodobacteraceae; genus Antarcticimicrobium. Next base: position 19,299 of record NZ_JARGPK010000050.1, read on the forward strand.
TGACGATGTACGAACTGGAGCCTGCACCGGGCCTCAAGGCCAGCCGCGTCATCGGGCTTGCCGACGATATCGCGCGGTCGATGTCGGCCCTGTCGGCGCGGGTCTCCACCGTGCCGGGGCGCAGCGTGATCGGGATCGAGCTGCCCAATGACAACCGCGAGAAGGTGGTGCTGCGGGAAATCCTTTCCTCCCGCGATTTCGGCGACAGCAAGATGAGCCTGCCGCTGGCACTGGGCAAGGATATCGGCGGCGAATCCGTTGTCGCCAACCTTGCCAAGATGCCCCACCTGCTGATCGCGGGGACCACCGGCTCGGGCAAATCGGTGGCGATCAATACCATGATCCTCAGCCTGCTTTACAAGCTGACGCCCGAGGAATGCCGGTTGATCATGATCGACCCCAAGATGCTGGAACTGTCGGTCTATGACGGCATTCCGCATCTGCTCAGCCCGGTTGTGACCGACCCGAAAAAGGCGGTTGTCGCCCTGAAATGGGTGGTGGGCGAGATGGAGGAACGCTATCGCAAGATGTCCAAGATGGGCGTGCGAAATATCGAGGGGTTCAACGGACGGGTGCGCGACGCGCTCTCCAGGGGCGAGATGTTCTCGCGCACGGTTCAGACCGGGTTCGACGACAACACCGGCGAGCCGGTGTTCGAGACCGAGGAATTCGCCCCCGAGGCGCTGCCCTATATCGTGGTGATCGTCGACGAGATGGCCGACCTGATGATGGTGGCGGGCAAAGAGATCGAGGCCTGCATCCAGCGTCTGGCGCAGATGGCGCGGGCCTCGGGCATTCATCTGATCATGGCGACCCAGCGCCCCTCGGTCGATGTCATCACCGGCACCATCAAGGCCAACTTTCCGACCCGGATCTCTTTCCAGGTGACCTCGAAGATCGACTCGCGGACCATTCTGGGCGAGCAGGGGGCCGAACAGCTTCTGGGCATGGGCGACATGCTCTACATGGCCGGAGGCGCGCGGATCATCCGCTGCCACGGGCCATTCGTTTCCGACGAGGAGGTCGAGGAGGTGGTGACCCATCTCAAGCAGTTCGGCCCACCCGAATACGTCGGCAAGGTTCTGGATGGTCCCGACGACGACAAGGCCGAGAACATCGACGCGGTTCTGGGCCTGTCCACCGGGGGCAACACCGATGGCGAGGATGCGCTTTACGATTCCGCCGTCCAGATCGTGATCAACGACCGCAAATGCTCGACCTCCTACATCCAACGCAAGCTGGCGATCGGCTACAACAAGGCCGCGCGCCTGGTCGAGCAGATGGAGGACGAGGGGCTGGTGAGCCCGGCCAACCACGTCGGCAAGCGCGAGATCCTGGTGCCGGAGCAGGAGTAGCGGCGGCTTTTTTTCGGTCGCCGCGCACCTATGTTGATGTCATGAAACAGATCCTTTTTGCCTGTGCGCTCTCTCTCGCCGCACCCGCTGCCTGGGCGGCAGACAAGCTGCCGCTGTCGGCAATCTCGACCTATCTGAACGGACTCACCACCGCGCAGAGCCCGTTCACCCAGATCAACGACGATGGCAGCCTGTCGACCGGCATGCTTTACCTGCACCGGCCCGGGCGCGCGCGGTTCGACTACGACCCGCCCGACGGCGCGGCGGTCGTGGTCGGGGCCGGAACCGTGGTGATCCATGATGAGAAATCCAACCAGCCGCCGGAAAGCTACCCGCTCAAGCGCACGCCGCTGTCGATCATCCTGGCCGAGCGTGTGGACCTGGATCGTGCCAACATGGTGGTGGGGCACGGGTTCGACGGCACCGCCACCGTGGTGACGGCGCAGGACCCCGAGAACCCCGACTACGGGCGCATCGACCTGATGTTCACCGGCGACCCGGTGGAGCTGCGCAAATGGGTAATCCACGATGGCGGCGGCGGCCGGACAACGGTGATCCTGGGCGCGCTGGAGACCGGCGTCGACCTCAGCGCCAGCCTGTTTCAGCCCTATACCGCCGGGGGCGTACCCGACCGCTGAGCGCCGCTCCGTCCCGCCGGCGCGATCCGGTCAGTCGCAGCCGCGCAGCTGGGCGCTGTAGGTGTTCGCGCGCTGCTCGACTTGCGACGCGACGCGCAGCAGCCAGCTCTTGCTTCTGTGCGATCCGCGGGAATACCCGGTATGCCCCTCGTGGTAGGCTAGGTACTGGTTGCGCGCATCGGTCAGCGCGATGCCGTTGCGTTCGTAGCTGCGGGTCATGTACCAGCCCATGAAATCGGCCGCGTCGCGCATGTCGTCGCGTTTCGCGCGCCGCCGGCCGACCGCATCCTTGTACTCGTCCCAGGTGCCGTCGAGCGCCTGGCTGTAGCCATAGGCGCTGCTGACCCGACCCATGGGAATCACCCCCAGCGCGTAGCGGTGCGGCGTGCGCGCATCGGAGCGGAATTTGCTTTCCTGATAAATCACGGCCATCTGGACATGGACAGGAACCCCCCACTTGCGCTGGGTCGCGCGAAAGGCGCGCTTGTACTTCGGCCGCTGCGCCAGAATGCTGCAGGCGTTGTCGAGGTTCCGCGGCGGTGCCTTGTACCCGCCGCCGCAGGACGCCAGAAGAAGGACGATTATCAGTGCGCTCAGAGGTCTGCTCATCTGCCTCATGCCTTTTTTTATAGGATTTTAGCCTAACATCTGCCGGGATGAAATCCAATTCACAGCTGCTTTGGGTGCTTGGTCCGCAAGGGGCACTGTCAAGGCCGGGTCCACAGACTGTTTCTGCGAAAATCCCGGCCCGGGGTTGGACAACATGGTGCATTTACGGTTAAGAACGGGCGGTAGGGGCAAGGTCTGATGCTGAAGACACGTGCAAAATATTATCTCGGCCAGGTGGTCCGTCACAGGAAGCATCCGTTTCGTGGGGTGGTGTTCGACGTGGACCCCGAGTTCTCCAATACCGACGAGTGGTACGAGGCGATCCCGGAGGAGAGCCGTCCGGTGAAGGACCAGCCGTTCTATCACCTGCTGGCCGAAAACGACAGCAGCTACTACGTCGCCTATGTCTCGGAACAGAACCTGGTTGCCGATTATTCAGGCGAGCCGGTGGATCACCCCGACATCCCCGAGATGTTCGGACCGTTCCAGGACGGCGCCTATCCGCTGCATTTCCAGTTCAACTGAGCGAACAGGATAAACCGCGGGCCGGGCGTTGCCGCCCGGCCATCCGTGCTCAGTACCCCAGTGCGCAGCCATCCTTGCGCGGATCGCTTGCCCCCTCCAGCACACCGTCGGGGCGGATGCGGATCGCCTGGGCGCCGCCGAGGGGCGTCGGGTAAGGAATAGATACCGACGGCTCATTGGGGGGGCTCTTGCCTCCTTGGGTTGATTCAGTTGCCAAGATGGTGCACTCTAAGTGGCGGCGGAGGCTGTCCTAGGTGTTTTAGATGAAACGGTACCTAATTGTAGCTGCCCTGTTGAGCGGATGTACGGGGTCCTATGGTGGCACTGGGCAAACAACGTCAGGTTTGCCTGTCGCAGGACAGTATACTGCACTCGGTGTCCAGAACGGGCAGGCTGTTTTCGATATCTCAGTCGCTTCAGCATCTGCTGGGGCATGTGTTGGTCAGTCTAAGCGCCCGACGAATTCTGTCATCTCGCCGATCAGGTTAACTTGTGAAGGCGGCGTAAATGGGTCAGGGACCTTTGCATCCGATTTTTCCAAGGGGCAGGACACCATAATCTACCGGCTTTCTAACGGTGAGCGTGGCGACGTTGTGATCGGAGGAGTCAGCCCACAGCAACAAGCTACAAACCGTCAAGCAGCCTACAATGCAAGCTACAACGTTGGTGTCGCACTGGCCGGTGGAGTTCGAAATTCTGCGGATGATCGCGTGACCTGCCGCACTTATGGTAGCACGACAAGATGCCAAGCATATTGATTGGCTACTTATAGTTGTGAGTGGTTCCTATGCGAGAGCGACAGTGATTGGTCTGACGTTAATCCTTGTGCCTTGGAATATCCGGGTAACCCCATAAAGGACCTCTCCCCTGGCGGGAAAGGTCAACTAGAAGGGTTAAAGAGCCAACGCGTAGCAGGCGCTAAAGACATTGATCCAGAGAGATAGCTGAGGTGCTCAATACCCCAGTGCGCAGCCATCCTTGCGCGGATCGCTTGCCCCCTCCAGCACACCGTCGGGGCGGATGCGGATCGCCTGGGCGCCGCCGAGGGGCGTGTCCGGGATCGCCACCTTGTGCCCGAGATCGGCCAGCTGCTGCCGCACGGCGTTCGAATAGCCGCGCTCGAGCTTCATCGTGCCGGCATCGGAAAAGGCGCGTGGCGCGTCCACGGCTGCCTGCAGGCCCATCCCGAAATCGTGCAGGTTGCTGACGAACCGGGCATGCCCGTTGGGCTGATAGGCACCGCCCATCACGCCGAAGGGCATCAGCCCACCGTCGCCGTCGCGCAGCATCGCCGGGATGATCGTGTGCATCGGCCGCTTGTTGCCCGCCAGCTCGTTCGGGTGCCCCTGCTGCAAGGAAAACCCGGCGCCGCGGTTTTGCAGCAGGATGCCGAATTTCTCGCTGGCGATGCCCGATCCGAAGCCGTGGAAGATCGAATAGATCAACGAGACAGCCATGCGATCCCGGTCCACCACGGTGATATAGATCGTGTCCTTGTGCACCGCCTCGCTCAGCGGTGCGGGATCGGCCATCGCCCTGTCCATGTCGATCAGCGCCGCCAGCCTGGCGGCGGTTGCCGGTGCCAGCATATGGTCCAGCCGGGTGGTGTGGTCGGCATCGGCGATGAAACGGTTGCGCGCGTCATAGGCCAGCTTGGCGGCCTCGGCCTCCAGGTGGGCGCGTCGGGCGCCGAGCGGGTCCATCCCGGCGATGTCGAAATGTGACAGGATATTCAGCATCAGGATCGCGGTCGCACCCTGGCCGTTGGGCGGATGCTCCAGCAGCTCCGCCCCCTTGTAGGTGCCCGACACCGGGTCGGTCTCGGCACAGCGGGTGGCGGCGAAATCCTCGGGCGTATGCACCCCGCCCAGCGCATTGAGCGTGGCGCAGATATCCTCGGCCACCTCGCCGGTGTAGAAGGCATCGCGCCCGTCGCGCGCGATCCGGCGCAGCACCTCGGCCTGGCCCGGGGCGCGGAAAACCTCGCCCACCCTGGGCACGCGGCCGCCGATCAGGTAGGTGTCGCGCGCCGCGCCCTGCAGCGTCTCCGCGGCACTGGCCCAATCGAAGGCCACCCGCGGGGCCACCGGAACGCCTTCGTCTGCATAGCGGATCGCGGGGGCAAGAAGGCTGTCCAGCCCCAGCTTGCCGACGGTGCCCGAGAGGTGGCAAAAGGCATCGATGGCCCCCGGAACGGTCACCGCGTGGGCGCTGTGGACCGGCACCACGGTTTCACCGGCGGCGCGCAGCGCCTCTGCGCTGGCCGCCGCGGGCGATCTGCCGGACCCGTTCAGCGCCTTGACCGCGCCGGTTTTCGGATCGCTGTAGAGCACGAAGCAATCGCCGCCGATCCCGGTCATCTGCGGCTCGCAGATCCCCAGCAGCACCGCGCCTGCGATCGCCGCGTCCATGGCGTTGCCGCCCTGCTTCAGGATCTCAACCGCGGCCTGTGCCGCCAGCGGGTGCGAGGTTGCGCAAACCCCGTTCGTGGCCAGCACCTCCGACCGTCCGGGCCTGTGAAAATCGCGCATGGAAACCCCCCTTGTCCTGTCCGCCAGGGGACATTAGGGCGCGGCGGGGCGAATGCCAACCGATGTAAATGTCGGGGGGAAAGACCTCGGCGCCGCGCATTGGGTGGGGGCAATTACAGCGCGGCACCGAGGGAAGCCTGTTGCAGCTACATCCCCCTTATCGCGGCGCAATCGGGCAGCAGTTGGGAGCGATTGCGGCGGTTTCAGGGCGCGATTTCCCGCCCGGTTCGCGGAGTCCCGGTGAGGCGGAAGCGCAGCGACAGCATGTTGCACGCGTCCCTGCGTTGGTAATCGACCTGATCCGTCAACTGGTGGATCAGCGTCCAGCCGAACCCGCCTTCGGGCAGGTCGGCCCGCGGCAAACCGGGATCCAAGGATTTTGCCTGCGGCACGCGCCCGCCAGGAAGCGGGCGGCCATCGTCGATGATCCGCAGGTCCAGCATTGCCTCTGACAGCCGTGCGTGGATCGCGATCCGATGCCCCGGTTTGCCGCCGAAGGCATGCTCGATGACGTTGTTTACGGCCTCCACAAGGGCCAGTTCGACATCGCCGACTAGCGTCGCGGGCAGGCCGCTTGCGCGCAACCGGCCGATAACGCCGCCGATCCCGTCGCGAGCGGCAAGATCGGTCGCGTCGAATTCAAACGAACACTGATGCGACATCGTGCTGTGGCGCCATCCGGCCGGGAGATGGACCCGGGCTCATCCGCCGAGCTCGGTCATGGCGTCGTCCAGGGAGGGGAACAGGGTGAAAACCGTGTCCATCCGGGTCAGGCGAAAGACCTTCTCGACCATCGGGGATAGGCCGGCAAGGTCGAGCCGGCGATCGGCGCCCAGGTGCTTCATCGCGGCGACGATGGCGCCCAGCCCGCTGGAATCGATGAACGACACCTCCGACAGGTCCAGGATCACCCGCTCAGGCCCGCCATCGGTTTCGGTGCGCATGTTCTCCTTGAACTGGATTGCGACCGCCGCGTCGATCCGCTCGGCCTTGACGGTGACCACGCGGGCGCCGCCGTGCTGTTTGCTGGACAGGAACATGGATCTCCTCATATGGCGTTTTGGCCCGGTTCAGGCTAGACGGGAATCCTTACCAATCGGTTGTCCTGAGCTTTGAGGAGTAAGCGGCATGAAAGAAGTTGTGATCGCGGGGGCGGCCCGTACGCCAATGGGCGGTTTCCAGGGCATCTACGACGGGGTTCCGGCCGCCAAGCTTGGCGGCGCGGCAATCCGGGCGGCTCTGAAGGGGGCAGGCACCGATACCGTCGATGAGGTTCTGATGGGTTGCGTCCTGCCCGCCGGCCAGGGCCAGGCCCCGGCGCGCCAGGCCGGGTTCGCCGCCGGCCTCGGCGAAGAGGTGCCGGCCACCACGTTGAACAAGATGTGCGGATCGGGGATGAAGGCGGCGATGCTGGCCTGCGACCAGATCGCGCTGGGCCAGAACGACGTGATGATCGCCGGCGGTATGGAAAGCATGTCGAACGCCCCCTACCTGCTGCCCAAGATGCGCGGCGGAGCGCGGATCGGTCACGGTCAGGTGATCGACCACATGTTCCTCGACGGGCTCGAGGATGCCTATGACAAGGGACGCCTTATGGGCACCTTTGCCGAGGATTGCGCCGAGGCGTTCCAGTTCACCCGCGAGGCGCAGGATCAATACGCCATCGGTTCGCTCGACAACGCGCTGGAGGCCGAACGGTCGGGCGCCTTCGAGGGTGAGATCACGCCGGTTACCATTCACGCCCGCACCGGCGAAGAGGTGGTCACCCGAGACGAGCAGCCCGGCAAGGCGCGCCCCGAAAAGATCCCGATGCTGAAACCGGCCTTCCGCAAGGACGGGACGGTGACGGCGGCGAACTCCTCGTCGATCTCAGATGGCGCGGCGGCCCTCGTGCTGGCCTCGCGCGATCACGCCGAGGCGCAGGGGCTCAGCATCCGCGCCCGCATCCTTGGACATGCCTCGCACGCGCAGGCGCCGTCGATGTTCCCGACCGCCCCGGTGCCCGCGGCGCGCAAGCTGCTCGATCGCCTGGGATGGAAGATTGGCGACGTGGACCTGTGGGAGGTCAACGAGGCCTTTGCCGTGGTGCCCATGGCCTTCATGCGTGAAATGGGCGTGCCCCGCGACATCATGAACGTCAACGGCGGCGCCTGTGCGCTGGGCCATCCGATCGGCGCCAGCGGCGCGCGGATCATGGTCACGCTGCTGAACGCGCTTGAAAAACGCGGGCTGAAACGCGGCATCGCCGCGATCTGCATCGGCGGCGGCGAGGGCACCGCTATCGCCATCGAACGGGTCTGACCCAGCCGTCAACCGGGGGCGGGGGGCCGCCTCCGCCACAGGCAAAGGGACCGCCGATGCGCGTCGATTACGCCACCCTGTCCAAGACCGTCGCCGCGCTGACCGTGGGCGAAACCGACCCCATCGCCCTGATGGCGACCGTCGCCTGCGAGGTGCACCAGTCGGACGACCGGTTCGACTGGACCGGGTTCTATCGCGTGGTGGCGCCCGAGTTGCTCAAGATCGGCCCCTACCAGGGCGGGCATGGCTGTCTGACCATCCCGTTTTCGCATGGCGTCTGCGGGGCGGCGGCGCGCAGCGGCGCGGTGCAGCTTGTCGCGGATGTCGAGGCCTTTGCCGATCATATCGCCTGTTCCAGCTCGACCCGGTCGGAGCTGGTTCTGCCGGTGCGTGACGGCGCCGGGCGGCTGATCGGGGTGTTCGACATCGACAGCGACCTGCCGAGCGCCTTTACCGAACAGGACGCCGAGGCGCTGACCGCGATTCTCGACCGGGTTTTCGGCCAGGTCGGAACGGGTTAGCCGAAGCGCGCCAGCCGGTCGATCTGTGGCGCCATGGTGCACCATCCATCCGCATCAGTGAGGACCCAGACGGCTTGTCCCTCGGTGGCGTGGACGATAATCCGCCCGGCGTCAGAGGAAATCAGCCCCGGGTCCAGCAGGTTCAGAAACAGCGCGAGCGCTTCTCCGGTCAGGCACATTTTCCGCATCTCCTTGCAATCGGTTCCGCGGCGCAGCGTCGCCTCCCACGGCTGAGCCGGGTTCAGTCTATCAAGGCGCGGGATTTGCCGGGCGCGAATAATGCTGCGATGCAGCAAATATGACAGCAACACTCCCCCATATGCGGTTCCGTGCTCATTTGCCGGGCGCTGGGCCAGGGCGGATTCGGGAAAACGGGCGGCTTGCGTGAAAAAGGAGGCGAAAAATTCACCGAATCGCGCGATCATGAAAAACAGGAACGAATTTTCACCGCGCCGAGGGGCAACAGGGCATGATCCACGCGCAGCCAGAACGTCCGCAAAGCCTGGGCGCCGACCTGCGCGCGTTGCGCCGCGCGCGCGGGCTGACCCTGGTAGACCTGGCCGAGCGGCTTGGCCGGTCGGTCGGCTGGCTCAGCCAGGTGGAGCGGGATCTTTCGGAACCCTCGATCGCCGACCTGCGCCAGATCGCCACTTGTTTCGACGTGCCGCTGTCGCTGTTGTTCGGCTCGGCCCAGGCCCCCACAGATGAACAGGGCTACGTGGTGCGCGCCGGGGCGCGGCGACCGATGGGGCCGGGCGACGACGGGCTGGTCGAGGAATTGCTCTCGCCCGACCTGACCGACGATTTCGAAGTGATCCATTCCACCTTTCATCCTGGCACGCGGCTGGAAACGGCAACGCAACGCCCGACGCAGGAGCTTGCCTATCTGGTCGCCGGGCGGCTCGACCTGGAGATCGGGTCGCGCGCCTTTACCATCCAACCCGGCGACAGCTTCCGCATTCGCGGCGAACCATTCCGCTGGGCCAACCCTTACGCCGATCCGGCGGTGGCGATCTGGGTCATCGCCCCGCCGGTCTATTGATCCGCCATCAAGGAGCCGATCCCATGTCCAACCTTCCCACCCGGGCCCGCGTGGTCATCATCGGCGGCGGTGTCGTCGGCTGTTCGGTCGCCTATCACCTGACAAGGCTGGGCTGGACCGATGTTGTCCTGCTGGAGCGCAAACAGCTCACCTCCGGCACCACTTGGCACGCGGCCGGGCTGATCGCGCAGCTGCGCGCCACCGCCAACATGACCAAACTGGCCAAGTACAGCCAGGAGCTTTACGGCGAGCTGGAGGGCGAAACCGGCGTTGCCACCGGGTTCAAGCGGGTCGGGTCGATCACCGTGGCCCTGACCGGGGAGCGGCGCGAGGAACTGTGGCGACAGGCCGCCATGGCCCGCGCCTTTGGCGTCGAGATCGAGGAGATCACCCCCGACGAGGTCGGCGCGCGCTATTCGCATCTGAACCTCGACGGGGTGTTGGGCGGGGTCTACCTGCCCAAAGACGGGCAGGGCGATCCGGCCAATATCGCGCTGGCGCTGGCCAAGGGCGCGCGGCAGCGCGGTGCGATCGTCCGCGAACGGGTCAAGGTCACCGGGATCCCCCGCGACCACCGCCGCGTCACCGGTGTCGACTGGCAGGATGAGGCGGGCGCCTCCGGGCATATCGCCTGTGACATGATCGTCAACTGCGCCGGCATGTGGGGGCATGAGGTCGGGCGCATGGCCGGTGTCAACGTGCCACTTCAGGCCTGCGAACATTTCTACATCGTCTCCGAGCCGATCAAGGGGCTGACGCAATTGCCGGTGCTGCGGGTGCCGGATGAATGCGCCTATTACAAGGAAGACGCGGGCAAAATCCTGCTGGGCGCCTTCGAGCCGGTCAGCAAGCCCTGGGGCATGGCGGGCATCCCCGACAGTTTCGAGTTCGACCAGTTGCCCGAGGATTTCGATCACTTCGAGCCGATCCTGGAACGGGCCGTGAACCGGATGCCGATGCTGGCCGATGCGGGGATCCACACCTTCTTCAACGGACCGGAAAGCTTTACCCCCGACGATGCCTATCACCTTGGCCTGGCACCCGAGATGGACAATGTCTGGGTCGCCGCCGGCTTCAACTCGGTCGGCATCCAGAGCGCGGGCGGCGCCGGCATGGCACTGGCGCAATGGATGGACGAGGGTGAGAAACCCTTTGACCTGGGCGACGTCGACATTTCGCGGATGCAGCCGTTTCAGGGCAACAAGCGCTATCTGGTCGAACGGTCCACCGAAACGCTGGGCCTGCTTTATGCCGATCACTACCCTTACCGGCAAAAGGCCACCGCGCGCGGCGTGCGGCGCTCGCCCCTCCACGCGCAGCTGGCCGAGCGTGGCGCGGTCTTTGGCGAACTGGCGGGGTGGGAGCGGGCCAACTGGTTCGCCCGGCCCGGTCAGGCGGCCGAGTACGCGTATTCGTGGAAACGGCAGACCTTCTTTGACAACGTGGCGCAGGAACTGGCGGCGGTGCGCAGCGGGATCGGCCTGTACGACATGACCAGCTTTGGCAAGCTGCGTATCGAGGGGCCCGACGCCGAGGGCTTCCTCAACCATGTCTGCGGTGCCGACATGTCGGTGCCCGCGGGCAAGATCGTCTATACCCAGTTTCTTAACGCGCGCGGCGGGATCGAGGCCGACGTGACCGTCACCCGCCTGTCCGAGACCGCCTATCTTGTCGTCACCCCCGCCGCCACGCGGCTGGCCGACGAGACCTGGCTGCGTCGCCACCTGGGCGACTATCGCGTGGTGATCACCGACGTGACGGCGGGCGAGGCGGTGCTGGCGGTGATGGGACCCGATGCGCGCAAGCTGATGCAGGTGGTCTCGCCCAATGACTTCTCCAACGCAACCAACCCCTTCGGCACCGCGCAGGAGATCGAGCTGGGCCTTGGCCTGGCCCGCGTGCATCGGGTGTCCTACGTGGGCGAGCTGGGCTGGGAGATCTATGTCAGTTCCGACATGGCCGCCCATGTCTTTGAAACCATTTGGCAGGCCGGCGAGGGGATGGGCCTGAAACTCTGCGGGATGCACATGATGGATAGCGCCCGGATCGAAAAGGCGTTCCGCCATTTCGGTCATGACATCACCTGCGAGGATCACGTGCTGGAGGCCGGGCTTGGCTTTGCCGTCAAGACCGACAAGCCCGATTTCATCGGCCGCGATGCGGTGTTGCGCAAGAAGGAGGCCGGGCTGGAGCGGCGGCTGGTCCAGTTCCGCCTGACCGATCCCGAACCGCTGCTCTATCACAACGAGCCGGTTCTGCGCGACGGCCAGATCGTCGGCTACCTGTCTTCCGGCGCCTATGGCCACCACCTGGGCGGGGCGATCGGGATGGGCTATGTCCCCTGCGCCGGCGAGACCGCGCAGCAGGTGCTGGCCTCGCGCTACGAGATCGACGTGGCCGGCACCCGCGTTGCCGCCGAGGTCTCGCTGAAACCGATGTACGATCCCAAGTCGGAACGCGTGCGCGCCTGACCGGAGTATCGACCGACGCGCCGTCGCCATTGCACGTCCCCCGGCGCTGACCTAAAGCGTCGGGGGCAGGAGGAGCGCGCGATGGTGTCGAAAACCACCCCCCGGATCATCGAAAACATCGACACGCCGCAGGGGCTGGTGTTTGCCGTCTCGGCCTATGTGATGTGGGGGGTCCTGCCGCTCTATCTCAAGGCGGTGTCGCATATCCCCGCGCTCGAGGTGGTGGCACATCGGGTAATCTGGTCGGTGCCGGTGGCGGCGGGCCTGCTGATCGTGCTGCGCCGCACCAATGACCTGCGCGCCGCGCTGCGCAGCCCGCGCACGCTGGCCATGGCCTGCCTGACCGCGGCGCTGATTACCGTCAACTGGTTCGTTTATGTCTGGGCGGTCTCGACCGGCCATGCGCTGGATGCGGCGCTGGGCTATTACATCAACCCGCTGTTCAGCGTGTTCCTCGGCGCGGTCTTGCTGCGCGAGCGGCTGGACCGGGCGCAGGTCACCGCCATCGGCCTGGCCTTCGCCGCCGTCGTGGTCCTGACGGTCGAGGCCGGCGGTCTGCCCTGGGCGGCGCTTGGCCTGACGCTGAGCTGGGGGTTCTACGCCTTTCTCAAGAAATGGCTACCGGTGGGCCCCAACCAGGGCTTCCTGCTCGAGGTGCTGATCCTGCTGATCCCGGCGCTGGGCTACGCAGGCTATCTGGGCGCCACCGGTGCCGGGCATTTCGCCGCGAGCGCGGGCGATACCGCGCTGCTGCTGGGCTGCGGCGTGATCACGGCGGTGCCGCTGATCACCTATGCCAATGGGGCAAAGCTGTTGCGGCTTTCGACCATCGGCATCCTGCAATACATCGCGCCGACAATGATCTTTCTGGTCGCCGTTTTCGTCTTTGAAGAGCCGATGGGGCATGCCCGGATGATCGCCTTTCCGATGATCTGGGCGGCGCTGGTGCTCTATTCCGCGGCGATTCTGCGTCAGGCGCGCCGTCGCCGCAAAAGCTGAAGGCGTTTACGACAGCGCCTCGCGGTACTTCAGGAACCGCGGATCGCTCATCACCCGCGCGTTCATCGCCTCGCGCAGGGCAGCGACGGTCTTGAGCGGGCGCATCGCCACCTCGAAGGTCTCGATCAGCCCCTCGGCGTTCAGCGTGATCAGGTCCACGCCCACCGCGTCGAGATCGCCGACCTTGCACTGAAACTCCAGCGCCCAGTCGCTGCCCGATCCCATGACCCGGCGATAGCGAAAGTCGCTGAACACCTGGCCGACGTGTCCCAGAACTGCGGCGACCGGGTCGCGTCCGGTCCAGGTGGCCCAGTAGGTCGGCGGCAGGAATTGTACGTTTTCGGCCAGGATCTGTGCAATCCGCTCATGATCGCCCGAGGCGACGATTTCCAGCGCCTGGGCGATGGTCGGGTGCATGTCGGGGTGCAGCTCTGCGGTCATCTCGGGGGCTCCTCTTTTCCGGTTGCCGCCAGCTTGGCGGTGCCGGGAACGGGCGGCAAGCTTGACGTCAGGGCGGGGTGCGTTACGACGCGGAGGCATGAGCGACTATGATCCCCCAACCGATCCGCTGGAGATTCTTTACGAGGATGCGCAGCTTGTCGCGGTGAACAAGCCCGCCGGCCTGCTTTCGGTGCCGGGCAAGGGCGCGCATCTGGCCGATTGCCTGCTGAGCCGGGTGCAGGCCGCCTTTCCCGACGCGCTACTGGTGCACCGGCTGGACCGCGACACCTCGGGCGTGATCGTCTTTGCCCTGACCCCCTATGCGCAGCGGCACATGTCGCTGCAGTTCGAAAAGCGGATGACGAAAAAGACCTATGTTGCCCGCGTCCGGGGCCGGCTGGAGCCGAAGGAGGGCATCGTCGATCTGCCGCTGATCGTCGACTGGCCCAACCGGCCGCTGCAAAAGGTCTGTCACGAGACCGGCAAGCCGGCCGAGACCGGGTGGAAGGTGCTGAAATACGGCGAGAGCGAAACCCGCGTGCGTCTTTTCCCCAAGACCGGGCGCAGCCACCAGTTGCGCGTGCACATGCTGGCGCTGGGCCACCCGATCCTGGGCGATCCGCTTTATGCCACGGGGGCGGCGCGCGAGTTTCCGCGCCTGATGCTGCATTCCGAGGAACTCCGGATCAAGAACCCCGAGGGCGGCGTATCGCTCAAGATCCGGGCCAAGGCGCCGTTCTGAGCCTCACACCTCGATCCGCAGCCAATCCTCCGGCAGGATGTCGGGGTTGCGCATCTTCGGGTCACCGAACCAGCGCGCCGGGCCGGCCACCCGCTTGCCCGGGTTGGTGTTGAGCCAGGCCGCCCACCAGGAAAACGACGAATTGCCGATGATGTTGTGGCGGCACAGCGACATCAGCCGCATGTCCTCGAAATCCGTCTCGGGGCCGTTGAAATCGACAACCACCTTTTGCACCGGCAGCGGCAGGTTGGTCTTGGCCCAGTCCGGATCGTCGGAAAAGACGAAGACGGTCGGCGTGCCCTCGATCTCTTCCATCAGCCGCTCCAGCGCGCGGGTGTAATAGGCCTGGTCGCAGACCGCGTGCGCGTTCAGCGTCAGGTAATCGCCGTGCCGCACATGCAGCGAGATCGAATTGCCCGCCTCGACCCTCTCGGCCATCTCTGCGTTCTGCGCGGTGCTGAAATCGGGAAAGGCGAAGTCGCGCCGGATGTCGTCGGCGGCATGGGCGAAATATCTCTCACTCTGCCAGTAGCCGTGCAGGTATGTGCCGTCCTCCCACTCCGCGAAGGCGGGATTGTAGCCGAGCCCGCGTTCGCGGCAGAACCGTGGCGGGCGTCCCAGTACGCGCCACAGCGCATAGGCCAGCAGCCGGTCGTGGCGATCCGGCGGAAGGCTCAGGGGCTCGGCCAGCGGCAGGTCGAACACGCGCGTCAGCACCCCCTCGCCCCGGCGCAGGGCCTCGCGCGTGTCCAGTGCCACGGCGACGCCCATCCGCGCGGCCAGCCCGCGCGCGGCGGCGTATTGGAACATCTGGTTTCCAAGGCGTCCGTGCAGGCGGGTCGTGATCATCGGGGGCGGTCCTTTCCTTGGCCCCGCAATAGCGCATCGGCCGGACCCGAGGCCAGCGGGAAAGCCGCCTGCGATATGACGGCTGCGTCCGGGGCGCGACTGGCGTCAGGCCAGGACGAGATCGTCGCTCAACTGGGCGATTCGGGTAAATCCGGAGAGGGTCAGAACATTTCCGCCGCCGAAATCGAAAACCGTGTCGCCGCCGATCACCTCGGCGAGGTCCAGCACCTCGTCGACCGTCAGGCCGGAGATGCCAAGGTCAGACGCGTCCAGTTCGATGGTGTCCCTGTTGTTGCGGAAATCGGTGATCACGTCGTGGCCCTCGGCGTAAACGAAGGTGTCCCGTTTCGACCCGCCGGTCAGGATGTCGTCACCGCTGCCGCCGTCGAGCCGGTCGTTGCCGCCGTTGCCGACAAGCCGGTCGTCGCCGGCGCCGCCCTGGATCTCGTCATGCCCACCGCCGCCGGTGATCGTGTCATCGCCATTGCCGCCGTCCAGCGTGTCGCCACCGGCCTCGCCGAAGATCTTGTCGTTGCCGCCGCCCGCCTCGACGGTATCGGAGCCGCCGCCGGCCCGGACCGTGTCGTTCCCGGTTCCGAGAATGACGGTGTCATCGCCGCGACCGAGCTTGGCGACCAGTTTTTCGATCTCCTCGAAATCGACCCGGCGGGTCGAGCTGCCCCAGCTGGCGCCGACAAAGGCATGGGTCGAACCGGAGTTGTAGAGGGTGGCGTCGGTCCCGGCATCGCGCCACAGCAGCTTCAGAACATCGGTTCCGCTGCCGCCGTGGATGTAGTCATCGCCGCCCGACAGGGTAATCCTGTCGTCGCCAGCTCCGGTATGGACCGTATCATCGTGGGCGCCGAAATCCCTGAACCGGTCCTTGTGCGCCGTCAGCGTGAGATCGACCACCTCCACGTTCCTCGCCACCGATCCGTCGTCGAATTTCTGGCCGCGCGCGCTGGCGATCTTATTCATCAGCACGTTCACGCCGGACTCAAGCGATGACAAACTGTCGGTCCATTTGTCGATGCCGGCGCCGCCGTTCACCTTGTCCCAGCGGTTAAACCGGCCGTGGAAGACATCGTCGCCGCTGCCGAAGCGGACATCGACGTGTTCGAAACTGCGCAGCGGGAAATCCACCGAGCGGGAGGAGGAGGCAAAACTGTTGCCGACGAAACCGTGGGAGGAGGTGGTGTTGTGAAGCTCGGCATCCTCGGTCGCGTCGCCCCATTTCACGATCAGCGTGTCGTCGCCATCGCCGCCGCTGACGTAATCGATCCCGTCCGAGACCTGGACCCTGTCGTCGCCCGCGCCGGCGGAAACCTCGTCGTCGAAGGCGCCGAAATCGCGAAAGACGTCATCGCCCCCGGTCAGCAGCAGATCGACACGCTCGATGTTGCGGATGATCGAGCCGTCATCCAGCGCGAGGCCGCCGTCGCTGGCCATGCGCCTGACATCGAAGGTCATCCCGGTCGCGAGAGAGGAAAAGGAATCGATCCAGAAATCGGTCCCGTCGCCGCCATCGACGATGTCCCAGCGGTTCGGGGTGGCATGGATCAGGTCATCGCCGGACCCGAGCGCGACATCGAGATGCTGGAAACTGCGCAGCGGAAAATCCACCGACCGGGTCGAGACGTCGAAACTGGTGCCGACGAACCCGTGCGAGGAGGTGGTGTTGTACACCTCGCCGTGCAGCGCGGTATCGCCCCAGCGGATGATCAGCTTGTCCTCGCCGGTGCCGCCGCTGGCGTAATCGACGCCGTTGGTGATCCGGACGCTGTCGTTGCCATCCTTGGCATAGATCGTGTCGTCGCCCAGCGTATCGACCAGCGCGTCGTTCTTGTCGGTTCCATTGATTTTGGCCATGGTGCACCCCCCCCCCGGGTGAAACAATGAACTTGTGGCTATGGGGCGAGGATACACGAAAAACTGCCTCCGGTCATGGGAGGCCCGGATTCGCGGGCATTTCGAGGCATCCGGAGTTGCGGCACAGATGGCTCCACGAAAAAAGCCGCCCGTCGGGGCGGCTTTCCGAAGCAGTATCGTTGCGGCGATGGTTACTCCGGGGTCCAGCCGCTGACCGCCTTGACCTCTAGGAAATCCTCGATCCCGAAGATGCCGCCCTCGCGCCCGTTTCCGGATTTCTTCATGCCGCCGAAGGGCGAGCCCGCGCTGCGCGGCTGGCCGTTCATCTCGACCATGCCCGAGCGCAGGACGCGGGCCATGCGGTTGGCGCGGGCGCCGTCCTGGGTCTGGACATAGTTGGTCAGCCCGTACTCGGTATCATTGGCCAGGGCGACGGCGTCCTCTTCGCTGTCGAACTTCATGATCGACAGCACCGGGCCGAAGATTTCCTCGCGGGCGATGGTCATGTCGGGGGTCACGTCGGCAAAAACGGTGGGGCGCACGTAAAAGCCCTTGTTGAACTGCTCGGGCAGGCCCGGGCCACCGGCGACCACGCGGGCGCCCTCGGCGATGCCCTTCTCGATCAGGCCCTGGATCTTGTCCCACTGGGTCTTGTTGACCACCGGGCCGATGTGGCGGCCTTCCTCATGGGCGTTGCCGACGGTGAGCTTGTTGGCGGTTTCCGCCGCGATCTCGACCGCCTGGTCATAGATTTCGGCCTGCACCAGCATCCGGCTGGGCGCGTTGCACGACTGGCCGGTGTTGTTCATCATGTGCATCACGCCGCGCTTGACCGCCTTGTCGTCGGCATCGGCAAAGATCACGTTGGCGCCCTTGCCGCCCAGTTCCAGGTGCACCTTTTTCAGCGTGTCGGCAGCGTTCTTGGAGATCGCGATGCCGGCGCGGGTGGAGCCGGTGAAACTGACCATGTCGACGTCGGGATGCCCGGTAAGCTGGTTGCCCACGCCCAGGCCGTCGCCGTTCACCAGGTTGAAGACCCCCGCGGGAAAGCCGGCCTCGTCGATCATCTCGGCAAAGACCATGGCGTTCAGCGGGCTTTCCTCCGACGGCTTCAGCACCATGGTGCAGCCGGCGATGGCCGCCGCGCCGACCTTGAGCGTGACCTGGTTCATCGGCCAGTTCCACGGGGTGATCAGGGCCGCGACGCCCACCGCCTCAAAGATGATGCGGTCGTTGGGGGCGTGATCGCCCAGCGGCCGGTCGAACTGGAATGCCTTTGCGGCGCGCACGAAATTCTTGAGGTGGCCGATGCCGGCGCCGACCTGCTGGGTGCGGGCCATGTCGATCGGCGCGCCCATCTCGGCGGTCATCGCCTGGGCCAGATCCTCGCCGCGTGTCTTGTAGACCTCGATCAGTTTCTCGACCAGCGCGATGCGCTCTTCGACCGGGGTGGCCATCCAGCCCGGCAGCGCCGCCGTGGCGGCGGCGACGGCGGCGTCGGTATCGGCCTGCCCGCCCAGCGAGATCACCGCGCAGGGCTCTTCGGTCGATGGGTCGATAACCTGGTGATCGTTCGGCGGCGACGGGGCGACCCATTGGCCGTTGATGTAGAAATTGCGTTTCTCGATCATGTCCGGTTCTCCCAACTCGGCGGTTCTCCTGACCGTGCGGTCAGCGATTCCGCGCCAATGTGTCACCGCTGACCTTTGGGGACAAGTCAGGGGATGCAACGCGGCTTGCCTGCCCTTACATTGCCTCCGAAACGCGATAAGTTCCGACCGGAACAACCACCCCGAATTTCAACCAGAGGAGAGTAACATGGGTCTTCGTATAAACGATATCGTTCCCAATTTCACCGCCATGACCGACCAGGGCGAGATCAGTTTTCACGACTGGATCGGTGACAGCTGGGCCATCCTGTTCAGCCATCCCAAGGATTTCACGCCGGTCTGCACCACCGAGTTCGGCGCCGTTGCCCAACTGGCCGACGAGTGGGAAAAGCGCGGCACCAAGGTCATCGGCCTCAGCGTGGATGCCGCCGACGAGCACGTGAAGTGGAAATCCGACATCGAGGGGTTTGCCGGTGCCAAGGCCGGATTCCCGATCATCGCCGACCAGGATCTGGCGGTGTCGAAAGCCTTCGACATGCTGCCCGCCGAGGCCTATCTGCCCGATGGCCGCACCGCCGCCGACAGCGCCTCGGTCCGCTCGGTCTTCATCATCAGCCCGGACAAGAAGATCCAGCTGATGATGATCTATCCGATGACCGTGGGCCGCAACTTTGCCGAGGTGCTGCGCGCGCTGGACGGTCTGCAACGCACCTACCAGCAGCCGCTGGCCACCCCGGCCAACTGGACTGCGGGTCAGGACGTGATCGTGGGGCTGGCGCTGGATGATGCCGCCGCCGAGGCCAAGTTCGGCAAACTGGACAAAAAGCTGCCCTACCTGCGCTTTGCCAAGAACCCGGACTAAGCCGGGTGCTGCGGGCGCAGGGCAACCTGCGCCCGATAGGCGGCCCGTTTGAATTCCCGCGCCAGCTTGCTGCCGGTGCGGGTTTTCTTTTGAATCGTTGAGCCGCCCAGATCCGCCGTCAGCTCGCGCGCGCCGCTGCCCAACAGGCTGTGGACCGGCTGGCCGGTGATCCAATGCATCTGAAGCAGGGTGTCGACCGGGCGGTCGATCGTCGCGGTCGCGGCGAGCAACCGCTCGGCGGCGCCGCGCCCGACCACCTGTGCAACGGTCTGCAACCCGATCACCCTGGGCAGGACCAGCGCCAGCCCCGCCTCTTCGGCCAGCACCCGTGCCGGTTTTTCGCGCGCCTTGACCGGCAGGCGGATGTAGCTGTCGGGCGTGGCCTGTTGCGCGATCAGGTCCAGTGCAAGCCGCAGCCTGCCCGGGTCCACTTCGAGATCGTCCTCGACGATCAGCGCATACTCCCACCCCTCGGCCAGGATGCGCCGCCAGCAGCGGCGATGGCTGAGGAAACAGCCGATCTCGCCGGGGGAAAGCGGAAAGGGATAGGCCGGGGCATGGGCATCGCCGGGCCGAATCGTCACGCCGGTGACCTGCGCCGGATCGCGCCCGTCGACCGCCTCGACCAGTTGCGCATCGGGCAGGGTGCGCAGCAGCGCCTCGGCATTCGGGCGCCGCGTGGTGCTGGCGGACATGTGGATGATCAGCGAATGCATGGGGGTGTCATAACGGGGATGCGGAAAACGAAAAAGCCCCGGCAGCGATGCCGGGGCTTCTCATGCGTGTCAGAGGGGGGCGGATCAGTCCGCCGCTTCCTCTTTCTTCTCGGGAGAAACCTCTTCTCCGGTCTCCTGATCGACCACCTTCATCGACAGGCGGACCTTGCCGCGGTCGTCGAAGCCCAGCAGCTTGACCCAGACCTCCTGGCCCTCTTTCAGAACGTCCGAGGGGTGGTTCAGGCGGCGGTTCTCGATCTGGCTGACATGGACCAGCCCGTCGCGCTTGCCGAAGAAGTTCACGAAGGCGCCGAAATCGACGATCTTGACGACGTTGCCCTTGTAGACCTTGCCCTCTTCCGGCTCTGCCACGATCGAATGGATCATGTCATAGGCCTTCTGGATCGAGTCGTTGTTTGGGCTGGCGATCTTGATCACGCCATCGTCGTTGATATCGACCTTGGCGCCCGAGACCTCGACGATCTCGCGGATCACCTTGCCACCCGAGCCGATCACTTCACGGATCTTGTCGGTGGGGATCTGCATGGTCTCGATGCGCGGCGCATGGACCGAGAAGGACCCGGTGCCGGACAGCGCCTTGTTCATCTCGCCGAGGATGTGCATCCGGCCCTGCTTGGCCTGGGCCAGCGCCTTTTGCATGATCTCCGGTGTGATGCCGGCGACCTTGATGTCCATCTGCAGCGAGGTGATGCCCTCTTCGGTGCCGGCGACTTTGAAGTCCATGTCGCCGAGGTGATCCTCGTCGCCAAGAATGTCGGTCAGCACCGCGTAGGAGCCGTCGTCCTCCAGCACCAGGCCCATCGCCACACCGGCCACGGCCGATTTCAGCGGCACGCCCGCATCCATCATCGACAGCGAACCGCCGCAGACCGACGCCATCGAGGACGAGCCGTTCGATTCGGTGATCTCGGACACCAGGCGCAGGGTGTAGGGGAAGTCGGTCGAGGCCGGCAGAACCGCCTGCAACGCCCGCCACGCCAGCTTGCCGTGGCCGATCTCGCGACGGCCCGGACCACCCACGCGACCCACTTCGCCGACCGAGTAGGGCGGGAAGTTGTAGTGCAGCATGAAGTTCGATTTGAAGTTGCCGTGCAGCGCGTCGATGAACTGTTCGTCATCGCCGGTGCCCAGGGTGGTCACGACCAGCGCCTGGGTTTCGCCACGGGTGAACAGCGCCGACCCATGGGTCCGCGGCAGCAGCCCGGTTTCGCACACGATCGGGCGAACCTGATCGAGGGCGCGGCCGTCGATCCGCTTGCCGTCCTTGACGACCGAGCCGCGCAGCACGGTCGACTCGAGCTTTTTCAGCGCGGCGCCGAGGTTCGGATCCTCAAGCTGCTCGTCGTTCAGCGCGGCGCGGACCGCCTCTTTCGCGGCGGCAACAGCGGCCTGACGCTCCTGCTTGTCGGTGATGGCATAGGCGGCGCGCATCTTGTCTTCGCCCGCAGCCTTGACCGCGTCGAACAGCGCGGAGTAATCCGGCGGCTGGAAGTTGAAGGGCTCTTTCGCCGTGTCTTCGGCCAGGTCGATGATCAGGTCGAGAACCGGCTGGATCTGCTCGTGCGCGAAGGTCACGGCGCCCAGCATCTCCTCTTCCGACAGCTCATAGGCCTCGGATTCGACCATCATCACCGCGTCCTTGGTGCCGGCGACCACCAGGTCGAGGCGCTGCTCGGGGTTGTTGCGCAGCCCGTGCATATCCTCGACTTCGGGGTTGAGGATGTATTCGCCATCCACATAGCCCACGCGGCAGCCCGCGATCGGCCCCATGAAGGGCACGCCGGAGATCGTCAGCGCGGCGCTGGCGGCGATCATTGCCACGATATCGGGGTCATTGACCAGATCGTGGCTCAGCACGGTGCACATCACCAGCACTTCATGCTTGAAGCCGGGGACGAACAGCGGGCGGATCGGGCGGTCGATCAGCCGCGCGGTCAGCGTTTCCTTTTCGGTCGGACGCGCCTCGCGCTTGAAAAAGCCACCGGGCACCTTGCCGGCAGCGTAATATTTTTCCTGGTAGTGCACGGTCAGCGGAAAGAAATCCTGACCGGGCTTGGGTTCCTTGGCAAAGGTCACATTGGCCATCACCCGGGTCTCGCCCAGCGTGGCGATGACCGAACCGTCGGCCTGGCGGGCAACCTTGCCGGTTTCCAGAGTGAGGGTTTCTTCGCCCCACTCGATAGATTTCGTCGTTACATTGAACATCATCGTATCCTGTTTGGGAGCACTCCCGGCCTTCCGGGTCTCCCGTTTGCGTGGCGGCCCCATTGCCGCCGACCCCTTGCTATCTTCCATTCGAGTGCCGGGGTCCGGGCACAACGTCTGAGATGGGCGGGCCATACAGGAGAATGGGCCCTTTGGAAAGGATGGATAGCAGGGGGGTGTCGGCCTGCAGGTCCTGCCCCCGCCGCCTGGTCGAACCGGATTCGGCTCAGCCCCTCGTTTTCCACGACCGCGTGGCGGCGCCACAGTAAATGGAGGAAGTTCATAATTCGGGGAGGTGCATTTTGTCGCAGCTATGAAAGTCTTCATAGAAAGAACACATTGTTTTCACATGAAGAGCTGTGATCGAATTTTCGTCAAAACGTCCCTGGAGGCGGCAATGAAGAAAAAACACCCTGAGAGCATTTCCAAATCTTTTTCGGATCGGCCGAATGCTGCGGCACCCGCTGCTGATTCCCCAGTCTCCGATCAGGAGTTTCTCGAGGCATCTTCCGCAGGCGGCGAAACGCAGCGCGGCGACATTCTGGCCCATGTTCTCAACCAGCATGCGATCGTCAGCGTCGCTGATGCCAAGGGCAGGATCACCTATGTCAACGACAAATGCGTCGAATGCAGCGGCTATTCGAAGTCGGAACTGATGGGAAACGATCACCGGATCCTGAAATCCGATGCCCATCCGCCCGAGTTCTATGCAGAAATGTGGCGAACAATCGTGGGCGGTAAAACCTGGACCGGTGAGATAAAGAACATCAAAAAGACCGGGGAACCATATTGGGTGAAGGCAACAATTGTTCCCCGTCTGGATGGAGCCGGCAGACCGGTGGAGTATGTTTCAATAAGGACGGATATTTCAAGGGAAAAGGCGGCTGAAGAGACGCGGGCGCAGCAAGAGACCTTCGATCTTTCAGATGCCGAGGTTTACATGTTCTGGGCCGACACGTTGAGATTTTTCTACGTGAACAAAAAGGCGCAAGAGTACTGGCGCCTGGACAGTGCCGAATTCTTCCAGAAAACACCCCTGGACGTGACGAACGAGTTCAAGAAAGAGGAGTTCCTCGAAGTGTTGAACAGCCTTACGAGCGGCGAGAAGCAGAATGTCATTTTCAGGCGAAACATGACGTCGCCGGAGGGGATGAAACGCCCCGTAGAGTTCAGAGTGCAGCTCGTCAACCCTGACGGCAGGCGCGCAAGATTCATCACAATTATCAGTGATATGTCCGAAACTCTCCAGGCGGAGAAGGCGAAGTCGGAGTTCATTGCCAATATGAACCATGAACTCAAGACGCCGTTGACCACGTTGAAGGGGGCAATTGATTTGTTGAAATCCGGATATGCCGGAGACATCCCGGAAAAGGCACTCAACCTGTTTCGTGTCGCGGACAGAAGCCGTATCCGGCTTGAGGAACTGATCGGTGACCTTTTGGATGCACAAGCAATCGAAAACGGACAAACGATTTCAAGTCTGGAAAAAGTTGACTTGTCTCAGGTGATAGAGGATGCGATCGGGGTGGTTGCCGGACCCTTCAAAGAAAAGGATGTCCGGGTATTCTTCTTTGGCACAGAAGGGCCGGTGTGGGTGATCGGTGACAGGCATCGACTTCGCCAGGCCATGAAGAACCTTCTGTCCAACGCGGTGAAATTTTCTATCCAGAGAGGGAAGGTCGAAGTTTCGCTGCATGTCGAGGAAGAAACCGTCCTGGTCCTGATCAAGGATTATGGAATCGGTATGCCGGAAGAGGTTCGGTCCAGAGTTTTCGAGAAGTTTACCCAGGCAGACATGTCAGACAGACGGGCCTCCGGGGGGGCCGGCCTTGGCCTGTCCATCGTCAAAGCGATCATAGAGGATCACGGCGGCACGATTGAATGCGACAGCACCAGCGGCAAGGGCACGATGTTCTCGGTCGCGCTGAAAAAATGCCAGGATGAAGAGTACGCATTGAAGGCAACCGGTTAACCCGCAATAACCGCGGGGGCCGGTTCCTCCGGCGGGATACCCTTGGTCGGAAAACCTGCACGGTTGAGTGAAGGAACGGCGGCAAGGCAGTGGAGGCGCCCCACAAAGAAAAACCGCGCCCCCGGCGGGGACGCGGTTGATCGCAACGGATTCAAGAGCTGCCTTAGCGGCGCAGGCCCAGGCGCTGGATCAGGTCCTGATACCGGGCTTCTTCCTTGCCCTTGAGGTAATCCAGCAGCTTGCGGCGCTGGGCGACCATCTTGAGCAGGCCGCGGCGGCCGTGGTTGTCTTTCTTGTGGGTCTTGAAGTGCTCGGTCAGCGTGGAAATGCGCGAGCTCAGGATCGCAACCTGAACCTCGGGCGAACCGGTGTCGCCCTCCTTGGTCGCGAATTCCTTCATCAGCCGGGTCTTTTCTTCGGCGGTAATCGACATCGGGGTCTCCTTTAAGAGTTAGAGTGAATGGCGCAGGCCGGGATGTCGTCCAGCACAGGCCCATGGAGAGTGCACCGGTCCAGGCGGGGAAGCCCCGTTGCCGGACCGGATGCGGGCGTATAAGCGGATTCTGTTCGAATGCAAAGGGAAATTCTTCGCGCCTAACCGGCGATCAGCCCCAGACCGGCCGCCTTGGCGTGATCGACCAGCCGGATGTCGCCCGCCGTCACCCCGTCGCCGCCCTGCAGGCTGGCCAACTCGGATCCGTTCACCACGATGTGGCTCAGCCCCGGGGTCACCGGATCGGCCACCACCTCGATCTCCGGGTCCGGTTCGGCCTGGGTATCCCAGACCAGGTACAGCTGGTCTTCCTCCGGGTCATAATCGGTCAGCTCCGCCGCCGCACCGCCATGGATCCAACCGCCCAGCACGATACTGTCGCCCTCTTCGCCCCCGGTGACCACGTCGCCGGAGCCCGCCACGATGGTGTCGGCGCCACCGCCGCCGTTCAGGAAATCGCTGTCGGGATCGCTGCCCGCCGGTTCCACCCCGTTGAGGGTATCGTCGCCCCAGCCGCCGAACAGGGTATCGGCCCCGGCGCCGCCGTCGAGCATGTCGTCGCCCCCGGCCCCCTGCAGCGCGTCGTCGCCGATCCCGCCCATCAGCACATCGTCGCCAAGCCCGCCATCCAGCCGGTCGGCCCCGAACCCGCCGTCCAGGGTGTCGTCCCCGGCATGGCCGAAAAGCTGGTCTTCGCCCGCATCCCCGCGCAGATCGTCCCCGCCATAGCCGCCGTGCAGGATATCCTCGCCGCCGCCGCCAAACAGCGCATCCGCACCGTCCTCGCCATAAAGGATGTCGTCCCCCTCGCCGCCCGAGAGCCGGTCGTCCCCTTCGTATCCGTTGAGCTGGTCCTGCCCGGCGCCCCCGGCGAGCCTGTCATCCCCGGCGCTGCCGGAGAGGAAATCGGTTCCCGGACCGCCGGTCAGGTCAAACCCGCCGGACCCGTCCTCCTCCAGCGGCAGGGCGGTTTCCGCCACCTCCGCGTCAAGGTCGGAGTCCGAGTCCTCGCCGATGTCCTCGTCGTCATCGGAAAAAATATCTGCCAGGGCAACGCCGCCGATGGCGACGAGGCCAAGCAAGCCTGCCAGCCAAACCATGCTGTCGCTCCACTCGAAAAACCGCGCTTCTACCAGCCACAAAGACGAAGCAAGGTCAAAACAATCCGGTCCGGCTGGTTAACCGTTGGTTTCCTGTGGCCCGGCGTCGGGGATCACACCACCGACCGGCGGACACTCGTCATGAACGAGGCGCCCGCGGCGGGCAGGTCACCTGTTTCAGCATTTGCAGGGCTTTGTTGCGCAAATCGGTTGAGGGGATTCATCTCGTGAATCCAGCGTGATAGCTGGAGGGCATGAACAGCTGGGCGCCAACGAAGTACAAGACCGCGAACTGGCCTTCGTACAACACCGCACTGAAGCAACGCGGATCGCTTTCGATCTGGTTTGATCCCGGGATGATCCGGGTGCCGCCGCCGAGCGGCAAGCGTGGTCGACAGCAGCAATTCAGTGACGCGGCGATCCAGACCTGTTTGAC
>NZ_JARGPK010000064.1 GCF_029212575.1 Antarcticimicrobium sp.
AGCCGCGCTTCCGCAGCGCGGCGTTGCAAGCGGACCAGTTCGTTGTGCGGTAGCGGGCGGCTAAAGGCTTCCGCATGCAGCCCTTCTAACCCCATGGATTCGCGTTGTGAATCCTTCAGGAGCGAGTTGCGCAACAACGCCCACCTGGGACATAGGTGATATGAATTGGACTTACATCATCGCACCTTCAAATTCCTCTCGACTGTGGCAAATGCCGCCCCGCTTGGAAAGGGTGCGGCTTGCGCCAGCGGCCCGGCGGCGGCATTGTAACCGGGCATTCGATGCAGTTTTTGATTGGAGGGTCCGATGATCCGCTTTTTCCTGCTTTCGGCGGCCGCCGCGTTCACCGCCGCCACCGCCTCGGCCGACGAGGTGACCGACACCCTGACCTCGGCCATCGAGGCCTATGAGGACGGCGACGTGAAGTATGCGTTGGAGGAGCTGGAATACGCCAAGCAGCTTCTGGTGGCGATGAAGACCGGCGAACTGGTGACCTTCCTGCCCGAGGCACCGCAGGGATGGAGCCGCGAGGTCAGCACCGAGATGGGCGCCGGCCTTGCCATGATGGGCGGCGGCACCGGGGCCGAGGCCGAGTTCGAGAAATCCGGCGAGGACAGTTTCACCGTCACGCTGATGGCCGACAACCCGATGGTCGGCGCCATGGCCGGCATGCTGGGCAGCGCCGCCGCGATCGGCGCCAAGATCGAGCGCGTCGGCCGGCAGAAGATGATGATCCAGGACGGCGAGATCACCGGGCTGGTCGACAACCGCATCCTGGTCCAGGCCAAGGGCGGCGATGTGGCGACCATGCTCGAGGTTCTGAAAACCATCGACTACCGCGCGCTGTCGAACTTCGGGCGGTGAGCGGGGCCGGCCATGGCCTTTGACGTCTCCCACACCGGCCACCCAGGAAGGGGTCCACTGGTGAAACGGTTCATCCATGTCGTTGCGGCCTGCTGGCTCTCGGCCGCGCCGGCCGCCGCCGAGGGGCTCGGCGCCTTGATGGGGCGCCCGGACAACAAGGTCATTGATTGCCTGATGGCCAGCGGGTTGATCGAGGACGCGGCGATGTTCACCACGGACAAAGGGGTTGTGGTGATCGGGCCGGGGGGCTGGAAGGTCACCGTTGCCGGGACGTTGCCGTCCAAGGCGAACATCGATGCGCGCGACGCGTCGGGACAGCCGAACGAAACGCTGCGCCGGTCCTTCCGCGCCGCCCTGGACAACTGCAAATAGAAGCCACGGACCAGCGCGAGATGCCTCTCGCCCAAAGGTGGGGCCGCCCCAACCGGAGCGGCCCCAATTCCAACCCGGGCGGCCCTACTGCCCGCCGGCGGTGATCTTCTCGGGTCGGGCCATCCATTCCTTGCCGCGCAGCATCGCCTTCCAATAAATCGGCGGCAGCATCTTTTCCTTCAGCAGCCAGGCCGCGCGCGAGGGTTCGGTGCCGTCGATCAGCCACTTCGGGAACGAGGGTTTCAGCGCCCCGCCATAGCCGAACTCGGCCAGCACGATCTTGCCGCGCTCCACCGTCAGCGGGCAGGAACCATAGCCATCGTATTGCGCCACCGGCGACTTGCCGTCGATATCGGCGGCCACGTTCTCGGCCACCACCGGCGCCTGGATGCGCGCCGCCGCCGCCGTCTTGGCGTTCGGCGCGTTCATCACGTCGCCCAGGCTCCAGACGTTGTCGAACGTCTTGTGGCGCAGCGTGGCCTGATCCACGTCGACCCAACCGGCGGCATCGGCCAGCGGCGAAACCCGGATGAAGTCCGGCGCCACCTGCGGCGGGCAGACATGCATCATGTCGAACTCCATCTCCACCGTGGTGGGCTCCGCATCCGGCTTGGCGACCCGGAAGGTCGCCTTTTTCGCCGGCCCGTCGACCGCGATCAGGTTGTGGAAGAAATCCAGATGCGCGCCGTATTTCTCGACATAGCTTTCCAGCGCTGGGACGTAATCCTTGACCCCGAACAGCACGCCGCCGGCATTGGCAAAGTGGATGTCGATATCCTTCAGCACCCCACGCCGCGCCCAGGCATCGCCCGACAGATACATCGCCTTTTGCGGCGCACCGGCGCATTTGATCGGCATCGGCGGCTGGGTAAAGATCGCCCGCCCCTCCTTGAGGTCCTTCACAAGCTCCCAGGTATAGGGCGCAAGATCATAACGATAGTTCGAGGTCACGCCGTTGCGGCCCAGCGTTTCCTCCAGCCCCTCGACCGCGCCCCAGTCCAGCTTCAGCCCCGGACAGACGATCAGCCGGTCGTATTTCACCACCCGGCAGCCGTCGAGCACCACGGCGTTGTCCTTGGGCTCGAAGGCGGCGACGGCCGATTTGAGCCAATGCACACCCTTGGGGATCAGGCTGCCCATGGTCTTGGCGGTCTCTTCCGGCTCGAACACGCCGCCGCCCACCATGGTCCAGCCCGGCTGGTAGTAATGGATGTCCGCCGGGTCGATCAGAGCGATGTCCAGCCCCGGCTTGCGCGACTTGAGGCTGGCGGCCACGGCAATGCCCCCGGCACCGGCGCCGACGATAACCACGTCGAACTTGGCATCGCCGGTATCGGTGGGCGTCTTGCCGCCATTGGCAATGCGGCGCGCCACGCCATTCATGTCATAGCCCGCCAGTTTGGCCAGGGCGAGGATCTCGGGCAGCGGCCGCCGCGGCGCCTCGCTCAGCGACCACAAGGTGGTCGAGCGGGTGCCGGTGCGGCAATAGGCCAGCACCGGGCCGGGCAGTTCGGTCAGCGCAGAGCCGAAGGCGCGCGCGGTGTCATCGGTCACGATGCCCGGCGTCACCGGAAGGAACCGAAACTCCAACCCCGCGGCGGCGGCGGCATCGCGGATCTCCTCGTGCCCGGGCTGGTCGCCTGCCTCGGCATCCGGGCGGTTGCAGATGATCGCACGGAACCCGGCCGCCTTGAGCGCGGGCAGGTCCGCTGCGACGATCTGCGGGCTGACCGACAGGCCCTCGGTGATCTTCTTGATCTCCATTCAATCTCTCCTCACTGGGTCGGCCATTGGCCCGATGGAGGCCTGCCTTGCGCGCAACCCGGATGCTCCCAAATTCTCCGCACGACAGGCACGCGGCGGCAACTCTGATCGCGCAGACATATTCAAAAATGACAATTTATTCAAGATGGCACGCGCCGATCCCGGGCCGTCCTGGTTCAGACGCCCAGATGCCGCTCGATCAGGCGGTGATCACGGCGCAGCGTATCGGCCTCCAGCGTTTCCAGGTTGCGACCGTTCTCGATAAAGGCCACCCGGTCGGCCACGGACAGAACTGCATCGACCCGCTGCTCGACCAGCAGGATGCCGACGCCGCGGTCGCGCATCACCCCGATCACATCGCGGATCGCCGCGATCATCGAGGGCTGCAAGCCCTCGGTCGGCTCGTCGAGCAGCAGGATGCGCGGTTTCAGGCAGAGCGCGCGGGCGGTCGCCAGCATCTGCTGCTCCCCGCCGGAGAGCGTTTGCGCCCGCTGGCCCAGCCGCTCGCGCAGGCGCGGGAACAGGTCCAGCGAGTCTTCCAATACCTCGGGCCCGGAGCCCCCCGCGCGCAGCCCGATCTCCAGGTTCTGCGCCACCGTCAATTCGCCGAACAGCCGCCGCCCCTGCGGGATATAGCCGATGCCACAGCCGGCCACCTTGTGCGCCGGCAGCGCGCTGATCACCTCTCCATCCAGCCGTACCGCGCCGGACATCAACGGCAACAGCCCCATGATCGCCTTCATCGTGGTGGTCTTGCCCGCACCGTTGCGACCCAACAGGCACAGGATCTCGCCCGGTGCCACGCGCAGCGACAGATCGCGCAGAATCTGCGCCCGGCCATAGCCCGCGTTGATCTTGTCCAGTTCCAGCATCAGCCTGTCCCCAGGTAGGCGGCCTGGACATCCGCGTTGGCGTGCATCTCCTGCGGCGTGCCCTCGGCCAGGATCTCGCCGAAGTTCAGCACCGTCACCCGGTCCGCGACCTCCATCACCACGGACATGTTATGCTCGATCAGCAGGATCGTGGTGGTCGCCGACAAATCCCGCACCAGCGCCTTGAAACCCGCGATCTCGGCGTCCGACAGCCCCTGCGTCGGCTCGTCGAGGATCAGCAGCCGCGGCGCCTGCACCAGCCCCATGGCGATCTCCAGCAGGCGCTGATGCCCATAGCTCAGATCGCCCGCTGCCCGCTCCGGCGCCTCGGTCAGCCCGACCTTGCGCAGTGCCGTCAGCACCTCGGCCTCCACCGCCGCCGCGCCCTGCACCCGCCGGCGGGCGGCCAGTGCCACGTTCTCATAGAGGCTCAGCCGTGCGAACACGGACGTGATCTGAAAGGTATAGGCCATGCCCAGCCCGATTCGCCTGTGCGCCGGCAGTTGCGAGATATCGCGCCCGTCGAAGACCACCTGCCCCGCGCTCGGCGTGATCCGCCCACAAAGCAGGCCGACGAAGGTGGTCTTGCCCGCCCCGTTCGGCCCGATCAGCGCCCGCACCTCGCCCTTGGGCAGATCGAAATCGACCTCATGCACCGCCCGCAACCCGGCGAACGACTTGCTCAGCCCGCGCGTGGACAACAACGTCATGGCAACCACCGCCAGATGCGATCGCGGATCTCGCCCACCAGCCCCTGCGGCGCGAACAGCGTCAGCAGCACCAGCGCCACGCCGGCCACCAGCATGTAGGCGCTGGTCACCGCGCTGGACAGGTCGATCAGGTAGAACATGAACAGCGTGCCCACGAACGGGCCCAGCACCGTGCCCGCCCCGCCCAGGAGCACCCACAGGAGCGGAAAGATCGAATACTGCACCGAGGCAAAGGTCGCCCCGACATAGCCGAACAGCAACCCATAGACCGCCCCGGCCAGCCCCGAAATCACGCCCGAAATCACCACCGCCGCCAGCTTGTAGCGGAACACGTCATAGCCCAGCATCCGCGCGCGTTCCTCGTTCTCGCGGATCGCGATCAGCACCTTGCCGAAAGGCGCGCGCACCATCGCCAGAGTGGCCAGCACGCAGACCGCGAACAGCAGCAGCGCCGCGAAATAGCGCGTGCCGGGCTGGGTCAGGTCGATCCCCCAGAGCACCCGCTGCGCCTGTTGCAGCACCAGCCCCTCGTCGCCGCGCGTATAGGTGCCGAAATACAGGATGGTCAGGTATCCCGCCTGCGCGAACATCAGCGTCACGATCATGAAACCGACCCCGGCGGTGCGCAGCGCCAGCAGCCCCACCGCCAGCGATACCGCCAGCGCCGCCGCGATCCCCGCCAGCAGCCCCGGCACCGGCGCCGCGCCGCCATGCTGCACCGCCAGCCCCATGCCGTACATGCCGGCGGCAAAAAACAGCGCGTGCCCGAGGCTGAGCAACCCGGCATAGCCGAACATCACGTTGTAACCGACCGCGAAACTCGCCAACACCATGATCCGCGCCAGGTTGCCGTGGTGATAGGCCGGCAGCACGAACTGCAACGCGAACAGCAACACCAGCAGCCCGCCGTGCAGCGCCAGCACTTTGGCCCGGTCGCTCATTTCGCCCCCGTCCCGAACAGGCCCTGCGGCCGGAACACCAGCACCAGCGCCACCAGCAGCGTCGCCAGGATCTTGGCCAGCGTCGGCGAGAAAAAGACCGAGATGATCCCGTCGCTCAGCCCGATCAGCACTGCCGCAGCCACCGTGCCCGGCAGGCTGCCCAGCCCGCCGATGATCACAACGATGAACGACAACAGCAGCGGATCGCCCCCCATCAGGTAATGCGCCTGCTGGATCGGCACGATCAGCACCGCGCCCAGCGCTGCCAGCGCCCCGCCGATGCCGAATACCATGGCATAGACCCGCTCGACCGGGATGCCAAAGGCCAGCGCCATCTCGCGGTCCAGCTGCGTCGCCCGCATCAACAACCCGATCCGCGTCCGCGCCATCAGCAGCCAGACGCCGACCAGCACCGCCGCCGCCGCCCCGATCACGAACAGCTTGTAACTCGTGGTGCTCAGCCCCCAGGGCCAGTACAACTGAAGCCCGCTTTCGCCCCATTCGACCCAGGGCAGCGCCAGGCGCGTGTTGAACGGCGGCTCCACCGGCCGCGCCTCGGGCCCATAGGTCATCAGCGTGACCTGCTGGATGATGTAGAGGATGCCGATGGTCGCCACGATGGTCCGCTCCGGGTCATACGCCACCCGTTTCAGCACCGTCATGTCGGCCAGCGCCGCCAGCCCCCCGACCGCCAGCGGCGCGATCGCCAGCGCCGCGACAAAACCCAGCGCGGGCGGCCCGCCGACGTGGCTGGCCACCCACCAGGCCAGCACCGCGCCCAGCATGAAGAACTCGCCATGGGCGACATTGACCACCCGCATCACCCCGAACACCAGGCTCAGCCCGATGGCGGTGAGCGCAAGAACGGCGGCGGTCACCGCGCCCTCGAGCGAGGCGAGCATCAGATAAGGTCCGAAGTCCATCAGTCAGAACAGTCCAGATCCCGCAGGTCGGCAGGGCCGCCCGGTGCAATTCTTGGTCGTGGCACGGGCGGCCCCCAATCGGTCAGAACGACATCTTTGTGTAATCGACCTCGTCAGGATAATAGCCATCCTCGATCGACGTGGTGTGCTGCACCTTCAGCATGCCGCCCTCCAGCTTGCTGATGTACTGCGGGCCGAACACCTGGTGGGTCTTGCCGTTGAACACCTTGGCGCCCTGCGGATGCTCGTTCGAGTATGGCATCTCGGTCATTGCCTCGACCGCCTCGATCAGCGCGGGCCGGTCCTGCGGCCCCTGGTATCCCGCGGCCTCCATCCCGGCCTTGATGACAAACAGGGTCTCCCAGCAGCCGAACATGTGGGCGTAGGTCGACACGTCCTTGGCATCGCTCAGCGAGGCGCCCTTGTCGTCGACCCCCACATGTTCGCGATAGAACTTGTCATAGGGCGACTGCTCGGCCTGGGCATAGCGCGGCATGCCTTCCCAGAAATAGGTGCCCTCCAGGAATTCCAGCCCGGGGCTGGAGATGTCCACCGCCTCGAGGCTGTCGATGAAGCCGAAGATCTCCGGACGGCTCGGCCCGAAAAATTCGCCCATCTCCTTGACAAAGGTCAGAACGGCAGGCCCCACCATCACGTGATAGATCACTTCCGTTTCGCGCGGGATCTTGGGGAAATACTTGGTGAAACTGGTCTCGGTCGGCGGGATCGCCAGCTTGGCCACCACCTCGCCACCCTGCGCCTCGATCGCGGCCGAGAAGAAATCACGGTGATCGTGGCCAAAGGCATAGTCGGGAAAGATCATCGTGACCTTCTTGCCGAGGTTCGACGCCACGAAGGGCGCCATCGCCTGCACCTGGCTTTTCACGTCGGTGATGCCGGGTTGCACGGTATAGCGGTTCAGCGCGCCCGAGGCGACGTGATGCCCCTCGGAGACCACGAAATAAGGCAGCTTCAGCTCGCCCGCGCGGGGGGCCGAGCCCGCAACCACATGGCTGAACAGCGTGCCATAGCCCACATCGCAATTGTGCTGGGTGGCGAATTTCTCGACCACCTCGGCGCCGCGCTTGGGATCGGTGCCGTCATCCTCGACCACGATCTCCAGCGGCCGGCCGTTGATACCGCCGGCCTCGTTGATCAGCCGCGCGGCGGCCTCGGTGGTGCGGTCGTACCAGCGGCCATAGGCGGCGCCGATGCCGGTGCGGTGCATCTGGAACCCGACCCGGATCGGCTCGGATGTCTGCGCCTGGGCATAGCGCGCCCAGAGCGGCAGGCTGGTCGCCGCGGCACCGGCCGCCAGCGTCTTGAGCGCGCCGCGGCGCGTCGTTCCCGTCTGTTTCGTGGATATTTTGGTCATCTCATTTCCCTCGTGTCTTGGAACCCGGACGCCCCACTGTCGGCCATTGTCCCTGGCCGTCTGTGGCATCACTGTGCAAAGGCGCCCGGCTCCTGTCCAGTATTTTGCGGCCCGCTCAGACCCCGCGCGGCGAGGCGAGCAGCCACAGCCCAAAAAAAGTGTAACCGATCATGAACAAAGCCAGCGGCGCCTGGCTCAGCAGCGCGCGCCGCGCGGTTCCAAACACCCTCAGCGCGACCCCATGCGCCAGCATCACCGCGATCACATGCCCCAGCACCACCGCCGAGGCCTGCGTCAGCCAGATCCGGCGCATGCTGTCGGTGGTGTTGAAGAATCCGGTGGTGACGTGATGGTCGTGTCCCTGGTGATCGTGACCAGCCTCGAAGGCCATCTCGATCATCGCCCAGAGATACTGTCCCTCGACCAGGAAGGCGGTGTAATAATGGGCGATGTGATAGCCCAGCGCGATCGGCAACACCGTCGGCGCGAACAGCCGCATCGCCGGCCCCAGCCCCAGGGTCGAGCGGTTCAGCAGCAATCCCGTCTTGACCGTCGCGGCGAACACCGCGATCAAAAGCGCATTGGCCGCCAGCAGACCGACAAGGTTCTGCGCCACCACCGCCGAGCGGCCGGGAAACTCCAGCGGGTTGATGCCCCAGACCCCCAGCCACCAGAAGGTTTCGTTGACCCCGTCGAAGCTGCCGCAGGCCAGCATCATCAGCATGAACACCGCCCAGCCGCCACGCGGCACGCGGGCACGCAGTACCCGCCAGCCGCTCAGCCCCAGCGCCAGCCCACCCTTGCGGCGCGCCACCAGGCTCATCCGGGCATAGCTGCGCATCAGCAGCGTGACCCCCTCGCCCCGGCGCAGCCAACGCGGCCCGAAAAGCAACGTCGCCAGCATGGTGAACGCCCAGTAGAGCCCGCCGGCCCAGGCCAGCCGTCCCGGATCGGCCGGGGCCGGGTCCACCATCAGAAAACCGGCGAAGCCAAGAAAGGTCGCGATCGCGGGCGCATATCCCAGCCGCGCCGGCAGGGCAAGCACCGGGCGCAGCCCCAATCCGCGCAGCGCCGCCGCCGGCCCGGACCAGGGGTTGACCCAGCGCCAGATGTCGAAAACCACCCCCTGCACCACCACGGTCATGATCCAGAACGCTGTCCAGACCCCCAGCGTCAGCGGGTTTTCCATCGGGTCACGCTCGCCCAATGC
Organism: Antarcticimicrobium sp.; assembly: GCF_029212575.1. Classification (GTDB taxonomy): domain Bacteria; phylum Pseudomonadota; class Alphaproteobacteria; order Rhodobacterales; family Rhodobacteraceae; genus Antarcticimicrobium. Next base: position 9,032 of record NZ_JARGPK010000064.1, read on the forward strand.
CCCCTGCCAGAGCAGCGCCAGGAACAAAAGCGCCGAGAGCAGGCTGGTGATCTGCGGCGCCCGGCCGCGCGGCGGCCGGACCAACGGCAGCGGCAGCGGCGCAAAGATCCGCGACATCGCCCGCTCGGGCAACACCGCCATCAGCACCACGGTCAGCGCCACCGCCGCCGCGCCCGCGGCGGTGTAGAAATCGGTCGGCAACAGCAGCACGATCCCACCTTCGGTGGCATGGGCCAGCGCGGGACCCGCGCCGCATACGGCAAGAGCGGTGATGACAGCGGCGGTCCGGGCGGCACGCCGCCGACATGTCTGAACAGGATCGATCATGGCGCGATACTAGTGACGGTTTCCGCAAAGGAAAGGTCGTTTTCTCCCCTTTTTCAACGGATCGCAGCCATTTACCGCCGTTGACAGCGCTGCCCGCTTGCGGCGATCATTTGTCTGCGAACAAGTTTGGCGGAGCAGGCATGACAGTCGAAACCTCGGGGGCGGTGGTCGGCATCGACGTGGGCGGAACCTTTACCGACCTGGTGGAACTGGACCCGGTCACCGGGCAGGTGCGGCTGGCCAAGGTCGCCAGCACGCTCGACAACCAGGCCCACGGCGTGCTCAACGCCCTGCGCGAGGCGGGATGCGACCTCGCCGCGCTGGGGCTGATCGTGCATGGCACCACAACCACCACCAACGCGGTTCTGGAGCGCAAGCTGTCGAAAACCGGGCTGATCACCACCCGGGGCTTCCGCGACGTGCTGGAACTGGGCCGCCGCACAAGGCCGCAGCCCTACGGGATGAAGGGCGATTTCACCCCGCTGATCCCGCGCAACCTGCGCCTCGAGGTGCCCGAGCGGATGGACGCAACGGGCGCGGTCGTCACGCCGCTCGACGAACACGCCCTGCGCGCCGCCGCCGAGGCGCTGCTCGCAGAGGGATGCGAGGCGCTGGTGATCCACTTTCTGCACGCCTATGCCAACCCCGCGCACGAACAACGCGCCGCCGAGGTCCTGCGTGACATCTGGCCGAACGATCACATCACCCTGGGCCACGCGCTGCTGTCGGAAAGCCGCGAGTTCGAGCGCGGCGTCACCGCCGCCGTCAACGCCTCGGTGCAACCGCTGCTCGACCGTTATATCCGGCGCCTCACCGATCATCTCGCCACCGACGGCTATACCGGCGAGGTGCTGGTGATGAACGGCAACGGCGGCATGGTCAGCGCCGCGCGGGTGGCGCAGGAGGCCGCGAAAACCGTGATGTCCGGCCCCGCCTCCGGCGTGATGGCCGCCGCCTATACCGGGCGGCGCGCGGGCCATGAGAACCTGATCACCTATGACATGGGCGGCACCTCCACCGATGTCGCCCTGATCCGCGGCGCCGAACCCACCGTCTCGAACGAGATCGAGATCGAATACGCCATGCCGATCCACGTGCCGATGGTTGATGTGCGCACCGTGGGCGCCGGTGGCGGCTCCATCGCGCGGGTCACCCCGGCGGGATTGCTCGAGGTCGGGCCGCAAAGTTCCGGCGCGATGCCCGGGCCGATCTGCTACGGGCGCGGCGGCGAAAACCCGACGATCTCGGATGCCAATCTGCTGCTGGGCCGGCTCGATCCGGCGGGGCTCAACGCGGTCGAGGGGGGCATTTCCCTGGATCACGTGCGCGATGTCTTCGCCCGCGATCTGGGCGCGCCGCTGGGGCTCGACGCGACGCAGGCGGCGGCGGCGGTGATCCGCATGGCCAATACGAAAATGGCCGGCGCGATCCGCATGGTCTCGGTCTCGCTCGGCGCCGATCCGCGCGACTTTGCCCTGTTCGCCTTCGGCGGCGCCGGGCCGCTGCATGCCACGGCGCTGGCGCGCGAGCTGTCGATCCCCCGCGTCCTCGTCCCCGCCCGCCCCGGCATCACCAACGCGCTCGGCTGCGTGGTAGCTGACCTGCGCCATGATTTCGTGACCACGATCAACACCCCGCTCGACACGCTCGACCCCGCCCGCCTGCACCGGGTGTTCGCCGACCAGACCGCCGAGGGCGAGGCGCTGATCGGCAAGGAAAACATCGAGATCCGCAACCTCCGCCGCATCTATAGCGTCGACATGCAGTTCCAGGGGCAAACCCACCTGTTGCGGGTGCCGCTGGACCGCCCCGACGTCACCGCCGAGACCCTGCAACGCCTGTTCGAGGAGGCGTATTTCAAACGCTTCCGCGTCGCGCTCTCCGACATCCGCGCCAATCTGGTGAACGCCAATTGCTCGGTCATCGGCGCCCGGGCCGAGATCGACCTCTCGGCGCTGATCGACCCCGCCGGGCGCAAGGCGCGGCTTGAGCAGGCCGTGCTGTCCCGCCGCCCGGTCTGGTTCGCGGCAGGCGATCTGGGCGGCGACTGGCACGACACCCCTGTCTACTGGCGCGACCACCTGCCCGAAGGATTCATCCTGACCGGCCCGGCCATCGTCCAGCAGATGGATACCACCCTGCTGATCGAACCGGGCGACCGCGCCACGGGCGATTCCGACGGCAATATCATCGTTGAAATCGGAGGGGACCAATGAACCTCGATCCCGTCACCCTCTCGGTCATCCAGGCCGGTCTGCAACAGGTCTGCGACGAGATGGACCTCAGCTTTTCCCGCGCCGCCTTCTCCCCCGTGATCGCCGAGGCGAACGACCGCTCCGACGGCATTTACGCGGCCAAGGACGGATCGCTGATCGCCCAGGGCGCTGGCGGGCTGCCGGTTTTCGTTGGCACCATGCAGGATTCCACCCGGCAGTTGATCGAACGGATCGACGCCGGGGTCACCCCCGCGCCGCAACCGGGCGACATCTATATCGTCAACGATCCCTACCTTGGCGGCACCCACCTGATGGACGTGCGCTTTGCCATGCCCTTCTATCGCAACGGCGCGCTCTACTGCTGGCTGTCCAACACCGGCCACTGGCCCGACACCGGCGGTGCGGTGCCCGGCGGGTTTTCCGCCTCGGCCACGGCGGTCGAGCAAGAGGGGCTGCGCCTGCCGCCGGTGCGCCTGTTCAAGCAGGGCGAGATGGACAGCGAGATCTACGCGATCATCTGTTCCAACATCCGCGTCGCCGACCAACGCATCGGCGACGTCAAGGCCCAGGCCGCCGCCCTGCTGGTGGGCGAGGCGCGGCTGAACGAGCTGATGGATCGCTATGGCGACGACACCGTCACCGAGGCGATCGCGGAACTGCGCCGCCGCGCCGCCACCCAGATGCGCGCTTTCATCGCCGACATCCCCGAGGGGAGATATTCCGCGACCGCCTGGATCGACAGCGACGGGGTGGTGAACGAACCGCTCAAGATCGCCCTGACCGTCACCCGCAAGAGCGACGCGCTGACCTTCGATTTTGCCGGCTCCAGCGCCCCCTGCGCCGGACCGATGAACTCGGTCCGCGCCACCACGCTCAGCGCGGTCTATCTGGCCATGCGCCACATCTTCCCCGAGGTGCCGATGAGCGCCGGGGCGTTTGAGCCGCTGGAGGTGACGGGGATCGAGGACACCTTCCTTGACGCGCATTACCCGCGCCCGGTCTCGGGCTGCGCGGCCGAGGTATCGCAGCGGATCGCCGAGGCGGTCTTTGCCGCCCTCGTCGCCCCCCTGCCCGACCGCGTCACCGCGGCCCCTGCCGGCACCAGCGGCAACTTTGCCCTTGGCGGCCACGATCCGGCGCGCGGGCGGGATTTCGTGATGTACCAGATTTCCGGGGGCGGCTATGGCGGCAATGCCGACCATGACGGGCTGTCCAACGGCTGCTCCACCATCGGCATCTCCAAGGCGCCACCGGTGGAAATCATGGAGCAGGCATTTCCTGTGCTCTACCACCGCTATGCCCTGCACGAGGGCTCCGGCGGGGCCGGCCACCATCGCGGCGGCTTCGGCCTCGACTACGAGGTCGAGCTGCGCCGGGGCGAGGCGCGGGCCAGCTTCGTGATGGATCACGGCCGCAGCGGGCCGCAGGGGGTGCTGGGCGGCGGCGACGGCGCGGTGAACCAAGTCACCGTCTGGCGCGGCGGTGTGGCCTATACCCCGCCGCTCCTCTCCAAGGATCAGGACATCCCGCTGCACCCCGGCGACCGGGTCCACGTGCGCACCCCCGGCGGCGGCGGCTACGGCGATCCGTTCACCCGCCCGGCCGAAGCGGTGCGTTACGATGTCGAGATGGGCCGCTATACGCCACAGCAGGCCGCCGACCTCTTCGGGGTGGCCGTCACCGGCACCCCGCCGTTGATCAATGAGGCGGAAACCGCACGGTTGCGCGGGAAGTAGAGCATCCCGCCTGCGCGATTGTACAATTCCGCCAGCAAACTCCCCGAAACGAAAACGCCCCGGCCTTTCGACCGGGGCGCCTCGTTTGGATGACGAGAGAGGCTCAGTCGCGCTCTTCGACGATTTCCACCAGATGCGGGATCTTGTTGACCATGCCGCGCACCGAGGGAGTATCCTCAAGCTCGCGGGTCTTGTGCATCTTGTTCAGGCCCAGCCCGATCAGCGTCTGGCGCTGTTTGGCGGGGCGGCGGATCGGCGAGCCGATCTGTTTGACAACGATGGTCTTGGCCATGGTTTACGCCTCCTCTGCGACGGCTGCAGGGGCTTCTTCCCGCTTGGGCAGGATGTCGGCCACCTTCTTGCCACGACGCTGAGCGACGTTGCGCGGCGACTGCTCTTTCTGCAGGCCGTTCAGGGTGGCGCGGATCATGTTGTAGGGATTCTGCGAGCCGATCGACTTGGACACCACGTCCTTGATGCCCAGCATCTCGAACACGGCACGCATTGGACCACCGGCGATGATCCCGGTGCCTTCCGGCGCGGTGCGCATGACCACCTTGCCGGCGCCCCAGCGGCCCTGCATGTCGTGGTGCAGGGTGCGGCCTTCGCGCAGCGGCACGCGGATCATGTTGCGCTTGGCGGATTCAGTGGCCTTGCGGATCGCCTCGGGCACCTCTTTCGCCTTGCCCTTGCCGAAGCCGACACGGCCCTTCTGGTCGCCGACGACGACAAGCGCGGCAAAGCCGAAACGCTTACCGCCCTTGACGGTTTTCGACACGCGGTTGATCGCAACCAGGCGATCTGCGAATTCGGGGGTCTCGTCGCGGTCGCGACGCCCGCCCCGGTGGGGTTCTCTGGCCATGCTGGCCTCCTGTTTCACCGGCGCCGAAGGCACCGTTCAGACATCAATCCAGGTGGGCGCACGCGCCCCCGGATCATCGAGGCGGCCCCGCGGGGCCGCCTGCACCTTAGATTTTCAGACCACCCTCACGGGCGGCATCTGCAAGCGCCTTGACCTTGCCGTGGTAGAGGAAGCCACCACGGTCGAAATAGGCCTCTTCGACGCCCGCCTTCTTCGCACGCTCGGCAATCGCCACGCCCACCTTGGTGGCGGCTTCGACGTTGTTCTTGCCGACGACGCCCAGATCCTTTTCCAGGGTCGAGGCCGAGGCCAGGGTCACGCCACGAACATCGTCGATCAGCTGCACGCTGATGTTCTTGTTCGAGCGGTGCACGCTCAGGCGCGGACGCCCGGCGTTGACCTTGCGAAGTTTGTTCCGAACGCGCAGGCGGCGCTTCAGAAACAGGGTTCTTTTGCTGTTTGCCATCTGTCCGGTCCTTACTTCTTCTTGCCTTCCTTGCGGAAGATATACTCGCCCTTGTAGCGGATGCCCTTGCCCTTGTAGGGCTCGGGGCGGCGCCACTCGCGGATGTTCGCCGCGACCTGGCCGACCAGTTGCTGGTCGATGCCTTCGACGACGATCTCGGTCTGCTTCGGCGCGGTGATGGTGACGCCTTCGGGGGCGGTGAAATCCACGTCGTGACTGAGGCCGAGGTTCAGTTTCAGGGTATTGCCCTGAAGCTGCGCCCGGTAACCCACACCCTGGATTTCCAGCTCTTTCTTGAAGCCTTCGGTCACCCCGGTCACCAGGTTGGCGATCTGGGTGCGCGACATTCCCCATTGCTGGCGGGCGCGCTTGGACTTGCCACGCGGCGCGATCTGGACCTGGTTGTCTTCCACGGTGATGGTGACGTCGTCGGTCGCGTTGAAGCTGCGGGTGCCTTTCGGTCCCTTCACCTCGACGGTCTGACCCGACACGCTGGCGGTGACGCCGCTGGGCAGATCGACCGGCCGTTTTCCAATACGAGACATGTCTGTCCTCCTTAGAATACGGTGCAGAGCACTTCGCCGCCGACATTGGCGGTGCGTGCGTTTGCGTCCGACATCACACCCTTGGGGGTGGAGACAATCGACACGCCCAGGCCCTGACGGACCGAGGGGATGTCCTTGACGCCCATGTAGACGCGGCGGCCGGGGGTCGAAACCCGCTTGACCTCACGAATGACAGGTTCGCCTTCGAAGTACTTCAGGCTGATTTCCAGCGCCGGATGGCCGTTTTCGCCAGTCACCTTTTCGTAGCCGCGGATATAGCCTTCGTCCGCGAGCACGTCGAGAACCCAGGCCCGCAGCTTGGACGCCGGGGTGATCACGGTGCTTTTGCCGCGCATCTGCGAGTTGCGGATACGGGTGAGCATATCGCCGATAGGATCGTTCATATCATGCCCTCCTTACCAGCTCGACTTCACCATGCCGGGGATCTGGCCGTTCGAGCCAAGATCCCGCAGGGCGATCCGCGAGACTTTCAGTTTGCGGTAATAGGCGTGGGGACGCCCGGTGAGCTGGCAGCGGTTGTGCAGCCGGGTCGCCGAGCTGTTGCGCGGCAGTTTCGCCAGTTTCAGACGCGCCTTGAAGCGCTCTTCCATCGGGCGGCTTTCGTCATTCGCGATCTCTTTCAGCGCGGCCCGCTTTTCGGCGTATTTCGCCACCAGCAGCTCGCGCTTCTTTTCGCGTTCGATCATGCTTTTCTTAGCCATGTCTGTTCCTTCCCGCGATCAGCTGTTGAAGGGCATGTTGAAGTTCTTCAACAGTGCCTTGGCTTCAGCGTCGGTGTTCGCTGTGGTGGCGATGATGATGTCCATCCCCCAGGTCTCGTCGACCTTGTCGAAGTCGATTTCCGGGAACACGATGTGTTCCTTCAGGCCCAAGGCATAGTTGCCACGGCCATCGAACGACTTGCCCGACACACCGCGAAAGTCGCGGATGCGCGGCATCGCGATGGTGATCAGACGATCGAGGAATTCATACATCCGGTCACCGCGCAGGGTCACCTTGGCACCCATCGGCATGTCTTCGCGAACGCGAAAGCCTGCGATGGATTTCTTTGCCTTGGTCACGACAGCCTGCTGGCCTGCGATCGCGCTCAGGTCTTCCTGAGCCGATTTCGCCTTCTTGCTGTCCTTCACGGCCTCGGCACCGCAGCCGATGTTCAGGACGATCTTGTCCAGACGCGGGATCTGCATGTCGTTCTTGTAGCCGAACTCTTCCTTCAGAGCGGCGCGGATGGTCTCGACATACTGCGTCTTGAGGCGCGGCGTATAGGTTGCGGCATCAAGCATCGATCACGTCCCCCGTGGTCTTGGCGAAACGCACCTTCTTGTCGCCTTCCATGCGGAAGCCGACGCGGGTCGCTTTGCCGTTCTCGTCCAGAAACGCCAGGTTGCTCAGATCGACCGGCACGGCCATGGGCAGGCGGCCACCCTGGCTGGTCTGGCTTTGGCGGGTGTGGCGGATGGCCATGTTGATGCCGTCGACGACGGCCTTGCCGGCCTTGGGATCGACCGAGGTGATAGTCCCCTCGCGGCCCTTGTCCTTGCCGGCCAGCACGACGACCTTGTCGCCTTTGCGGAGTTTAGCAGCCATGGTTACAGCACCTCCGGAGCGAGCGAGATGATCTTCATGAAGTTCTTTGCGCGCAACTCGCGAACCACCGGCCCGAAGATACGGGTGCCGACCGGCTCGTTGTTGTTGTTGAGGATCACGGCGGCGTTGCGATCGAAACGGATCGCGGTACCGTCGTCGCGGCGAACTTCCTTGGCGGTGCGCACGACGACGGCCTTGCGGACGTCGCCTTTCTTCACGCGGCCGCGGGGGATGGCTTCCTTCACGGATACGACGATGATGTCACCGACACTCGCGTATTTCCGCTTGGACCCACCCAGGACCTTGATGCACTGAACCCGGCGAGCGCCGGAGTTGTCAGCAACATCCAGATTGGTCTGCATCTGGATCATGTGGTTTCTCCCGACCTTTGGGGGTTGTTTCTTTTCTACCCCCCAGGGTTTCGTTCAAACCGAAAGGTTCGCAGGCTTATGCCTCCAGAACCTCCCAGCGTTTCGTTTTCGACTTCGGCGCGCATTCGACGATTCGCACGCTGTCGCCCACCTTGTAGGTGTTGTTCTCATCGTGAGCCCGGTATTTCTTGGACTTACGGATGGTCTTCTTCAGAACCGGATGGGTGAAGCGGCGCTCCACGGATACGGTCACGGTCTGTGCATTGGCGTCGCTTGTCACGGTGCCGGAAAGGATACGTTTGGGCATCTGTCAGGCTCCTTATGCGTCGCCGGCTGCGGAAGCAGCTTTTTCGTTCAGGATGGTCTTCACACGGGCCGCGTTGCGGCGTGCCGCCTTGATGCCCGAGGTGTTTTCCATCTGTCCGGTAGCCTGTTGAAAGCGCAGGTTGAAGCTTTCTTTTTTCAGGTTGGCCAGTTCTTCACGAAGCTGGTCCGGCGTCTTGTCACGCAGTTCTTTGGCGTTCATCGCCTTTTCCTTTTCTCAAAACACCAGAAGGCCCCTTTTTACGGGTCACCTTCGACCTGGTGGATGAATTGCAAACACACGAATCCCGTCAAACCGGGACTCCGTGAGATGACGCTCTATAAGGGAGGGCGTATGCGAGGGCAAGGGAAAGTTTGCCAGCGCAGGCAACCCGTGAAAGTGCCCCGTATGGACCCCTCTCGCTTGAGCCAATCCTGTGCATCCGGCCCGCCAAGCCGATGCCATCCACCCCATCAGTGCGGCTGGGATGGTGGCCTGAAGTTACAAATTCTCGGGGTCTTTCCTGGCAGATTCCTCGTCTGGTGGCCGCGCAGTGGCATCAGCCTCAGGCGCCAGAATGTCGGAGGTTTCCTCCTCGTCCTCCAAGTCGTCGCCGACATAGTCACTCTCGTCGCCCATCACCCGAAAAATTGCCGCGAGCCCGACAACACCGACGAGGCTGAATAGCAGAACTGGAACCATTTCTCACTACCGTCACGATTAAAATTTAAATGCAACCTAAGCGGTATTACCGTTGCTATTCAAGCCAATAAGTCCAGCTTTTGGTTGAATTCCGACCATTGCTATTACAACGTAGCAGGTGCCTTCGGTTTTCCCAAGCCTGTTCCCGGCGGCGGCCGGCACTTACCCCCAGCTATAGTTGAAGCTGACGCTGATACGGTCTTTTTCCGACATGTTCATCGGCACCTCGTGCCGCAGCCAGCTTTCCCACAAGAGAACGTCGCCAACCTTTGGCGCGACATAGACAAAGGGCTGAAGATCTCGCCGCGCATCCTTTCGGCGGGTCGGCGCCGCCATCATCCGGGCCGAACGGGGGTCCTCCAGCTTCAGGGCGCTGGCGCCCTCCGGCATGGCCACATAGGTGGTTCCGCTGATCACGCTGTGAGGATGAATATGCGAGGAATGCGTGCCACCCTCGGGGAGGATATTGATCCAAAGGTCCTCAAGCTGTAGCGGCCGGCCGTCCAGTTCGAATTCCAGATCCTCCGCAAAAGCGGTCACATGGGCATCCAGCGATTTCACCAGGTCGGCAAAGATCGGAAAACGCCAGGGCAGATCGGACAGCGAGGCATAGGAGGTATAGCCCGGATAGCCGTTCTCGGCGCACCAATCCTGCCCGGCCTCGTCATCCTCGGCGATCGACCAGCAGGAGGCCTCCAGCTCAACGGGATCGACAGCAGGCCCGTGCGCGTTGAGCGCCGAACGGTAAAGGCGGGTGACGAAAAGCGACTCGATCTGGGCCATGGGGTTTTAATACTCCGCATCGCGGCCCGGCGCGAGGTCAGGAATGCCGCACCTTTCGGCCCAGCCGGGCAATTCGACCGAAAACAAAAACCCCCGCCGATCAAACGGCGGGGGTCTGAAGATCCTTGTTCGATCCGACCGGTTTTACCAGTCTTCACGCACCACGATGCGGGTCTTGATCGGCAGTTTCATGGCCGCAAGGCGCAGCGCCTCTTTCGCGGTCTCATCATCGACGCCGTCGATCTCGAACATCACGCGGCCGGGCTTGACCTTGGCGGCCCAGTAATCGACCGACCCCTTACCTTTACCCATCCGAACCTCGGTGGGTTTGGAGGTCACCGGCGTGTCCGGGAAGATCCGGATCCAGACGCGGCCCTGACGCTTCATGTGGCGCGTCATGGCACGGCGGGCGGCCTCGATCTGGCGCGCGGTCACGCGTTCGGGCTGAAGCGCTTTCAGACCGTAATGACCGAAGGTCAGATCACTACCGCCTTTTGCCAGGCCCTTGATCCGGCCTTTGTGCATCTTGCGGAATTTCGTACGCTTTGGCTGAAGCATGTCCGTTACCTCCGATCATCGCGGCGGCCGCCGCCAGCACCCCGAGGGGCCGGGCCGTCCTGCAGCTCTTGTGCCTTGCGATCACGCGCCGACGGGTCGTGCTCCATGATCTCGCCTTTGAAGATCCAGACCTTGATCCCGATGATCCCATAGGCCGTCATGGCTTCGGACTGCGCGTAGTCGATGTCGGCCCGCAGGGTATGCAGGGGCACGCGGCCCTCGCGGTACCATTCGGTCCGGGCGATCTCGGCACCGCCAAGGCGACCGGCGACATTCACCCGGATGCCCAGGGCACCCATGCGCATGGCGTTCTGCACGGCACGTTTCATCGCGCGGCGAAACGAGACCCGGCGCTCGAGCTGCTGGGCGATGTTCTCGCCGACCAGTTGGGCATCAAGCTCGGGCTTGCGGACCTCGACGATGTTCAGGTGCAATTCGCTGTCGGTCATATTCGCCAGCTTCTTGCGCAGAACCTCGATGTCGGCGCCCTTCTTGCCGATGATCACGCCCGGACGTGCGGTGTGGATCGTCACCCGGCACTTCTTGTGCGGACGCTCGATGATCACGCGGGCCACGCCGGCCTGCTTGCACTCGTTGCCGATGAAATCGCGGATCTTGAGATCTTCGAGCAGAAGATCGCCGTAATCCTTGGTGTCGGCGTACCAACGGCTGTCCCAGGTGCGGTTGACCTGGAGGCGCATGCCGACCGGATTGACTTTATGTCCCATTAGGCTTGCTCCTCGACTTGACGCACCTTGATGGTGAGCTCCGAAAACGGCTTGCGCAGGGCGCCGAAACGGCCCCGGGCGCGCGGACGGCCGCGTTTCAGCACCAGGTTCTTACCGACGTAGGCTTCGGCCACGATCAGCTCGTCCACGTCCAGATTATGGTTGTTCTCGGCATTGGCGATCGCGGACTGAAGGCATTTCTTCACGTCCTCAGCGATGCGCTTGTTCGAGAAGGTCAGGTCGGTCAGCGCCTTGTCCACCTTCTTGCCGCGGATCATCGCCGCAACCAGGTTCAGTTTCTGCGGGCTGGTGCGAAGCATGCGGGTTTTCGCCATCGCTTCGTTGTCTGCCACGCGGCGGGGGTTCTTTTCCTTGCCCATGACTTACTTCCGCTTCGCTTTCTTGTCGGCGGCATGACCGTAATAGGTCCGGGTCGGCGAATATTCACCGAACTTCTGACCGATCATGTCTTCCGAGACGTTGACGGGAATATGTTTATGGCCGTTGTACACACCAAAGGTCAGCCCGACGAACTGGGGCAGAATGGTGGACCGACGGGACCAGATCTTGATGACTTCGCTGCGCCCGCTTTCGCGTGCCGCTTCGGCCTTTTTCAGGACGTAAGCGTCAACAAAGGGGCCTTTCCAAACAGAGCGTGCCATGTGTTAGCGCCCTTTCCTACGTGCGTGCCGCGAGCGGACAATCAGCTTGCTGGACGCCTTGTTCTTGTTGCGGGTACGCGCACCCTTGGTCGGCTTGCCCCAGGGGGTTACCGGGTGACGGCCGCCCGAGGTCCGGCCTTCACCACCACCATGGGGGTGATCGATCGGGTTCATCACGACACCACGAACCGACGGACGCTTGCCCTTGTGGCGGATGCGGCCGGCCTTGCCGTAGTTCTGGTTGCTGTTATCGGGGTTCGACACGGCACCGACGGTGGCCATGCATTCCTGACGCACCAGGCGCAGCTCGCCCGAGGAGAGGCGGATCTGGGCGTAGCCGCCATCGCGGCCCACGAACTGGGCGTAGGTGCCGGCGGCACGTGCGATCTGACCGCCCTTGCCCGGCTTCATCTCGATGTTGTGCACGATGGTACCAATCGGCATCCCCGAGAACGGCATCGCGTTGCCCGGCTTGATGTCGACCTTGCCGCCTGCGACGACCTTGTCGCCCACGGCCAGACGCTGCGGCGCCAGGATATAGGCCTGCTCGCCGTCTTCGTACTTGATCAGCGCGATAAAGGCGGTCCGGTTCGGGTCATACTCGATCCGTTCGACGGTGGCCGCCACATCGAATTTGTTGCGTTTGAAATCAACGATCCGGTAGAGGCGTTTCGCCCCCCCGCCACGGCGGCGCGAGGTGATCCGTCCGGTGTTGTTCCGGCCGCCCGATTTGGTCAAACCCTCGGTGAGAGATTTGACCGGACGCCCTTTGTACAGCTCCGAACGGTCGATCAGCACCAGCCCGCGCTGGCCCGGCGTCGTCGGCTTATACGACTTGAGTGCCATGCTTTCTGTCTTCCGTTTAGCGTGCGAGGCCTTAGGTTGTTGTCTTTGGCTTCGCTATGTTGAAGGCCCCCGTAGGTGCCTGGTTCATAGGGCCCCGAAGGTCCCCGGTTGAAATGGCTCTGGCCCCGGGTACACCGGGGCCAGACCAGATTCGCGGCTAACTATCAGAGTCCGGTGGACACGTCGATAGTGTTTCCCTCTTCGAGGGTCACATAGGCCTTTTTCACGTTCTTCCGCTTGCCCAGCTGGCCGCGGAACCGCTTGACCTTGCCCTTGGTGACGGTGGTGTTGACCGCCTTCACCTTGACCCCGAACAGCGCCTCGACCGCTTCCTTGATCTGCGGCTTGTTGCTGTCGATCGCCACTTCGAAGACCACGGCGCCGTTCTCGGATGCCATGGTGGCTTTTTCGGTGATGACCGGCTTGCGGATCACGTCGTAGTGTTCTGCCTTAGCGCTCATTTCAGTCGAGCCTCCAGAGCTTCGACACCCGCTTTGGTGAGCACCAGGGTGTCACGCTTGAGGATGTCATACACGTTTGCGCCCATCGACGGCAGCACGTCCAGCCCTTCGATGTTGCGGGCAGCCTTGGCGAAACCTTCGTTCACCGCGGCACCGTCGATGATCAGAGCGCGCTTCCAACCCAGGTTCTTGACCTGCTTGGCCAGCACCCCGGTCTTGCCTTCGGACTCGGCGAGGTCGATCACCACCAGTTCGCCCGCTTTCGCCTTGGCGCTCAGCGCGTGGCGCAGGCCCAGCTTGCGGAACTTCTTGGGCAGCTCGTGGCCATGGCTGCGCGGGGTCGGACCCTTGTAGATACCACCCTTGCGGAAGATCGGCGCGTTGCGGTCACCGTGGCGGGCGCCGCCGGTGCCTTTCTGGCGATAGATCTTCTTGGTCGAGTAGCTGGTCTCGCTGCGGGTCTTCACCTTGTGGGTGCCGGCCTGCGCGTTGTTGCGCTGCCAGCGGACCACGCGGTGCAGGATGTCGGCGCGCGGCTCCAGACCGAACAGGTCTTCGGAGAGCTCGATGTCGCCGGCCTTGCCGCCGTCCAGTTTGATCACGTCGAGTTTCATGCTTCACCCCCTTCCGCGGGTGCTTCGGCGGGTGCCTTGGCTGCCGCGGCCGCGGTTTTCAGGGCTGCCGGAAACGGCACGCCGTCCGGAAGTTTCTTTTTGACGGCATCCTTCACCGTGACCCAGCCGCCCTTCGACCCGGGCACGGCGCCCTTGACGAAGACCAGGCCGCGCTCGGCGTCAGTCTTCACCACTTCGAGGTTCTGGGTGGTCACGCGGGCGGCGCCCATGTGGCCGGCCATCTTCTTGCCTTTGAAGACCTTGCCCGGATCCTGACATTGGCCGGTGGAGCCGTGCGACCGGTGCGAGATCGACACACCGTGCGTGGCGCGCAGGCCGCCGAAGTTGTGCCGTTTCATGGCACCGGCAAAGCCCTTACCGATCGAGGTGCCCGATACGTCGACCTTCTGCCCCTCGAGGAAGTGGGCGGCCGAAATCTCGGCGCCAACCTCGATCAGGTTGTCGGCGGAGACGCGGAACTCGGCGACCTTGCGCTTGGGCTCGACCTTGGCGGCAGCAAAATGGCCGCGCATGGCCTGGCTCACGCGCTTTACCTTGGGCGAACCGGCGCCAAGCTGAACGGCGGTATAGCCATCCTTGTCGGCGGTGCGTTGCGCCACGACCTGAAGGTTGTCCAGTTGCAGTACGGTGACGGGGATCTGGCGCCCGTCCTCCATGAACAGCCGGGTCATGCCGACTTTCTTTGCGATAATTCCAGAGCGCATGTGTTTACCCTCCGTCCTTACGACTGCAGCTTGATCTCGACGTCCACACCAGCGGCGAGGTCGAGCTTCATCAGCGCGTCCACGGTCTGGGGGGTCGGATCGACGATGTCGAGCAGCCGCTTGTGGGTGCGGATTTCGAACTGATCGCGGGATTTCTTGTCGACGTGGGGACCACGCAGAACGGTGAACTTCTCGATCTTGTTCGGCAGCGGGATCGGGCCGCGCACGTTGGCGCCGGTCCGCTTGGCGGTATTGACGATCTCCTGCGTGCTGGCGTCCAGCACGCGGTAGTCAAACGCCTTCAGCCGAATACGGATGTTTTGGCTTTGCATTGTTGTCGCCCTTTCAGGCTTTGGAGTTGATAGGAGGACCGCCGGCTCACCCGGCGGCCCTCGTCGAACCCGAGTAGAACTTACTCGATGATCTTGGAGACGACACCGGCGCCGACGGTGCGGCCGCCTTCACGGATGGCGAAGCGCAGGCCGTCTTCCATCGCGATCGGGGCGATCAGCTCGACCTCGAACTTCAGGTTGTCGCCCGGCATCACCATCTCGGTGCCTTCCGGCAGCGTCACCGTCCCGGTCACATCCGTGGTGCGGAAGTAGAACTGCGGACGATAGTTGGCGAAGAACGGCGTGTGACGGCCGCCTTCATCCTTGGTCAGGATATAGGCTTCTGCCTCGAACTTGGTGTGCGGGGTCACCGAGCCCGGCTTGCACAGCACCTGGCCACGCTCGACCGCCTCGCGGTCGATGCCGCGCAGCAGCGCGCCGATGTTGTCGCCGGCTTCACCGCGATCCAAGAGCTTGCGGAACATCTCGACACCGGTGCAGGTGGTGGTCTGGGTGTCCTTGATGCCAACGATCTCGATGGTGTCGCCGACGTTGATCACGCCACGCTCGACCCGGCCGGTCACAACCGTGCCGCGGCCGGAGATCGAGAACACGTCCTCGATCGGCATCAGGAACGGCTGGTCCACGGCACGCGCCGGGGTCGGGATGTACTCGTCAACCGCCGCCATCAGTTCGCGGATCTTGTTCTCGCCGATCTCGGGGTCGCGGCCTTCCATCGCCGCCAGCGCCGAACCGGCGATGATCGGGATGTCGTCGCCCGGGTAGTCGTAGGACGACAGCAGCTCACGGATTTCCATCTCGACGAGCTCGAGCAGCTCCTCGTCGTCGACCTGGTCGACCTTGTTCATGAACACGACCATCTTCGGAATGCCGACCTGACGGCCGAGCAGAATGTGCTCGCGGGTTTGCGGCATCGGGCCGTCGGCCGCGTTCACCACCAGGATTGCGCCGTCCATCTGGGCGGCGCCGGTGATCATGTTCTTGACGTAGTCGGCGTGGCCGGGGCAGTCGACGTGGGCGTAGTGGCGTGCCTCGGTCTCATACTCGACGTGGGCGGTCGAGATGGTGATCCCGCGGGCCTTTTCCTCCGGCGCGCCGTCGATCTGGTCATAGGCCTTGAAGTCGCCGAAATACTTGGTGATCGCCGCCGTCAGCGTCGTCTTGCCGTGGTCAACATGGCCGATGGTGCCGATGTTCACGTGCGGTTTCGTGCGATCAAACTTTTCCTTTGCCATG
>NZ_JARGPK010000088.1 GCF_029212575.1 Antarcticimicrobium sp.
TTGGCGACCCGGGTTCCGAGCGAAAACGACCCCGCCACCAGCGCAGAGAAGGCCAGCATCGCCAGATGCCCCTGCACCCGGCGGCTCATCCCCGCCCGCCTTGGCAGTTCCGCGCCGCCATTCACGCGCACCATTCCTGCGCCCGTTCCTTGAGAAATCGAAGGAAACTCTGAACCTTGTTGGTGCGGTGCAGGTCGACATGGGTGACCAGCCAGAGCGCGCCCGACCAGTCGTCCTGCAGCGGCATCACCTGCACCAGGCCGGGGTGGCGCGCGGCCTCCCACACCGCCATGAAGCCGATGCCGGCGCCCGCGAGGATGGCGTCATGCGTGGCTTCGCCGCTGTTGCAGCGGAAGGTGACCGCCTCTTGCGGGACATGGGCCTGCAACCATTTGGCGAAGGGCGCGCGGCTGTCGGGATCGTCAGCGCCGACAAATCGATGGCGGGCGAAATCCTCGACCTCCGGCTGTCCGTTCCTGGCGATATAATCTTGCGAGGCATACATGGCGACCGGAAGATCGGTGAACCGTTGCACCACGTTGTCGGGCTGGTCCGGGACCGATCCCGCGCGGATTGCCACATGGGCCTCGCCGTATTCCAGCCGGAACAGCCGGTCGCCGGTCAGGAACCGCACGATCAGACCGGGATGCATGGACTGGAATTCGGCCAGCACCGGCACCAGCAAAGGCGACAGCGAAGCCAGCGAGGTCACCACCAACTCGCCCTTGACCTCGTCGCCCTGCCCCTTGAGCCGGCCGGAAAGCTGGTTGAACTGGTCCTCGGTCGCCTGCGCCACGCGCAGCAGGTCGGTGCCGGCCTCGGTCGGGGTATAGCCGCGCGCGTGGCGCTGGAACAGCTTGACGCCCAGCCGCCCCTCGATCGCGTCGATATGGCGGATGACGGTGGCATGGTGCACGCCCAGCACCTCGGCCGCGCCGCTGACCGTGCCCATGCGGGCGACCTGATAGGCGGTGCGGATCTCGTCCCAATTGTCCATGACGCACGCTCCCTTAATGTGCGTCAGATCACAGACGCCCTGCCTTTTCGACAATTGCGTTCGGTGATGCAAGATCCTTTCTCTTGGACAGGACATATTCAATGCCCGGAACAAAAGGAAACGATATGACCCGCACCCTTCTTCATATCGACACCTCGGCCCGCCGCAGCGGCTCGACCTCGCGCGACCTGTCGGCGCAGATCGTCGACCGGCTGGCCCCCGATACCGTGCTGCGCCGCGACCTGGCCGATGCGCTGCCGTTGATCGACGAGACCTGGATCGGCGCCAATTTCACCCCCGAGGATCAACGCGACGATGCCCAGCGCGCTCAGATGGCGCTGTCGGATGAACTGGTAGCGGAACTGAAGGCCGCCGACACGCTGGTGATCGGGCTGCCAATCTACAATTTCTCGATGCCCGCCACGCTCAAGGCCTGGATCGACATGGTCGCACGCGTCGGCGTCACCTTCCGCTATAGCGAGGCCGGTCCCGAGGGGTTGCTGAAGGGCAAGCGCGCGGTGCTCGCCGTGGCCTCTGGCGGAACGCAGGTGGGTTCCGAGATCGACTTTGCCACCGGCTACCTGCGCCATGTGCTGGGCTTCATCGGCATCACCGAGATCGAGATCGTCGCCGCCGACCGCATGAACGTGGATGCGGATGCGGCGCTGAAGGCCGCCAATAACGCGCTGGCGAAGATCGCCGCCTGATCCCCCGCCGCGCCCCTGCCCTTTCTCCGCGCCCCGCCGCCGGGGCGCGGTTTTCCGTTTCGCACCGGCCGCCAGGCGGCCACCCTGCGACTTGACTCAAGGCGCCAAACCGCCTAGACGCCCCTCCCATATCCGGAAGTGAAAAACCTTCCGGTCCCGGCCTGTGCCGGGATCGCCCCCCACCAGCGAGTTTCGCCCGTGGGGGCAAATCCGTTTGGATCGGTCTCCGTTTCATCGCGGAGGCGTTTGAGAATTGAACCGTCCGTTCCCAGATTGGGGACGACATTGCGAAATCGGCGAAGGAGCCAAGAGGACCATGTTTGAAAATCTATCCGAACGCCTCTCCGGCGTCTTCGACCGGCTGACCAAGCAGGGTGCGCTTTCCGACGAGGACGTCAAGACCGCCCTGCGCGAGGTGCGCGTCGCGCTGCTCGAGGCGGACGTGTCGCTGCCCGTCGCGCGGGATTTCGTCAAGGCGGTACAGGACAAGGCGACCGGCCAGGCGGTGACCAAATCGGTGACGCCGGGCCAGCAGGTGGTCAAGATCGTCCACGACGCGCTGGTCGATGTGCTGCGCGGCGAGGACGCCCCCGGCGCGCTGAAGATCGACAACCCGCCGGCGCCGATCCTGATGGTCGGCCTTCAGGGTTCGGGCAAGACGACGACCACCGCCAAGCTGGCCAAGCGGCTGACCGAGCGCGAGGGCAAGCGGGTGCTGATGGCCTCGCTCGACACCAACCGCCCGGCGGCGATGGAGCAGCTGGCCATTCTCGGCAAGCAGATCGGTGTCGATACCCTGCCGATCGTCAAGGGCGAGGATCCGGTCGCCATCGCCAAGCGCGCCAAGACCCAGGCCGCGCTGGGGGGCTATGACGTCTACATGCTCGACACCGCCGGCCGGCTGCATATCGACGAGGAACTGATCCGGCAGGCGGCGCAGGTGCGCGATGTTGCCAACCCGCGCGAGACGCTGCTGGTGGTCGACGGGCTGACCGGTCAGGACGCGGTCAACGTCGCGACCGAGTTCGACGACAAGATCGGCGTCACCGGCGTGGTGCTGACCCGGATGGACGGCGACGGGCGCGGCGGTGCGGCGCTGTCGATGCGCGCGGTCACCGGCAAGCCGATCCGCTTTGTCGGCCTGGGCGAAAAGATGGAGGCGCTGGAAACCTTCGAGCCCGACCGCGTCGCCGGGCGCATCCTTGGCATGGGCGACATCGTGGCGCTGGTCGAGAAGGCGCAGGAAACCATCGAGGCCGAGCAGGCCGAAAAGATGATGCGCCGCATGGCCAAGGGTCAGTTCAACATGAACGACCTGAAGATGCAGCTGGAGCAAATGCTCAAGATGGGCGGCATGGAGGGCATGATGTCGATGATGCCCGGCATGGGCAAGATGGCCAAGCAGGTCGAAGAGGCCGGTTTCGACGACAAGATCATCCGCCGCCAGATCGCCCTGATCCAGTCGATGACGAAAAAGGAACGCGCCAACCCCAAGCTGCTGCAGGCCAGCCGCAAGAAGCGGATCGCCAAGGGCGCGGGGATGGATGTGAGCGATCTCAACAAGCTTCTGAAGATGCACCGCCAGATGGGCGACATGATGAAGAAGATGGGCAAGATGGGCAAAGGCGGCATGCTGAAACAGGCCATGAAGGGCATGTTCGGCAAGGGCGGTCCCAGCCCCGAGGAGATGGCCGCCGGCATGGACCCCAAGGCGCTGGAAGCCGCCGCGCGCCAGATGGGCGCGGGTGGCAAGATGCCCGGCGGGCTGCCCGGTCTGGGCGGCGGCGCGCTGCCACCGGGGCTGAGCGGGTTCGGAAAGAAGAAGTGATGACTGCCCTCGCCATCCCCACGCTGGAGACCGAGCGGCTGATCCTGCGCGCGCCGGGTCCGCAGGACTTCGGCCCCTTTGCCGCGTTCTACGCCAGCCCGCGCGCCGATTTCGTCGGTGGTCCGCTGAACGCCGAAGGCAGCTGGCGGATGCTGGCGATGGAGATCGGCCACTGGACGCTCAAGGGGTTCGGTCGCTGGACCGTGACCGCGAAGGGCGACGATACCGCCATCGGCATGGTCGGCCTGTTCGAGCCCGAGGGCTGGCCCGAGGCGGAAATCGGCTGGGACCTGTTCAACGGGCACGAGGGCAAGGGATATGCCACCGAGGCGGGGCGCGCCGCACGCTCTTACGCCTATGACGTGCTGGGATGGCAGACCGCGATCAGCCTGGTGAAACCGGCCAACACCGGATCCGCCCGCGTCGCCGCCCGGTTGGGCGCGCGGCACGAGGGCGATTTCACCCATGAACGGCACGGTTTCATGCAGGTCTGGCGCCACCCGGCGCCCGGAGAGATCGCCGATGGCGGGATGGAGGCCTACGCGTGAGCGCGCTTGCCCTCGATATTCCCATCGTGGAGACCGACCGCCTGATCCTGCGCGGGCCGGAGGCGCGCGATTTCGAACCGCTCGCGGCGTTCTTTGCGGACAAGGCGCGCAGCTGGGGCTTTGGCGGGCCTAAGACCCGCAACGAGGCCTGGCGCTGGTTTGCCGGCAATATCGGCCACTGGGCGCTGCGCGGCTACGGATTCTGGACCATCGAGACGAAAGACGGCCAGGTCATCGGCATCACCGGCATCTGGAACCCCGACGGTTGGCCAGAGCCGGAACTGGGCTGGGTGATGTTCGACGGCTCGGAGGGCAAGGGATATGCCTATGAGGCGGCGCGGGCCGCCCGCCAGCATGCCTATGAGCACATGGGTTTTACCACGCTCACCAGCAACATCTTGCCCGGCAACACCCGGTCGGTCGCGCTGGCCGAAAAGCTCGGCGCCCGATACGAGCGTGACTTCACCAATGTCACCCATGACACCGAGATGGCCTATCGCCACCCGAAACGGGAGGGGATGTGATGCCCCACACCATCCCCGTGATCGAGACCCGGCGGCTGGTTCTGCGCGGCCCGGAGGCCGAGGATTATCCGAACTTCAAGGCCACCTTCACCAGCTACCGCGCGCGTTTCATGGGCGGGCCGCTGAACCCCTACGAGTCCTGGATGCTCTACGCCGCCGAGATCGGCCATTGGCAGATCCGCGGCTATGGCATGTGGATGATCCACGACAAGCTTACCGACGAGACCTATGGCATGGCCGGCGGCTGGAAACCGGCGATGTGGCCCGAGGCCGAGATCGCCTGGGTGATCTGGCCCGAGAAGGCCGGCAAGGGCTATGCGCTGGAGGCGACGCATGCGGTGCGCGGCTTTCTCTACCGCGAACGCGGCTGGACCACCGCCGTGAGCTACATCGACCCCAAGAACCTCGATTCCATCCGGCTTGCCGAGCGGCTGGGCGCGGTCAAGGATCATGACGCGGCCAGCATCGACGGCAGCGACGCGGTCTATCGCCATCCTGCGCCGGCGCGGCTCGACAACAGCCAGCTGGCGCATGGGATCGAGATGGAGATCGGCCATTACGCCGACCCGATGTTCAAACCGAAGGGCTGGGCCATTGACTGACATCCAGCCCCCCGCAGAAGGACCCCGGACCATGACCGATGACGCCACCCGCGCCGCCGCGCTTCTGAAAGAGCACCGGCACAGCATCGACCGGCTCGACGCGATCCTCGTCTATACCCTGGGCGAGCGGTTCAAGCACACCCAGGCTGTCGGGAAACTGAAAGCCGAACACGACCTTCCCCCGTCCGATCCGGCCCGCGAGGCGGCGCAGATCGAACGGCTCGAAGACCTGGCGAAACAGGCCGACCTGGACCCTGAGTTCGCCAAGGCGTTCCTCAACTTCATCATCGAGGAAGTGATCCGCCACCACAAGAAACACCAGGAATGACCCTCCTGGATCACTAGACACCAGAAATAACCGGGGCTTTCCCGGTCAACGCCATCAAAGGAGAAATCACCATGGCAATGAAGATCCGACTGGCCCGCGGCGGCTCAAAAAAGCGTCCCTTCTACCGCATCGTAGCCACCGACAGCCGCATGCCGCGCGACGGCCGCTTCATCGAAAAGCTGGGCACCTACAACCCGCTGCTGCCGAAAGACAGCGAAGAGCGCGTGAAGATGGACGTCGACGCCGTCAAGGCATGGCTCGACAAGGGCGCCCAGCCGACCGACCGTGTCGCCCGCATGCTTGAGGCCGCCGGTGTCCTGGAAAAGAAAGAGCGCAGCAACCCCAAGAAGGGCGAGCCGGGCACCAAGGCCAAGGAGCGCGCCGAGGAGAAGGCCGCCAAGGCCGCCGAAGCCGCAGAGGCCCCCGCCGAAGAACCGGCGGAAGAGTCGGCGGAATAAGCGACCCTGCGCCGCGCCCCCACGCGGGCTCTGGACAAGACTGCCGGGGGCGGGCCAGATTGACGCTGGCCCGCCTCTTTTTTCGTGAACGGATCGAGGTCACATGCTGCGCCAGCCTTCGAAACACCCCCTGCGGCCACGCCCGGAGGACACCCGATGAGCGACACTGTCTGCGTCGGCGCCATCTCCGGCGCCTATGGCGTGCGCGGCGAGGTGCGGCTGAAAAGCTTTTGCGCCGAGCCCGAGGATATCGCGGCCTATGCCCCGCTCAGCACCGAGGACGGAGCGCAGAGCTACTCCGTGGTGATCACCGGGCGGATCAAGAACGGGCTGACCGCGCGCCTTGGCGGTGTGGGCAGCAAGGAGGAGGCCGACGCCCTGAAGGGGGTGCGCCTCTATGCCCCGCGCGACCGCCTGCCCGCGCTGCCGGATGACGAGTTTTATCACGCCGACCTGATCGGGCTGGAGGTGGTCGATACCGGCGGCACCGTGCTGGGCCGGGTCCGCTCGGTGCAGAACCACGGCGCCAGCGACCTTCTGGAGATCGCCGGACCGGGGCTCAAGACCACCGTGCTGCTGCCCTTCACGCAAGATGCGGTGCCGACCGTCGACCTTGCGGCCAGGCGCATCATCGCCGACCCGCCCGATGGGCTGTTCTGATGCCCGGCCGCCCCGCCCCTTGCCCTCGCACCGGCCGCCGGTAATGCGCGTGCTCCTGCATGCCGGGTTCCACAAGACCGGGACGTCAACGGTGCAGCAGGCGCTTTTTCACAACCGCGATGCCCTGGCCCCGCATCTGCGGCTGGTGCCGCGCGCCCGCATGGCCCCGGCGGGCAAGGCGGCGCGGGCCTGGTCGGCGGGTGGCAATCCGGTGGATCTGGCGCTGTTCGGTTACGAACTGGCGCAGGTGATGGAGGAATGGGACGCTGACGATCCGCGCCCGATGCTGATCTCGGCCGAGGATCTGTGCGGCCAGATGCCGGGGCGGGCCGGCGTGGAGAGCTATGCGGCGGCGGCACCGCTGATGCGGACAGTCGTGGATACGTTGGCGACCTTGCACCCGAATGCCGCGCCAGCGTTCTACTTTTCCACCCGCCAAACCGAGGATTGGCTGGCCAGCGCCCATGCCCAGCATCTGCGCGCCTCGCGCATGACGCTGAGCGCCGAAGCCTTTGCCGGGCGTTACCGGGCCGCCGCCGATCTTGCGACTGTGGTGGATGGTATCGCGGCGGCGCTGGCGCCCCTGCCGGTGCATCGCTGCGCACTGGAGCAAAGCCGCGCCCGCCCGCTGGGGCCGCTCGATCCGCTGCTCGACCTGCTGGCTCTGCCCGAAGGGCTGCGCGACAGCCTGGAACCACAGCCGCCGGTCAACCCTGCGCTGCCGCCCGATTGCCTGCAGGGGTTACTGGTATTGAACCGCAGCGATCTTGACGACGCCGCGTTGCGGGCCGCCAAGCGCGCGCTGATCGCGGAGTGCGTCTGATGCCGCGGGCGATCGTGATCCACTCCGGCTTTCACAAGACCGGCACCTCGACCCTGCAACATCTGCTGAGGCGCAACCGCCCGGCGCTGAAGGCGCACATGCGGATCGTGCTTAAGGGCGAGATGCCGGAGCTGACCCACGCCGCGCGCGGTTATTCCACCTGGCGCGATCCGTTCACGCTGGACAAGTTCGCGCACCGGTTCCGGGCGCTGCTGGAGCGCGTCGGCGACATGCCCAAACGGGTTCTGTGCCTCACGGCCGAGGAGCTTTCGGGCCATCTTCCGGGGCGCGAGGGGATCCCCGACTATTCCGCCGCGCCGGTGTTGGCCGGGGAAATGGTGGGGATCCTTGCTGACATGCACCCCGGCACGCCGATCACCTTCTACCTGACCCTGCGCGACCCCGAACCCTGGTTGCGCAGCGCCTATTGGGAACATGTGAAGGCCTCGTCGATGACCCGGGATTGGGCCGATTTCGCCCCGGCGACCCGACCCGGTGCGGACCTGGACGCGGCGGCGGATGCGGTGGCGGCGGCGGTACCCGGCCTCGTGATCCGCCAGCGGCTGGAGGACTGCACCGGTCAACCGCTCGGCCCGGCCGGGCCGCTGCTGGACATCTGCGGCATTCCACCTGACCTGCAACAAGGGTTGGACCTGGTGCCGCCCGCCAACAGGCGTCACGACGACACCGTTCTGCTTGCGCTTCTGTCCGCCAACCGCGCATACAGCGACCGCGACGCACGCCAGGCTGCCAAACGGGCGATCCTGGACGCTGCAAGGGAGGCGCCCGATGACTGAGAGCCCAGACAAACCCGCCCGTTCGCTGGGCCGCAAGAGCATCCGCCCCTCGCTGAAACCGCGCGAGCTGATCACGCCCACGCCCGACCTTTACGGGGTGTGGAAGGCCAAGGTGATCACGCTGTTCCCCTCGGCCTTTCCCGGCGTTCTGGGCGAGAGCCTGACCGGCAAGGCGCTGCAGGAGGGGCTGTGGCAACTGGAAACGCTGGACCTGCGGCAGTTCGGGATCGGCAAGCACCGCAACGTCGATGACACCCCGGCGGGCGGCGGCGCCGGCATGGTGCTGCGCGCCGACGTCCTCGGCCCGGCGATCGAACAGGCGATGCAGGGCTCCACGCCCAACTGGCCGCTGATCTATCTCAGCCCGCGCGGGCGGCGGATGGACCAGCCGCTGATGCGCGACCTGGCGCGCGCCGATGGGGTGACGCTGATCTGCGGGCGGTTCGAGGGCGTCGATGAGCGGGTGCTGGAGGAGTACCGCGTTCAAGAGGTCTCGCTCGGCGATTTCGTGATGACCGGGGGCGAGATCGCGGCGCAGGCGCTGATCGATGCCACCGTGCGGCTGCTGCCCGGGGTGCTGGGCAACCAGGCCTCGACCGAGGAGGAAAGCTTTTCCAACGGGCTGCTGGAACATCCGCAATACACCCGTCCCGCGGAATGGAAGGACCGCCCGATCCCCGAGGTCCTGATGTCGGGCCACCACGGGCGCATCGCTGACTGGCGCCGGCAGATGGCCGAGCGCCTGACGCAGGAGCGGCGACCGGACCTCTGGGACAGCTATCTGGCCGGCAAGGGCGACGATCAGGGTTGATCCGCCCCCTGTTATCCCGTACACGCGCGCAGATCCCGACCCGCAATGGTGGCCTGGGATTCGTTGGGTATTGCTGAATTCCGGGTGCAGCGGGCTTTCTTCGGCCAAACGCACCGGGCATCCCCCGCGACGCAAGGAACGGACGACCTGATCTCTGGCGGGCGCCCCGATTTTCGGGACAGCGGACCCGGTGAAGACCAAGAGCTCTGAGGGCGCGCAAATCTTCGTGGATCAACCACGAGCAGTTCAGGAGTAGATGCGATGGACCTGATCGCACAGCTGGAGGCGGAACAGATTTCCGCCCTGGGGAAAGACATCCCAGATTTCAAGGCCGGTGACACGATCCGTGTCGGCTTTAAAGTGACCGAAGGGTCGCGCACCCGGGTGCAGAACTATGAAGGTGTCTGCATCAGCCGCAAGAACGGCGCCGGCATCGCCGGCGCGTTCACGGTGCGCAAGATTTCCTTTGGCGAAGGCGTGGAACGGATGTTCCCGCTCTATTCGACCAATATCGACAGCATCACCGTTGTCCGCCGCGGCCGTGTCCGCCGCGCCAAACTGTACTATCTGCGCTCGCGCCGCGGCAAATCGGCCCGGATCGCGGAAGTGTCGAACTACAAACCCAAATCGGCAGGCGCCGAGGCGTAAGGAGCGGAGCGATGAAAAACGGCATTCACCCCGAATATCACCTGATCAACGTCAAGCTGACCGACGGCACCGTGGTGCAGATGAAATCCACCTGGGGCGCCGAAGGCGACCAGCTGGCGCTGGACATCGACCCCTCGGTGCACCCGGCCTGGACCGGCGGATCCTCGCGCCTGATGGACACCGGCGGCCGCGTGTCGAAGTTCAAGAAAAAATACGAAGGCCTCGGCTTCTGAGCCGATCCCTTCGAGAGCGTCAGAGCGCCGCCCCTCGGGGCGGCGTTTTTCGTTTCGGGCCATGCAAACGGCATCGTGAGGGGTTACGGACACAGCGGCGGGCGAAACCTGTTGCAAATCGCGCTAGGGGTTTTTCTTGCAACTGCCCCAAGATATAGTATGCCGGACCGGAAAACAGAGCCTAACAAGGGCCGGAGGCGAAGACATGGCGCATATCATCGTGGTCGGAAACGAAAAGGGCGGTGCCGGTAAATCCACCGTCTCGATGCATGTCGCCAGCGCCCTGGCCCGGCTTGGTCACAAGGTGGCGGTCCTGGATCTGGATCTGCGCCAGCGGTCGCTGGGGCGCTACGTTGAAAATCGCGCTGCCTTCATGAAGGAGCACGGGGCCGATCTGCCGCAGTTGCGGCTGCATCCGCTGCCCGAGATCGACCCGGCGACGCTGAACCCCGGTGAAAACGTCTACGATCACCGGCTGTCGGCGGCGATCGCCGGGCTGGAGGGGGACAATGATTTCATCCTGATCGACTGCCCCGGATCGCACACGAGGTTGAGCCAGGTGGCGCATTCGCTGGCCGATACGCTGATCACGCCGCTGAACGACAGTTTCATCGATTTCGACCTTCTCGCACGCACCGATCCCACCGGCGAAAAGATCCTCGGCCCCTCGGTCTATTCGGAAATGGTGTGGAATGCCCGCCAGTTGCGGGCGCAGGCCGGGCTGAAGCCGATCGACTGGGTGGTCATTCGCAACCGGATCGGCACCCAGCGCATGGTCAACAAGGAAAAGATGGAGCGCGCGGTAAATCTGCTGTCGAAACGCATCGGGTTTCGCGTCGCGCCCGGGTTTTCCGAACGGGTGATCTTTCGCGAACTGTTTCCGCGCGGGCTGACCCTGCTGGATCTCAAGGATGTCGGCGTGCGACAGCTCAACATCTCGAACATCGCGGCGCGGCAGGAATTGCGCGACATGATGAAGGCGCTGAACCTGCCCGGTGTCGAGGTCAAATTCTGAGCCGGATCACTCCTCCCGGGTATAGAGCGTGAACAGTTCCTGCGGCTGGGACACCCCGCGCAGCATGTAACGGCCCAGCGACACCAGGTCATGCGGGCCATCCCGAACGGCACTGCGAATCGGTTCCGACAGAATCACCTTCTGATCCAGCGCACGATGCATGCCCGAAAGCCGCGCCGTCAGGTTCACCGCTGGTCCGATCACGGTGAAATCCAGACGGGTTTCGGCACCGATATTGCCATAGAAAATCTCGCCCGCATGCAGGGCGATGGTATGATCGGTCACCGGCAGCCCCTGGGCCGTGCGGCTGAGGTTCAACGCGGTGATCTCGCCGTTCAAAGTCACCACCGTGTCGAGGGCCGCGCCGGCCGCGACCGCAGCCTGCGGCTGGTCGAACATCGCCAAGAGACCGTCGCCCATGAATTTCAGAACATGGCCGCCACCGGCATGGATCGCCTCGACCACGACGGCGAAATAGGTGTTGAGCATGGCGATCAGGTCGGGCCCCGGCGTACGCTCGGCCAGGCTGGTGAACCCGGTGAGATCGAAATAGAGGATCACCGCGTCGATGCGCTGGAGCGAGCCGCGCTGAATTTCACCCGACAGCACCCGCGCGCCGGCGTCGCGGCCCAGGTAGGTGCCCAGAAGGTCATGCGCGATGCGGCGATTCGAGGCGGATTTCATTGCCAGCCCGAGTTGCGGCAGGGTGGCGCGAATCAGGGCGAGATCCGTCTCGGAAAACCCGCCCGGTGCATCGCTGGTCCAGGAGATCAGCATCCCCTCGGGCGTGTTGTTGGGGTCGATGGCGACATTCTCGGGGGGTGTCTCGAAGAGCAGCCCAGAGGCGAAATAATCCGTCGCGCCCTGCTCGCGCAGGTCGTTCAGCAGGGGAAAGCGGCTCTGGTGGCCGGGCGTGTCCAGCCGCTCGCGCAGTTCCAGCTCACCGGTTTCCAGAATGACGTAGAGCGGGCTTTGCAGCCAGCCCTGCACAGGCGAGTCGGTGTGGGCGTATTGTTGCAGCGATACTTTGCCACCGGTGCGCAGCCAGTCGAAACCGATCCCACCGAACCGGGGATGCAGCGCCCGCTGCGCCAGATGCAGCCGGTACAGCGGCAGCCCGACACCCACCAGGCGGGTACAATAGCCGGTCAGCAGATCTTCGCGCGGAGTGCCGTCCAGCCCGCGCGCCAGAAGCCACTCGGACAGGTCGGCGGCGGCGGGATGCGGGTGGGACATGGGCAGGGGCACACTGTTCAGAGAGAAGACGCATTTTCAGTACCATAAAGGCGCGCTGCGGGATATCCGCCCCGGTTCAGCGGATGCCGGCCAACTGCCGCAGCATGGACCGCAGCAAGGCCACCTCGCCGGAGGTGAAATGGCGCGCCAGCTTGGCGTCATAGTCCCGCGCGACACCGCGAAGGTCGCGATACGCCGCCTCGCCTGCCGGCGTCAATTCCAAATGCTCCGAGCGGCGGTCGCGCGCATCCCTTGTCCGGTTCAGGAACCGGCGTTCGGCCAACCGCTGGACCGCGCGGCTGACCTTGGTCTTGTGCATCATGGCGCGCGCGCCGATCTCCTTCGCCGTCATCCGCCCGTACATGCCGAGGTGAAACAGCACCCGCCATTCGGTGCGCAGCATGCCATAGCGATCCTTGTACACGTTCTGGAACGCCAGCGAGCTTTCCTCGGCCGCCTGGTTGAGCAGGAAGGGCAGGAAATCGGCCAGGTCGAAGGTATCCTTCCCGGCTTCGGGATTTGGCGATTTTTCCGTCATCATGTATTGTTAGTTACAAAATCAACTATTACGCAGCAAGCAGGATTTAGGAGGAACGCGCGATGAACCGTCCGATTGACCCCCACAAACTGGTGCAGGCTGCCTCGCCCACCGGCACCACCGAGGGCTACATGCCCGGCTTTGGCAACGATTTTGAGACCGAGGCGCTGCCGGGCGCCCTGCCGCAAGGCATGAACAGCCCGCAGAAATGCAACTATGGCCTCTACGGCGAGCAGCTGAGCGGCACCGCCTTTACCGCCCATCCGCCGGAGCGCACCTGGACCTATCGCATCCGCCCCAGCGTCAAGCATTCCGCGCGCTACGAAAAAATCGACCTGCCGCACTGGAAATCCGCGCCGAACGTGGACCCCGACGTGATCAGCCTTGGCCAGTACCGCTGGGATCCGGTGCCCTATTCGGAGGAAAAGCTGACCTGGCTGACCGGCATGCGCACGATGACCACGGCCGGCGACGTGAACACGCAGGTGGGCATGGCGACCCATGTCTACCTGGTCACCGAGTCGATGCAGGACGAGTATTTCTACTCGGCCGATTCGGAGCTTCTGGTGGTCCCGCAAGAGGGCCGGCTGCGGTTCGCCACGGAACTGGGCATCATCGACCTGGAGCCGAAGGAAATCGCCATCCTGCCGCGCGGGCTGGTTTATCGCGTCGAGGTGCTGGAGGGGCCGGCGCGCGGTTTCGTCTGCGAGAATTACGGCCAGAAGTTCGAGCTTCCGGCGCGCGGCCCGATCGGCGCCAATGCCATGGCCAACCCGCGCGACTTCAAGGCACCGGTGGCGGCGTTTGAGGACCGCGAGACGCCCTCGACCCTGACCATCAAGTGGTGCGGCCAGTTCCACCAGACGAAGATCGGCCAGTCGCCGCTGGACGTGGTGGCCTGGCACGGCAATTACGCGCCCTACAAGTACGACCTGCGCGCCTATTGCCCGGTCGGCGCGATCCTGTTCGACCATCCCGACCCGTCGATCTTTACCGTGCTGACCGCCCCCTCGGGCGTGCCGGGCACCGCCAATATCGACTTCGTGCTGTTCCGCGAGCGCTGGATGGTGGCCGAGAACACCTTCCGCCCGCCGTGGTATCACAAGAACATCATGTCCGAGCTGATGGGCAACATCTATGGCCAGTACGATGCCAAGCCGCAGGGCTTCGTGCCCGGCGGGATGAGCCTGCACAACATGATGCTGCCGCACGGGCCAGACAAGAATGCGTTTGAGGGGGCCTCGAACTCCAACCTCGGGCCGGAGAAACTGGAGAACACCATGTCCTTCATGTTCGAGACCCGCTTTCCGCAGCACCTGACGGCCTTCGCGGCCAAGGAGGCACCGCTGCAGGACGATTACATCGACTGCTGGAGCGATATCGAGAAGAAATTCGACGGCACGCCCGGAACCAAATAGACAGACGGTGATGGCGGGCAAATGCCCGCCCTGCCCCAACCTCGTAGGGCGGGCTTCAGCCCGCCACACCGGACAAGGAAGATCAAATGCCCCTGATGAAAAGCTGGGTGGAGAGCGCCAACGCGCCCGACTGCCCGTTTCCCCTCAACAACCTGCCCTACGGCGTGTTCTCCATCGGTGACGGCGAACCGCATTGCGGCGTGGCCATCGGCGACAGGATCCTCGATGTCACCGCCGCCGAGGCCGAGGGGGTGATCGCGCTGACCGACATGCCGCTGTTCGACGTGCCGTTCTGGAACGAGCTGATGGAAGAGGGGCCCGCCGTCTGGGCCGCCCTGCGCGACCGGCTGATCGCGCTGCTGTCCGAAGGTGCCGAGGAGCGCACCAAGGTCGAGCCGCTGCTGGTGCCAATGGCCGGGGCCGAGATGCACATGCCCTTTGCGGTCAGCGAATACACCGATTTCTACGCTGGCAAGAACCACGCGGTGAACGTCGGCACCATGTTCCGCGGCGCCGAAAATGCGCTGCCGCCGAACTGGCTGCATATCCCGATCGGCTACAATGGCCGGGCGTCGTCGGTGGTGGTGTCGGGCACCGAGGTGCGCCGCCCCTGGGGGCAGCTCAAATCGCCCGACCACGACAAGCCCGCCTTCCTGCCCTCGCGCCGCTTCGATATCGAGCTTGAAATGGGCGCCATCGTCGGCACCCCCAGCGACGGGCCGATCACCGTGCAGGAGGCCGACGATCACATCTTCGGTTACGTGCTGCTGAACGACTGGTCGGCGCGCGACATCCAGGCTTGGGAATACCAGCCGCTCGGCCCGTTCCAGGCCAAGGCGGCGGCAACCACGATCAGCCCGTGGATCGTGAGCAAGGCGGCGCTTGAACCGTTCCGCACCGACACGCCTGCGCGCGAGGTCGAGCTGCTGGACCACCTCAAGGATTGCGGCCCGATGCTGTACGACATCGAGCTTGAAGTGACGCTCGCCCCCGAAGGCAAACCCGCCACCACGCTCGCGCGCACCAACTACAAGGAAATGTATTATTCCGCTGCCCAGCAACTGGCGCATCACAGCACCAGCGGCTGCCCGATGAACGCGGGCGACCTGCTGGGGTCAGGCACCATCTCGGGCGCCAATAAATCCGAACGCGGATCGCTGCTGGAGCTGAGCTGGGGCGGCAAGGAGCCGATCACCTTGGACAGCGGCGAGACCCGCACCTTTATCGAGGATAACGACACGCTGACCCTCAAGGGCGCGGCCAAAGGCGACGGCTACACCATCGGCTTTGGGGATAGCGTCGGCACGGTGCTGCCAGCGCTGGCCGATCCTTTCGCGCGGGGCTGACGATGACAGCTGCGCTGACTATCCCCGGCTCAACCGCCCGCCTGCCAGTCCAGCACGGATTGCAGCGGCCAGAGCAGCATCAGGATGTTCAGCGCCAGCCCGTCACGGATCAGAACGGTGGTCAGCGCCTCGAACCCCACGACAAGGACCACGCTGGCCCAGACCGGCAGACGCCGGGCCAAGGCAAAGCCCAGCAGCATGGCCAGAATATCGACGGTGGAGTTGATCACCGCATCGCCGTTGTAATCGACCGAGACGGTCGCACTGCGGTATCGTTCGATCACCCAAGGGGTGTTTTCGGCAATCTCCCAGAGGCACTCGACCGCCATGGCGATCACCAACCGCCAGCGCAGCGGCATGGCGCGGGCGCCCCACCAGAGCACAGCGAAAAACAGGAGGCCGTGCATCAGGTGGCTCGGAGTATACCAGTCCAGCAGCGACTGGCTGCTCGGGCCGGGATCGCCGGGACCGTGCCACAGGGCGACCGCGCCGCAGGGGCAGATCAGCGACCGGCCCATCGCCCAGAGGGTCAGGACCGTGGCCACCAAAAGGGCCACGACGAGAACGGAAGGAAACGCGCGCCGCGATCGGATCATGGCGCGAGACAAGCACGGCGCCCCGGCGTCGTCCATTGAAAAGAAAAGGAAAGACCATGGCCAAGGCATTCGCGTCCCAAGGCGACATGAGCGAGAAGAAAATCAGCTTCACCGAGGTGGGAGACGGGCTCTATGCCTTTACGGCTGAGGGCGATCCGAACTCCGGCGTCATCATCGGCGACGACAGCGTGATGATCGTCGAGGCGCAGGCGACCCCGCGGCTGGCCAACAAGGTGATCGAATGCGTCCGCTCGGTCACCGACAAGCCGATCACTCATGTGGCGCTGACCCATTACCACGCCGTGCGGGTGCTGGGCGCCAGTGCCTTCGGCGCGCAGCAGATCATCATGTCGGACGCCGCGCGCGGCATGGTGGTGGAACGGGGGCAAGAGGACTGGGACAGTGAATTCCAACGCTTCCCGCGCCTGTTCGAGGGACATGAGAGCATCCCCGGCCTGACCTACCCGACCACGACGTTCAGCGATTCGATGACCGTCTACCTGGGCAAGCGACGGGTCGACATCATGCATCTGGGCCGCGCCCATACCGCCGGCGACGCGGTGATCCACGTGCCGGATCAGAACGTGATGTTCACCGGCGATATCGTCGAATACCACTCGGCCTGCTATTGCGGCGACGGCCACTTCGCCGACTGGGGCGATACTCTGGACGCGATCAAGTGGTTCGAGGTCGACGCCATCGCACCGGGCCGGGGCGATGCGCTGGTCGGACCCGAGGTGGTCAACGAGGCGATCGAGAACACCCGCGATTTCGTCGAAAGCACCTATCGCCCGGCGGCCCGGGTGGCGGCGCGCGGCGGCACCCTGAAAGAGGCATGGGACGCGGTGCGCGCCGAATGCGACCCGAAGTTCGCCGAATACGCGATCTACGAGCATTGCCTGCCCTTCAACGTCGCCCGCGCCTTTGACGAGGCCCGCGGCATCGAGACCCCGCGGATCTGGACGGCCCAGCGCGACCTGGAGATGTGGGAACAGCTTCAAGGCTGACCGCCCGGGGGCGAGTTTGATCCAGATCGTGTCGCCCCGGATTGGACGATGAGAGGATGACACAGATTCCCGGCGCCGCCGCGCCGGGGCACGGAGGAGGTGCGCCCGGCGCGCAAACTGGGAGAAAGCCCATGAACAAGATCTTCGAAACGCCACTTTACCCCTATGCCCGCCACACGGACGAGGATGCCTCTGTCCCGGTGCGGCACCGGGTCATCGTGGTCGGTGCCGGCCCCGTCGGCCTGGCTGCGGCCATCGACCTCGCCCAGCAGGGGATCGAGGTGGTGATCCTGGACGAGAACGACAAGGTGAGCTTCGGCAGCCGCGCGATCTGTTTCGCCAAGCGGCCGCTGGAAATCCTCGACCGTCTTGGCGCCGGTCAGCCGATGGTCGACAAGGGCGTCGTCTGGAACCTGGGCAAGGTGTTCTTCGACGACCGCAAGGTCTTTGAGTTCGATCTGCTGCCCGAGGCGGGCCACCAGCGCCCGGCCTTCATCAACCTGCAACAGTACTATTTCGAGGACTTCCTGGTGAACCGGGTCCGCGAATTGCAGGCCGAGGGTGCGCCGATCGAGATTCGCGGCCGCAACAAGGTCTCGGCGGTGGGCACCCATCCGGAGCATGTCACGCTGGAGATCGACACCCCCGAGGGCAGCTACAACATCGAGGCCGACTGGGTGATCGCCTGCGACGGGGCCGGATCGCCGATGCGCGCGATGCTGGGCAAGGATTTCGTCGGCCGCGTGTTCGAGGACAACTTCCTGATCGCCGACGTGATCATGGAGGCCGATTTCCCGACCGAACGCTGGTTCTGGTTCGATCCGCCGTTCAACCGGGGCCAGTCGGCGCTGCTGCACAAGCAGCCCGACGGCGTCTGGCGCATCGACCTGCAACTGGGCTGGGACATCGACAAGGAGCGCGAGAAGCGCCCCGAGAACGTGATCCCGCGGCTCAAGGCGATGCTGGGCGAGGAGGTGGAGTTCGAACTGGAATGGGTCAGCATCTATACCTTCCAGTGCCGCCGGATGGAGCAGTTCCGCCACGACCGGGTGATCTTTGCCGGCGACGCCGCGCATCAGGTCAGCCCGTTCGGCGCGCGCGGTGCCAACTCCGGCGTGCAGGATACCGACAACCTGATCTGGAAGCTCAGGCTGGTAATGGAGGGCAAGGCGCCCGAAAGCCTTCTGGACAGCTACGATCACGAACGGGTCCACGGGGCCGACGAGAACATCCTTAATTCCACCCGCTCGACCGATTTCATCACGCCAAAATCGGAGATGTCGCGGATGCTGCGGGATGCAGTGCTGGACTTGAGCGAGCATTACGAATTCGCCCGCCCGCTGGTGAATTCCGGCCGTCTCTCGGTGCCCTGCACCTATGACGGCTCGCCGCTCAATTCGGCCGACGCGCTGGACGGGCCGGAGCGCACCCGCCCCGGATCGCCCTGCCCCGACGTCCCTTTGGGCGACAGCTTCCTGCTACGGAAACTCGGCGACAGGTTCACCCTGCTGACCATCGACGCCGAGGCCCCCGACCTGATCGAGGAGGACGGCATCGAGGTCACGCGGCTGGCGCTCTCGATCAAGGACGATCCGACGCTGGCGCTGAAGGAGCGGTATCTGGGAGATGCGACATCGGCGGTCTATCTGATCCGCCCCGATCAGCACGTGGCGGCCCGCCGATCCAGCTTTGACGAACCCCTGTTCCGCGCTGCCATCCGCCGCGCCACCGGCAAGGAGTGAGACCCATGTCCGACCTGATCCTGACCCCGAACATCGACAGTGCCGACGATTTCTACGCCGAACTTCTGGCCACCCACGAGGGGCTGGAAACCGCCGACAGCAACGCGCTGAACGCGCGCCTGGTGCTGATCCTGGCCAATCATATCGGCGACCGTGCCGTGCTGAGCCAGGCCCTGCGCGCCGCCAAGCTCAAAGAGGAGGAATAACCGATGAAAATCGAGAAAATTCACCATGTCGCCTACCGCTGCAAGGACGCCAAGGAAACCGTCGAGTGGTACGGCAAGATGCTGAACATGGATTTCGTGCTGGCGATCGCCGAGGATCACGTGCCCTCCACGCATGACCCCGACCCCTACATGCACATCTTTCTCGACGCAGGCGACGGCAACGTGCTGGCCTTCTTCGAACTGCCGACCAAGCCCGAGATGGGCCGCGATCCCAACACCCCTGAATGGGTGCAGCATATCGCCTTCAAGGTGAAGGACCGCGACGAGCTGATCGCGTTCAAGGAGCATCTGGAGGCCAGCGGCGTCGAGGTGCTGGGGGTGACGGATCACTCGATCTTCCACTCGATCTATTTCTTCGATCCCTCGGGCCACCGCGTCGAACTGGCCTGCCCGGATCCGGAGGAAGACGCGATGCTGAAGAAACTCGACGCGGTGAAATGGGACATGCTGGAGGAATGGTCGAAGACCAGGAAGGCCCCCAAGCACGCCGAATGGATGCACGCGAAAGAGCTGAGCGACGTCTGAGGCGCAATCCCAGGGCAAACCGGGTTCAGGCCCCGGGGGCGATCATCGCCCTCGCGGCCGATGCCTGTTGCGACCGCCGATGGCATATGGCCCATCCCCGGGCGAGCAGTTAACCTTCTGCTGAACACGGAACCAACACGGGAGAACGGGCATGACTGAAGCTGTGCTCTATGACTACTGGCGCTCTTCGGCCAGCTACCGGATGCGGGTCGCGCTGAACCTGGCCGGGATTGCCTTTACCTCGGTCCCGGTCGATCTGGTGGCAAAGGAGCACAAGACGCCCGAGCACATCGCACGCCACCCGCAGGGGCTGGTGCCGGTGCTCGAGATCGACGGCCTGCGCCTGACCCAGTCGCTGTCGATGCTCGATTACCTCGACCGGACCCGCACCATGGGGCTGCTGCCCGAAGACCCCGCCCGGCGCGCGGCGCAGACGGCCCTGGCCCATGCGATCGCGGTGGACATCCACCCGGTCTGCAACCTTCAGGTGGTCGCCTATGCCGCGGAAATTACCGGAAACCGCGAGGGTGTCCGCGAGGACTGGATGAAACGCTTTATCCGGCCCGGCCTGCAGGCGGTCGAAACCATGCTGGGAGGTTTCGAGCAGTCCCCCTTTTGTTGCGGCGACACGCCGGGCCTCGCCGACATCTGCCTGATGCCGCAGATGTACAACGCCCGCCGCTGGGGCGTGGAGGTGTCCGACCTGCCGCGCATTCTCGCCATCGAGGCCGCCTGCGCCGATCACCCGGCGTTTGCCGCCGCCCACCCGGACCGGTGCAGGCCGGCCTGATCCCGCGTCCGGCGTCTCAGCCTTGATCGGCGGCGCCGGTTTCGTGCACCTCGTTCAGCAGATCCAGCAACAACTCATAGCGCGTCTCGCCCAACCGCGCCCGCAGGCTGTCCTTCAGAGCGGTGCTGGCATCCAGGTTGGCCGCGATCACTTTCGACCCTTCGGCGCTGATCCGGACCACCTGCTTGCGCTTGTCGTTCTCGTCGCGGCGGCGCATGATCATCCCTTTCTCCTCCAGCTTCTGCAGGATTCGTGTCAGGCTGGGCAGCAACAGACAGGCCTCCTCGGCGATCCGGGTCGGCTCCATCGCGCCGGCCTCGTCGAGCACGCGCAACACGCGCCATTGCTGCTCGGTGATGCCCACGTCGGTCAGCATCATGCGAATCGGGCCCATGACCTGTTCGCGCGCCCGCAAGAGCGCAATCGGCAATGAGCGGGAGGTAGATGGCAATCCTCTGGTCATGGGCCATCTTTGCCGACCTATGGTGCTCGGTGCAATCGGTCATCGTGTCACCGGAGTTGACAAACTCCTTGATTTAGTAAACATGTTAAGCAATAAAGCGGAGGTGGGGCGCATGGCGCATTTGATGGTCGATTACTCGGCAAACGTGGAGGACTGGGTCGACATGGCCGGGTTCTGCGACGCGCTGCGCCGCGCCGCGATCGAGACCGGCGCGCTGCCGATGCCGGGGATCCGGGTGCGGGCGATGCGGACCGATCATGTCTCCATCGCCGACGGCGATCCCGGTCACGGCTATGTCGATATCTCGGTCCGCCTGCGCGGTGGCCGCGATCTGGACACCCGCAAGGCCGCCACCGCGCATATCTTCGCCGCCGCCGAAACCTTCCTCGCGCCGGTCATGGCGGTCCGCTCGCTCGCCCTGTCGCTGGAGATGCGCGACATCGACCCCGAGCTTGCCCCCAAGACCGGCACCATCCGCGACCATC
The DNA here is from genome assembly GCF_029212575.1 of Antarcticimicrobium sp. GTDB lineage: Bacteria > Pseudomonadota > Alphaproteobacteria > Rhodobacterales > Rhodobacteraceae > Antarcticimicrobium. The sequence continues at coordinate 21,353 of NZ_JARGPK010000088.1, forward strand.
TGAAAAGGGGCGACCTGACATGACCGCACTGACCGAGAACATCGAGAAACTAAACGGCTACCTCGCCCGCTTTCGCGAGGGCGGCATCCAGAACCTGATTGCGGGCAAAAGCCGCCCGGCGGCCTCGGGCGCGGTATTCGACACCACCTCGCCCGTCGATGAAAGCGTGATCTGCCCGGTCGCGCGCGGTGGAGCTGAGGATATCGACGCCGCCGCCCGGGCCGCGGCGCAGGCCTTTCCCGCATGGGCCGCGATGCCGGCGGCGGAGCGCAAGACAATCCTGATCCGCATCGCCGAGGGGATCGAGGCCCGCGCCGAGGAAATCGCCCTTTGCGAATGCTGGGATACCGGCCAGGCGCTGCGCTTCATGTCCAAGGCGGCGCTGCGCGGGGCGGCCAACTTCCGCTTTTTCGCCGACAAGGTGAGCAGCGCCCGCGACGGCCAGAACCTGCGCTCGCCCACGTTGATGAACGTCACCACCCGCGTACCACTGGGCCCGGTGGGGGTGATCACGCCGTGGAACACGCCCTTCATGCTGTCGACGTGGAAGATTGCGCCGGCGCTCGCCGCTGGCTGCACCGTGGTCCACAAACCGGCCGAGTTCAGCCCGCTCACCGCCCGCATCCTGGCAGAAATCGCCCATGAGGCCGGGTTGCCCGACGGGGTGTGGAACCTGGTGAACGGATTTGGCGAGGATGCCGGCCGCGCGCTGACCGAGCATCCCGCCATCAAGGCCATTGCCTTTGTCGGCGAATCGAAAACCGGCAGCATGATCATGAAACAGGGCGCCGATACGCTGAAACGGGTGCATTTCGAACTGGGCGGCAAGAACCCTGTCGTGGTGTTCGACGATGCCGATCTGGACCGCGCGCTGGATGCGGCGATCTTCATGATCTATTCGCTCAACGGCGAACGCTGCACCTCCTCCTCGCGCCTGCTGGTGCAGGACACCGTCGCGGACGAATTCGAGGCGAAACTGACCGAGCGGGTCAACACCATCCGCGTCGGCCATCCGCTGGACCCGGAAACCGAGGTCGGCCCGCTGATCCACAAGGTGCATTTCGACAAGGTGGCCTCCTATTTCGACATCGCGAAAACCGATGGCGCCACCGTGGCCGCCGGCGGCCTCCGGGTGGGCGATCAGGGCTGGTTCGTGCGTCCCACGCTGTTCACCGGGGCCACCAACGACATGAGGATCGCGCAAGAGGAGATCTTTGGCCCCGTCCTCACCTCAATCCGCTTCGCGACCGAAGAGGAGGCGCTGAAGATCGCCAATGACACCCAATACGGCCTGACCGCCTATGTCTGGACCAACGACCTGACCCGCGCACTGCGCTTTACCGACCGGCTGGAGGCAGGCATGATCTGGGTGAACTCGGAAAACGTGCGGCACCTGCCCACCCCCTTCGGCGGCGTCAAGGCCAGCGGCATCGGGCGGGACGGCGGCGACTGGTCGTTCGAGTTCTACATGGAGCAGAAACACGTGGGCTTTGCCCTGGGCCAACACAGGATTCCCCGTCTGGGCGTCTAGCCCCGAGGAGAGGCGCGAAGTTTCAAGGAGAAGACTATGGGAGAGATCGTTCTCGCCGCCAAATGCACCCATGTGCCGACCATGCTGATGTCGGAACGGCCCGGCCCGGTAGAGGGCAAGCGGCAGCCGGCCATCGACGGCCATGCCGAGATTGCCCGCCGCGCCAAGGCGCTGGGGGCGGATACGGTGGTGATCTGCGACACCCACTGGGTGATCAACGCGGGCTTTCACATCAACGCCAACGCGCGGTTCAAGGGGCTCTTTACCTCGAACGAGTTTCCCCAGTTCATCCAGGATCTGCCCTACGACTACCAGGGCAACCCGGAGTTGGGCGACGCGATTGCCAAGGCGGCCTGCGACCTGGGCGCGCACACGCTGTCGCACCATCTGGACAGCCTGCACCTGGAATACGGCACGCTGGTGCCGATGCGCTTCATGGCCCGCGAACATGAGATGAAGGTCGTTTCCGTCGCCGCCTGGTGCACGGTGCACGACCATCAGGAAAGCCGCATCGTCGGCGCGGCGATCCGCAAGGCGGTCGAGGAGAGCGACAGCAAGGTGTTGCTCGTGGCCTCCGGCTCGCTCTCCCACAAGATCTGGGCGAACAAGGACTATGCCGCCAACAACGGCACCTTTACCATCAGCTCGGAGTTCAACCGGCAGATGGACCTGCATGTGCTGGAGATGTGGAAATCCGGCGATCACGCCACCTTCCTCAAGATGCTGCCGGAATACGCCCGCCATTGCAGCGGCGAGGGGTCGATGCACGATACCGCCATGCTTTACGGCGCGCTGGGCTGGGACAGGTACGATGCAAGATGCGAGGTGGTGACACCCTATTTCCCCTCCTCCGGCACCGGCCAGACCAACGTGATCTTTCCGGTTCAATAGGCCGAGATGACCGAAACGACGCGATACGAACGGACCCTGGGCATGGAATTTTCAGAAAACTCCAAACCGAACTTTTCGGAAAAGTTCGCCCCGGCCCGACCGCCGCGCTGACCTCCCCGAAAGGAACCCGCCATGCCCATCCCCGCCCCGAACCTCTACCCGCCGTTCAACATCGTCCGGCTCAGCCATGTGGAACTGATCGTCACCGATCTGGCGAAATCGCGCGCCTTCTACGTCGACACACTGGGCCTGCAGGTCACCGACGAGGACAGCGAGACGATCTATCTGCGCGCGATGGAGGAACGGGGGCATCACTGTCTGGTGCTGCGCAAGGGGGAGGACCCGCGCGCCCGCGATCTGGGCTTCAAGCTGTTCGACGACGACAGCCTCGACAAGGCCGAAGCCTTCTTCAAGGGCAGGGATCTGCCCGTGGAGTGGGTCGATCGCCCGTATCAGTCGCGCACCTTCCGCACCCGTGATCCGCATGGCATCCCGCTGGAATTCTACGTCAAGATGGACAGGCTGCCGCCGATCCACCAGAAATACGCGCTCTATCGCGGCGTGAAGCCCCTGCGCATCGACCATTTCAACGTCTTCTCGCCCAGCGTGGACGAAAGCGTCGCCTTTTATAACGAATTGGGCTTTCGCGTCACCGAATACACCGAGGACGAGGACAGCGGCCATCTCTGGGCTGCCTGGACCCACCGCAAGGGCGGCGTGCATGACATGGCCTTTACCAACGGCACCGGGCCGCGGCTGCATCACACCGCGTTCTGGGTGCCGACGCCTCTGAACATCATCGACCTGCTCGACCTGATGGCGACCACCGGCTGGGTCGACAACATCGAACGCGGGCCGGGGCGGCACGGGATTTCAAACGCCTTCTTCCTCTACATCCGCGATCCCGACGGTCACCGGATCGAGATCTATTGCTCGGACTACCAGACCGTCGACCCGGATCTGGAGCCGATCAAATGGGATCTGAAGGACCCGCAGCGCCAGACGCTCTGGGGCGCGCCTGCGCCGCGCTCCTGGTTCGAGGAAGGTAGCCTGTTCGAGGGAACCGCGCCGGTACCCGCGCAGCTCAAGGCGCAGCCGATCATTGCACCCTGAGGCAGACATTCATAACACGAAACCGCGCCCGCACGGCGGCCAGCACGGCAACTGGAGCTATCAATGAAATGGACTGAATTCGCCGGATGGGGCCGCCGCGTGGCCGACTGGGCGCAAGAGTATCACCTCACCGTCGGCGACCGGCCGGTGCGGGCGCAGACGAGGCCGGGCGAGGTGCTGAACGCCCTGCCCGCGACCCCGCCGGAAACCCCGGAGGACATGGAGCAGGTGTTCCGCGATTTTGAACAGATCGTGATGCCGGGCATCACCCATTGGCAGCACCCGCGGTTCTTCGCCTACTTCGCCTCCAACGCCGCCGCCCCCTCGGTTCTGGCCGAATTCCTGGTCTCGGCGATCGCGCCGCAATGCATGCTGTGGCAGACCTCGCCGGCGGCAACCGAGTTGGAAACCCGGATGATGGACTGGCTGCGCCAGTCCCTCGACCTGCCCGAGGGATTCGCCGGGGTGATCCAGGACAGCGCGTCATCGGCGACGCTGGCGGCGGTGCTGACGATGCGGGAAAAGGCGCTGGACTGGACCGGCAACCAACAGGGGCTGGCCGGGCAGGCGCCGCTGCGGGTCTATGCGTCGTCGGAGGTGCATACCTCGATCGACCGGGCGATCTGGATTTCCGGCATCGGCCAGGACAACCTCGTGCGTATCCCGATCAAGGGCGGCTGGCGCGGCATGGACCCGGCGGCGCTGGAGGCCGCGATCGAGGCCGATCTGGCGGCCGGATTGAAACCGGCCGGCGTGATCCTCTGTGTCGGCGGCACCGGCACAGGGGCCACCGACCCGATTGCCGAGTGCTTGGCCATCGCGCGGAAATACAACCTCTACACCCATGTCGATGCCGCCTGGGCCGGCAGCGCGATGATCTGCCCGGAGTTCCGCCACTACTGGACCGGGATCGAGGGCGCCGACAGCATCGTCTTCAACCCGCACAAATGGCTGGGGGCACAGTTCGACTGCTCGGCGCATTTCGTACGGAATCCCGAGGATCTTGTACGGACTTTGGCGATCAGCCCGGAGTACCTGAAAACCCACGGCGCCGAGGGGATCGTCAACTACTCCGAATGGTCGGTGCCGCTGGGCCGCCGGTTCCGCGCGCTGAAGCTGTGGTTCCTGATCCGCGCCTACGGGCTGGAGGGGCTGCGGGAGCGGATCAGAAACCATGTGAAATGGTCGGTGCAGCTGCACGACAAGCTGGTGGCAGACCCGGCGTTCAAGATCGTGACGCCGCCGATGTGGTCACTGTTCACTTTCCGCTATGCGCCGGAGGGGGCCGGGGACCTCGACGCGCTGAACCTTGCGCTGGTCAACGCCATCAATGACGACGGGCGCATCTACCTGACCCAGACCCGGGTGGATGGGGCGCTGGTCATCCGGTTCCAGGCCGGGCAATTTGAAACCACCGAGGAGGACGTGATGATGGCCTATGACGTGATCACCGAAATTGCAGGAAAGCTCCAGCCATGACCAAATTCGCAACCTATTCCGTAGGCAAGGAGACCCTTTACGGCGCGGTGACCGAGGGGGGGATGATCGCCCTTTCGCCGGTCTATCGCGAATGGCCCGACCTGCGCACTGTGATCGAGGCCGGGGCGCTTTATGATCTGGCGGTGGCCGCACAGGACAAGCCGGTGACGCATCCGAACGGGACATTCGAGTATCAGATCCCGATCCCCGCCCCGGAAAAGATCATCTGCGTCGGCGTCAACTTTCCCGACCGCAACGCCGAGTACAAGGATGGGCAGGACGCACCGCCGAACATGTCGCTGTTCATCCGCTTCGCGCGCAGCTTTACCGGGCACGAGAACCCGCTGATCCGCCCGCCGGAAACGCCGCAGCTGGATTACGAGGGCGAGATCGCGGTGGTGATCGGCAAGGGCGGGCGGCGGATTTCGCAGGCCGACGCCTATGACCACATCGCCGCGATCACCCTGTGCAACGAGGGCACGCTGCGCGACTGGGTGCGGCATGCCAAGTTCAACGTCACCCAGGGCAAGAACTGGGACCATTCCGGCGCGATGGGGCCGTGGCTGGTGCCCTTCACCTCGCCCGCGCAGCTTGACGATGTGCGGCTGACAACACGCGTGAACGGCGAGCTGCGGCAGGACGACCGCACCTCGCGCATGCTGTTCCCGATCCGGCGGCAGATCGAATATATCTCGACCTTCACCACGCTGGTGCCGGGCGACATCATCGTGACCGGCACCCCCACCGGCGCCGGCGCGCGGTTCGATCCACCCCGGTTCCTGCGCCCCGGCGACGTGATCGAGGTCGAGGCCGAGGGAATCGGCAAGCTGGTCAACACGGTGGCGGACGAATGACGCCCGCGCAATACGACGAGGCCGCCGATAGCCTGTTCAACGCCGAGCAGACCGGACAGCAATGCGGGCTTCTCTCGCGGCTCTATCCCGGCATGACGCTGGACGACGCCTATGCGGTGCAGGCGCGGCTGATCGCGCGCAAGCTGGCGGCGGGGCGGCGCAAGATCGGCTGGAAGATCGGTCTGACCAGCCGGGCGATGCAGGACGCGCTGAAGATCGACACGCCCGACAGCGGGGTGCTGCTGGACGACATGGCGTTCGGGAACGGCGCCACCGTGCCCGCCGGTCGCTTCATCCAGCCAAGGGTAGAGGCCGAGATCGCCTTCGCGATGAAGGCCCCGCTGGCGGGCGCCGACTGCACCCGCGAGGATGTGCTGGCGGCGACCGATTACGTGGCGCCGTCGCTGGAGATCCTCGATACCCGTGTCCTGCGCGCCGACCCGGAGACCGGCAAGGCGCGCGTGATCGTCGACACCATCAGCGACAACGCCGCCAATGCCGGTGTCGTGCTGGGGGCCGAGCGTCATGCGCCCGACGCGGTCGACCTGCGCTGGACCGGCGCCATCGTCAGCCGCGACGGCGTGGTCGAGGAAACCGGGCTGGGGGCCGGGGTGCTGAACGACCCGGTGACATCCGTTCTCTGGCTTGCGCGGCGCATGGCGGATTATGGTCAGCAGATCGAGGCGGGGGATATCGTCCTGTCCGGTTCCTTCATCCGCCCGGTCGAGGCACCGGCCGGATCGCGTTTTGCCGCCGATTTCGGGCCGTTCGGCTCGGTTCACGTCACTTTCGACTGAGAGGTTTCCCATGCCCGTCCCCACAAACCCCTTCAAACAGGCGCTCGCCGCCGGCGAAAAACAGATCGGCTGCTGGATGAGCTTTGCCGATGGCCAGGCCGCCGAGATCATGGGCACCGCCGGGTTCGACTGGCTGGTGATCGACGGCGAACACGCGCCGAACGACATCCGCTCGATCCGCGACCAGCTGATCGCGCTGGCGGCCAGCCCCAGCCACCCGGTTGTCCGGGTCCCGCTCGGCGAGACATGGATGATCAAGCAGGTGCTGGACGCGGGCGCGCAGACCGTGCTGGTGCCGATGGTGGAAGGCGGCGATCAGGCGCGCGAGCTGGTGCGCGCCTGCACTTATCCGCCCGAGGGCACCCGTGGTGTCGGCGCCGCTGGCGGGCGGGCCACCATGTTCGCCTCGATCCCCGATTACATCCCGACCGCCGACGCCGAGATCTGCCTGCTGGTGCAGGTGGAAAGCCGCGCGGGGCTGGCCGGGCTGGACGACATCCTCGCCGTCGAGGGGGTGGACGGTGTCTTCATCGGGCCGGCGGACCTGTCGACCGACATGGGGTTCAAAGGCGACAGCGCCGCGCCGGAGGTGCGCGCGGCAATCGCCGATGCCATCGCGCGGATCGCGGCAGCGGGCAAGGCGCCCGGAATCCTCGGCGTGACCGAGGAGGCGACGCAGGCCTATCACGACATGGGGGCGCAATTCCTCGCCGTCGGGATCGACGTACTGGTGCTGGCACGCAATGCGCGGGCCCTGGCCGCGCGCTGGAAAAGCGCCTGAAAACGGGAAGGTGCGTATTTACACGCAATTGACCGGAGCGCGATCGCGGCGCTAGCGTATCTTCACGGGAGTTTCAGGCGCCACCAAGGGCGCTCACCAGGGAGAGAGAATCGTGACACGCATTTTCGTTGCGGGCATGGTGTCGGCGCTTGCGCTGGCCACCAGTGCGACCGCTGACATCAAGATCGCCCATGTCTACGGCAAGACCGGCCCCTATGAGGCCTATGCGAAACAGTCCCATGACGGGCTGATGATGGGGCTGGAATACGCCACCGGCGGCACCATGGAGATCGACGGCGAAAAGATCGTCGTGCTTGAAAAGGACACCCAGCTCAAGCCGGAGAATGGCCGCGCGCTGCTGGAAGAGGCCTATGGCGATGACGAGGTCGACCTGGCTGTCGGTCCGGTCAGTTCCGGCGTGGCGCTGGCGATGCTGCCGGTGGCCGAGGAATACGAGAAGATCCTGCTGGTGGAGCCGGCGGTGGCCGATTCGATCACCGGCGAGAACTGGAACCGCTATATCTTCCGCACCGGGCGCAACTCGTCCCAGGACGCGGTGTCGAACGCCATCGCGCTGGCCGGCGAGAACGTGCATATCGCGACGCTGGCGCAGGACTATGCCTTTGGTCGTGACGGCATCGCCGCCTTCAAGGACGCGCTGGAGGGCACCGGCACCGATGTCGCGCACGAGGAATACGTGCCCACCGACACCACCGACTTTACCGCCGCGGCGGAGCGCATCTTCAACGCGATGAAGGATCTGGACGGCAAGAAGAAGCTGTTCGTCATCTGGGCCGGTGGCGGCAATCCGATGGGCAAGGTCAACGCGATGGACCCGGGCCGGTTCGGCATCGAGATCGCCAGCGGCGGCAACATCCTTGCGGCGCTGAAGGGCTGGAAAGAGTTCGATGGCATGGAGGGGGCGACCTATTACTACTACGACATCCCCAAGAACCCGGTGAACGACTGGCTGGTGAAGGAGCATATGGACCGCTTCGGCACCCCGCCCGACTTCTTCACCGCAGGCGGCATGGCGGCGGGCATCGCCGTGGTCGAGGCGATCAAGAAGGCCGGCGGCACCGACACCGAGGACCTGATCGCGGCGATGGAAGGCATGGAATGGGAAACGCCCAAGGGCACCATGCGCTTCCGCCCCGAGGATCACCAGGCAATGCAGTCCATGTATCACTTCAAGATCAGGGTCGATCCGGAGGTGGAATGGGCGATCCCCGAGCTGGTGCGCGAGCTGGGCATCGACGACCTGCCGATCCCGGTTCGTAACCAGTAATCTTTTCCCCAAGGCCGTGGCGGGTCGGTTGACCGATCCGCCCCGGTCCGATCCCTCCGGATACCGTCCCCGCCCGCGTCCGCCGCGGGACCGGGAAGGACAGGACAGATGACCGACCCCATTCTCAGAACCCAGGACCTGACCGTACGCTTTGGCGGCCATGTGGCGGTGGATGCCGTGAGCTGCGCCTTTCAGGCCGGAGAACTGACCGCAATCGTCGGCCCCAACGGCGCCGGAAAGACCACCTATTTCAACCTGATCTCGGGCCAGATCCCCGCCACGGGCGGCAAGGTGTTCCTGCGCGGGCGCGACCTTGCCGGGATGTCGGCCTCGCAGCGCACCAAGGCCGGGATCGGCCGGGCGTTCCAGCTGACCAACCTGTTTCCCGACCTGACGGTGCTGGAGAATGTCCGCCTGGTGGTGCAATCGCACTCCGGGCAGGGCTTCAACCTGTGGTCGATGGCCAGCAGGCACAGCGAGTTGACCGAGGCCGCCGAGGCGGTGCTGGAACGGGTGCGGCTGGCCGACCTGGCCGGGCAGGTGGTCTCGGAACTGTCGCACGGCAACCAGCGCAAGCTGGAGGTGGCGCTGCTGATCGCGCTCGATCCGGCGGTCTACATGTTCGACGAGCCCACCGCGGGGATGAGCGTGGACGAGGCGCCGGTTGTGCTGGACCTGATCGCCGAGCTGAAGGCGCAGAACGACCGCACCATCCTGCTGGTCGAGCACAAGATGGACGTGATCCGCACCCTCGCCGACCGCATCATCGTGCTGCACAACGGTGAACTCGCCGCAGACGGCCCGCCGGCCGAGGTGATGGCCTCGGACGTGGTGCAGGAGGCCTACATGGGCAAGGAGCTGGAAGATGTCTGACCCGATCCTGCGGCTGGAGGGCGTCTGCACCAACATCGCCCAGTACCACATCCTGCAGGGGGTAGAGCTGGAGGTGCCGCGCGGACAGGTGACCATGCTGCTGGGCCGCAACGGGGTGGGCAAGACCACCACGTTGCGCACCGTGATCGGCCACTGGCGCGCCCACAAGGGCCGGGTGATGTTCGACGGCGAGGACATCACCGCCAAGCCGACCCCCGCCATCGCGCGATCCGGCGTCGGCTTCGTGCCCGAGGACATGGGCATCTTTTCCGACCTGACGGTCGAGGAGAACATGGTCCTGGCCGCCGCCTCGGGTCCGATCGACAGCGCCCGGCTGGACTGGGTGTTTTCCGCCTTTCCGCCGCTCAAGACCTTCTGGAGCTCGGAGGCGGGCAACCTGTCGGGCGGGCAGAAACAGATGCTCTCGATTGCCCGCGCGATGATCGAGGAGCGCAAGCTCTATCTGATCGACGAACCGACCAAGGGCTTGGCACCGGCCATCGTGTCGACGATGGCGCGGGCGCTGAAGGAGTTGAAGGCGCAGGGCGCCTCGATCCTGCTGGTGGAGCAGAATTTCGCGGTTGCCCGCGCCTTGGGGGACACAGCCAACGTGATGGACGACGGGCGGGTCATCTGGTCGGGCGCGATGGCAAAGCTGGCTGGGGATGCGGAATTGCAGGAGCGGCTGATGGGGCTGAGCCTGGAGGCGCACTGAGGGGGGGCCCGGCGGACGTCCGGATTTGAGTATTTGGAACGAGAAGAAGCAGGGGAAGGCGGTTCGCCATCCCGGTCTGCTGCAGGGGGTGAGGCGCAGGACATGAGACACTTGAGCATGTGCGGCAAGACGATACGGGGGGCGCGGCGATGACGGCCGCACCTAAACACGCGCCGAAGATGGCGGAGCTGAGCCTGGCCCAGCGGCTGGGCCCGTGGATGCCGGTGCTGCTGGTGCCGGCGCTGGTGGTGCTGGGGGCGCTGGCGATCCCGGAAACCTCGAGCTGGCTGACGCTGACCGTCTCGGGGCTGGCGATGGGGATGATGATCTTCATCATGGCCTCGGGGCTGACGCTGGTGTTCGGGCTGATGGACGTGATCAATTTCGGCCACGGCGCCTTTGTCTCGGTCGGGGCCTTTGTCGGGGTCACCGTGTTGCTGATGCTGGGCCAGATGACCGGCGCGCCCAGCCTGGGGCTGAACCTGGTGGCGCTGATGCTGGCGGTGCTCGGCGCGATGGCGGCCACCGGCGCGATGGGCTGGGCCTTTGAAAAGGTGATCGTGATGCCGGTCTATGGCCATCACCTGAAGCAGATCCTGGTCACCATGGGCGGGCTGATCGTGGTGGAGCAACTGATCATCGTGCTCTGGGGGCCGGAGGAGATCTATATCGCCCGCCCCGAAAGCCTGAAGGGCGCGATCACCTTTGCCGGGGCCGCGCTGGAGAAATACCGGCTGGTCGCGGTGGTGGTCGGGCTGGTGGTCTTTGCCGCCATGCGGTTCGTGCTGCGGCGCACGCGGATCGGATTGATCGTGCGCGCCGGGGTGCAGAACGGCGAGATGGTGCAGGCGCTGGGATACCGGCTGCGGCGGGTCTTTGTCGGTGTCTTCATCGCCGGATCGGCGCTGGCCGGGCTGGGCGGCGTGATGTGGGGCCTCTATCAGGAGGTGATCACCGCCCATATGGGCAACCAGGCGATGATCCTGATCTTCATCGTTGTGATCATCGGCGGGCTGGGCAGCGTCGAGGGCTGTTTCATCGGCGCGCTGCTGGTCGGGCTGCTGCAGAACTACGTCGCCTTTCTCGAGCCAAAGGCGGCGTTGATTTCCAACATCGCCCTGATGGTGGCGATCCTGATGTGGCGCCCGATGGGCATGATCCCGGTGGTAAAGGCGAAATGAGCATGTTGCAGTCCCTCCTCTCCGGCGACATGCCGCGCAGCCGCATCCTGGCGGTAATCCTTGTTGCGATCCTGGTCTGCCTGGCGCTGGCGCCGTTCCTGTTTCCCGGCGTGCGCACGGTGGACACGGCGGCGCGCATCTGTGTCTTCATCCTGCTAGTGGCGAGCTACGATCTGCTGCTGGGCTATGGCGGTATCGTCAGTTTCGCCCATACCATGTTCTTCGGTATCGGCGCCTATGGCGTGGCGCTGGCGCTGACCCATATGGGGCGCGGATTTGGCCCGATTTTCGTCGGCGCCGGCGCCGGGGCGGTGATGGCGGCGGCGCTGGCGCTGCTGATCGGGCTGTTTTCGCTGCGGGTGCGGGCGATCTTCTTTGCCATGATCACACTGGCGGTGGCCTCGGCGGTGGCTGTGCTGGTCAGCCAGATGTCGGGACTGACCGGGGGCGAGGACGGGCTGACCTTCAAACTGCCGCGCGCGCTTGGCCCGGCCTTCAAGTTCGGCAAGGAGGCCTTGGGCGGCGAGCTCTTCGGGGTGACATTGAACGGCAAGCTGCTGGCCTATTACTTTGTCTTCGCGGGCGCGCTGGTGCTGTTCCTGATGCTGCTGCGGGTGGTGAACTCACCCTTTGGCCGGGTGCTGCTGGCGATCCGAGAAAACGATTTCCGCGCCGAGGCGATCGGCTATCGCGTGGTCTACTACCGCGTCGCCGCCACCTGCCTTTCGGCGGCGGTCGCGGCGCTGGCAGGATCGCTCTATGCGGTCTGGCTGCGTTACGTCGGCCCCGAGACCACCCTGTCGATGGAACTGATGATCGACATCCTGCTGATGGTGGTGATCGGCGGCATGGGCACCATGTACGGCGCGGTGATCGGCGCCACGCTGTTCGTGCTGGCGCAGAATTATCTGCAAACCCTGATGGGCGCCGCCTCGGGGCTGGTCGAGGGGGTGCCGGTGCTGCCCCAGCTGCTGAGCGCCGACCGCTGGCTCTTGTGGCTGGGGGTGCTGTTCATCCTCAGCGTCTATTTCTTTCCCACCGGCGTCGTCGGGCGATTGCGTGGCGGGAAATAAGCAGGCTCAGCGCGACTTGAGCCGTGCCGCCGCGCGGGTGTAGCCGCCGGCGGCGCCGTCGACGAAATGCACGTGGTCGTCCTGCTGGACCGAAGGGACATAGCAGGTGACCAGCGCCTCGTCCTGTTCGTGCAGCCCGTAGCGGATCGCCCCCGCCCGTTCGGCGGCCTCCAGAACTGCGACGATCCGGTCGCGGGTGCTCCTGTCGCAATCCAGCGTCATCTTCAGCCCGTCGTCGAACTTGCGGAAATCGGCATTGGCGCTGACCTGCGCGGCATAGGCGGACGGCTCGAACCCGCCCAGCCGCAGCCCGGTCCTGAAAAGCGCCCAGGCCAGCAGGGTCTGGACCAGAAGCGCCAGCTTGCGCCGCAGGTGCGAGGATCTGCCGTGCGACGCCTGCGCCTCCAGCGACAGGCCCGGCGGCGGCCAGCCGACGCCCGGCCCGGCCACGGGGATCGGATGCCCAGCGCGGCTGAGATGGCCCGCGATCTCGACCACCTGACGCGCCACCCGCGCGAAAGCCAAGGGATCGGCCCTCGGTTCCGGCTGCACCACCAGCGACAGGATCAGACCATTGCGCGCGCGCAGGTTCGACCAGCGGCAGGACAGGCCGGCAAGGTCGGGCTGCGTGCCTTCGGGCGCGGGCGGCACAGCATAACCGCCGGCCTTCATCCGCGCCTCGGCCCAGGCCATGCCGCCGCCGGAGAACATCGCGTAATCCACTCCCTGCGAGGCGGCGAAGCGCGCCACGCGCAGATCGTGCCCGGCGGCACGGATATCGGAGACGGGCACGAGGGCGGCGCGCATCGACATACCAAGATCGGCCTCGGTCCAGCGCCGCACCGCCGCCAGTGCGTCGCGCGCAAGCGGCGCATCCTGCGGCGCTATGGCAAAGGAGGCGCCGTCGCCGCCGAACACGAAGGGGAGCCGGCGCCCCTCCAGAGCGTTCAGCATCGCCGAAATCACCGCCGCTCCAGCCATGTTCACCGCCTTGTAGCGCCCCTTGGCGATTTCGGCGGTCGAGCCGACGATGTCGGCGGTTCCGACCAGCCAGTCGCCCGGCACCGGCGCGAAACCGTCCTGATCCACCAGCGCGGCGAAATCCGACTGCGGCGGCAGCCGATCGTAAAACCCGTCATCGTTCCCCACGCCATCCCCCCAGTCATCGATGCCCGGTGTGAAACCCGAGCCCATTAGAAGTAGGCCGCGCCAGGGTGGCAATCCATTCCACATTTCAGTGCGACACGCACTTGTGCGCGGTTCCCGAACATGCGACGCAACCGACGGGTGCACTGTAGTGAGGGGACGTCGCGTGGCGGGATTGATCTGGCTTTGTCTGGCCTATGTTCTGAGCCAATTTTTCCGGGCGTTCCTGGCCGTGCTGAGCGAGGTTCTCGAACGCGATCTGGGCGCCGCGCCCGAGGCGCTGGCCACCGCCTCGGGGCTGTGGTTCCTGTCCTTCGCAGCGATGCAGATTCCGGTGGGCTGGTCGCTCGACCACCTGGGGCCGCGGCGCAGCGCGGCGGCCTTGCTGCTGCTGGGCGGTGGTGGCGGGGCGGCGGTTTTCGCGCTGGCCAGCAGCCCGGCGCATATCTCCATCGCCATGTTCCTGATCGGGATCGGCTGTTCGCCGGTTCTCATGGCCTCCTACTACATCTTCGCGCGGGAATACCCGCCGGCGCGCTTTGCAACGCTGGCCGCGCTGATGCTGGGGGTCGGCTCGGCCGGCAATATCGTGGCCTCCTACCCGACCGCGCTGGCGGCCGAGCTGATCGGCTGGCGTGGCACGCTGGCCGGGCTGGCGGCGCTTTCGGCGCTGGTGGCGGCGGGGATCTTTGTCTCGGTGCGCGACCCGGCGCGGGTGGAAAGCACGGCGAAGGGCTCGGTCCTAGATCTTCTGAAACTGCCGGTGATGTGGCTGATCCTGCCGATGATGCTGGTCAATTACGCCCCGGCGGCCACTGTTCGGGGGCTGTGGATCGGCCCCTACCTGGCGGATGTGTTTCACCTCACCACGCCGCAGATCGGGCAGGCGACGCTGGCGATGGGGGCGGCGATGATCGCCGGAACGCTGTGCTATGGCCCGATGGACCGGCTGCTGGGCACCCGCAAATGGGTCGTGGCTGGCGGTGCGCTGGGATCGGTCGCCGCGCTGGTCTGGCTGATCGCGGCGATCGAGGTCAGCCCGCTGCTCTCGGTGGCATTGCTGGCCGCGGTGGGCTTTCTCGGTGGCTACTTCCCGGTAATCATCGCCCACGGGCGGGCGTTTTTTCCCGCCCATCTGGTCGGGCGCGGCGTGACCTTGATGAACCTCTTCGGCATCGGCGGGGTGGGGTTGATGCAATTCGTTACCGGGCGGCTTCACACCGGCCTTGCCGGTGGCGCCGCCTCGGCGCCCTATGCCGCGATTTTCGCATTCCTCGCGCTGGCGCTGCTGATCGGAACGGTTCTTTACCTGTTCAGCCGGGACAGCATCGACTGACCCCTTTTTTCCTTGTGCCAAAGCCTATATGACACCGCAGCCGGTCACGTGACCGGCCGTATCGCAAGAGAGGACATCATGGGTTATCGCGTCGTCGTCGCGGGTGCCACGGGTAACGTGGGCCGCGAAATGCTGAACATCCTGGCCGAGCGCCAGTTCCCGGTTGATGAGATCGCCGCGCTGGCAAGCCGCCGGTCGCTGGGCACCGAGGTGAGTTTTGGCGACACCACCCTCAAGACCCAGGATCTGGACACCTTCGATTTCACCGGATGGGACATGGCGCTTTTTGCCATCGGCTCGGATGCCACCAAGAAATACGCGCCGATGGCCGCCAGGGCGGGCTGCGTGGTGATCGACAACAGCTCGCTCTACCGCTACGACCCGGAAGTTCCGTTGATCGTGCCCGAGGTGAACCCGCAGGCGGTGCACGGCTATGGCAAGAAAAACATCATCGCCAACCCCAACTGCTCGACCGCGCAGATGGTTGTGGCGCTGAAACCGCTGCATGACCGCGCCAGGATCAAGCGCGTCGTGGTGTCCACCTATCAATCGGTCTCCGGCGCCGGCAAGGAGGGGATGGACGAGCTTTGGGACCAGACCAAGGCTGTCTACAACCCGACATCGGATATCACGCAGAAGAAATTCACCAAGCAGATCGCCTTCAACGTGATTCCGCATATCGACGTCTTCATGGAGGACGGCTCGACCAAGGAAGAATGGAAGATGGTCGCCGAGACCAAGAAGATCATCGACCCCAAGATCAAGGTCACCGCGACTTGCGTGCGCGTGCCGGTCTTTGTCGGCCATGCCGAGGCGATCAATATCGAGTTCGAGGATCACCTCGACGAGGACGAGGCGCGCGACATCCTGCGCGAAGCTCCCGGCATCATGGTGATCGACAAGCGCGAGGACGGCGGCTATGTCACGCCGATCGAATGCGTCGGCGATTTCGCCACCTTCATCAGCCGCATCCGCCAGGACAGCACCATCGACAACGGTCTGAACCTGTGGTGCGTTTCCGACAACCTGCGCAAGGGCGCGGCGCTGAACGCGGTGCAGATCGCCGAGCTGCTGGGGCGCGAGGTTCTGAAAAAGGGCTGAACCTGACCGGAATGAATGTCGGACAAGGGCGCCTTTTCGGGCGCCCTTGTTCTTTTCGGCCGTCGCGCGCACCCTTGGAAAAGGATTCTCAAAGGTGTTTTCATGCGTAGATTCATTTTTCTCGCAGCAATGCTGCCCACGGTCGGCCTGGCCGACCAGTTCGTTATGGAGGCCCCGGTCACCCATGTCACGATGCATCCCACCGGCGCGACGGTGGAGCGCCGGGTTCCCTTTGCCATCCCGCAGGGCCGGCACCGGCTGATCCTGCGCGGCGCCGATCCGGGCGTGCCGCTGGATGAGTTGCGGTTCTCGGTCGAGGGGGCGGTGCTTGAGACCCTGTCGGCACGTAGCGAGAACCTGCCGCCGCGCGACACCGGGGAAAGTCCGGCGGTCGCGGCCGCCCGCGACGAGGTCACCCGTATCGACCGCGCGATCCGGGACCTGCAGGACAAGCGCGCCGAACATTTGCTGGGCGTCGCTGCGGCAGAGGCGAAGCTGGGTTTCCTCGCCGGGCTGGGCGAGCGTGACGGCATCGCCGGCCAGGACGTGATCAGCCTGCGCGAGATCTCCACCATGGTCGCCGAGGAAACCTTGGCCGCAAAGGCCGCCGCCCTGCAGGCGCAACAGGCCGCCCGGGCGCTGAACGATCCGCTGAAGGACCTGACCGAGGAACTTGCCCGCGCGCAACAGGCGCTCGCCGCGTTGGTGCCGGATGTGGCGGACCCGGTCGAACTGACCCTGACCGTCACCGCCGGGGCGGCGAGCGAGGGGATGGTCACGGTCAGCTACCTGACCCCCGATGCGATGTGGCAACCGGGTTACGAGGCTAGGCTGAGTCGCGGCGATACCCCGCGCCTGACGCTGGCCCGCGTGGCCTGGGTGGCGCAGGACAGCGGCGAAACCTGGCGCGACGTGGCGCTGCAACTGTCCACGGTAGACCCCGCCGCACGCTCCACCCCCTCGGAGGTGGTTTCGCAAAGGCTTCGGATCGTCGAGCGCCCCGAGCCCAAGGCGTTGCAGCGCGCCGATTTCGCCGGTGCCGCACAGGCGCCAAGGGTCGAGGCCCCGGTCGTTTTCGAGGAGGCCGCGTCGATCGGCGCGGCGCTGGACGGGATCAGCGTGACCTATGACTATGCCCCGCCGGTCACCCTGGCGCCGGGCACCGACGCGGTGCGCATCCCGCTGGGTGAGATCGCGCTGGAGCCGCAGATCTTTGCCCGTGCCGCGCCGCGTTTCGACGAAACCGCCTTTGTCACCGCCCGTTTCGTCAACGACATGGGCGAGATCCTGCTGCCGTCGGAGCGGATGCACCTTTATCTCGACGGGCAGTTCACCGGCCTCGGGCGGATGCCCCTGATCGCCGCCGGAGAGGAAACCGAGCTGTCCTTCGGCCCGATCGAGGGGCTGCGGCTTAAATCCATCCTGCGCGACCGCAACGAGGGCGACCGCGGCGTGCTGAGCAAATCCAGCGAACGGACCGAGACGCGGGAGTTCGAGATCATGAACCTGACCGGCACCGACTGGCAGGTCAGGCTGCGCGACCGGGTGCCCTATTCCGAGCAGGAGGATCTGAGCATCGACTGGAGCGCGACGCCGAAGCCCGGGATCACCGATGCGGACGGCATGCGCGGCGTGCTGGAGTGGCGTTTCCCGCTGCCCGCCGGAGCGGAGCAGACCCTGCGGCTGGAAACCCGGCTGAACTGGCCGGAAGGATACATCCTGCGCTGAGCCGCGCACACCGGTTTCAGATCTGCACGAATTCCCCCGATTTGGGGTCATAATACTCCAGCCCGCCCTCGCCGATATCGGTCCAGAGCCCATGTAGGCTGAGCGATCCGTCCTCGACCGCCTCAGAGACGAACGGGAAGGTCATCAGGTTGGAGAGCGAGGTCAGAACCGACTGCCGTTCCAGCGCGCGGGCCTGTTCGCCCTCATCTTCGATATCGGCCACAAGGTCGAATTTCGGCCGCAGTATATCCATCCAGCGGCCGACGAAGCTCTCCTTTTCCTCCAACTCCGGTGCGTGGCCCTTGCACATGTCGATGCAGCCCTGAACGCCGCCGCACTCGGAATGGCCCAGCACCATCAGGTGCGACACCTTCAGCACGGTCACCGCATACTCGATGGTCGCCGAGGTGCCGTGGTGATCACCGTCCGGTTCGTAGGGTGGAACAAGGTTCGCGATGTTGCGGTGAATGAAGAACTCGCCCTGGTCGGCGCCAAAGATCGAGGTCACGTGCACCCGGCTGTCGCAGCACGAGATCACCATCGCGCGGGGCCGCTGCCCCTCGGTCGCCAACCGGCGGTACCAGCTCCGGTTTTCCGCATAGGCGGTCGCCTTCCATCCCTGATAGCGTTGGATCAGATAACTCGGCAATGGTTTGGCGAACTGCATTCAAAATACCTCGCTTGATGACATCGGATCACCAGATAGTCTGAATTCCGCACAAATTCGAGAGATTCGGCGCGTTCTTCGAAACCTTTTGCAAACCTGTCGCCACGAGGATCGGCCCCGTGGGACAGGATGGCGAAGGCATTGGAGGGCAGGATGGGAGTGGTTTTCTCCCTGACACGCGGCGAGAAAGTTCAGCTTGATCAGGCGCGGCTGAGCCTTCTCTACCACAAGCTGGGCGAAGAGGGCGCCGACAGGGCGATCGGACGGGCAAGCCGGGAACTTGCGGCGCGAACGGCCCGGTGCCGCCGGTTGTGGGAGGCGGGCGACAGGGCCGGGCTGCGCAAATGCGCGCGCTCGATGATCCTGATCGCCGAGCAGGCCGGAATGAGCCAATTCGCCCGGGTGGCCGCCCACGTGTCCGCCACGGCGGCAGGGCATGACGCCGTGGCGCTCGCGGCGACGCTGTCGCGCTTGCTCCGGGTCGGCGAGAGTTCGCTTCGCGCCGTTCGCCGGGTTCACGGGGTGATGGTCTGACAGGGCTTGCAGCCGCCTGCGGGGCGGATAGTCTGCCCGGACCCGGACCAGAATGCGAGACTCGCAATGCCCCCCACCTTTGCCGCCCCCGATAGCCTTGCCGTTCCCCTGCACGTGATCGACCAGGCCGGTATGGACGACTGGTTGAAACAGCAGGACGACAGCGTTCGGCGCTGGGTCGAGGCCAACGGGTTTACCGGCGCGCGGGCGCAGGCGCTGGTGGTGCCGGGCAGCGATGGCGCGCCGGTCATGGCGCTGGCGGGCTACGGCGACGCCACCCAGCAGGCGCGGCGGCGCTTTCTGCTGGCGGCTGCGGCGCAGGCGCTTCCTTCGGGAACCTATCGCATCGCCTCGGGTCTTTCCGGTCAGGCGCTGGAAACCGAGGCCTTCGGCTGGCTGATCGACGGCTATGGCTTCGACCGCTACCGGGCGCAGAGCGGCACGGCGCGCGGGCTGGTCGCCCCCGAGGGGGTCGATGCGGCCCGGATCGAGGCGATGGCCGCCTCCGAATGGCTGATCCGCGACCTGATCAACACCCCCGCCTCGGACATGGGACCGGCGGATCTGGAGGCCGCCGCTCGGGATCTGGCGGAAAGCTTTGGCGCCGGCATCGACACCATCGAGGGCGACGACCTGCTGGCCCGGAATTTCCCGATGATCCACACGGTCGGCCGAGCCTCGGACCGCGCGCCCCGCCTGATCGACATGCGCTGGGGCAAGGCGGGGCCAAAGCTGACGCTGGTGGGCAAGGGGGTCTGTTTCGATACCGGCGGGCTGGACATCAAGCCGCCGCGCAGCATGGCGCTGATGAAAAAGGACATGGGCGGCGCGGCCACGGTGCTGGGGCTGGCCCGGATGATCATGGCGCTGGATCTGCCGGTTCAGCTCCGGGTGCTGATCCCGGCGGTGGAGAACGCGGTGTCGGGCAATGCGTTCCGGCCCGGCGATATCCTGACCTCGCGCAAGGGGTTGACGGTCGAGATCAACAACACTGACGCCGAGGGGCGGCTGGTGCTGGCCGACGCGCTGGCGCTGGCGGGCGAGGACAACCCCGATCTGATCGTGTCGATGGCAACGCTGACCGGCGCGGCGCGGGTGGCTGTGGGCGGCGATATCGCGCCCTATTTCACCGATGACGAGGGTGTGGCCAAGGCGCTGGCCACAGCGGGGGCCAAGGTGGCCGACCCGGTCTGGCGGCTGCCCTTCCATCCCCCGTATGAGCTGGATATCGAACCCGGGATCGCCGATCTGGACAATGCGCCGGGCGGCGGCATGGCCGGGGCGATTACCGCCGCGCTGTTCCTGCGCCGGTTTGTGGAGGCGTCGCGCTATGTGCATTTCGACATCTACGCCTGGAGCGCTGCGGCGGCACCGGGCCGGACCAAGGGTGGCTTCGGACAGGGCGCGCGGGCGTTGCTCGATGCGCTGCCGGCGTTGCTGAAGCTTTGAGCGACCGCCGCCGCCTGCGCTTCAACGGGCGCGTTGCCCATGACAGCCTGCGCGGGCAGGTGAAGGCCGCGCGATTCTCTCCCGGCGATCCCTGCATCACCGCCGCCCCGCGCGCCACGCTCTTTGCCAGCGCCGAGGGCGGCGCGCGCGACCGCGAACTGGTGCTGGGCGAGGGGTTTACCGTTCTCGACTGGCGCGGGCCGATGGCCTTCGGCTTTGCCGCGCGCGACGGTCATGTCGGCTGGGTCGAGGCCGCGGCGCTCTGGCCCGACGCGCCGGTCCCGACCCACCGGGTGCGCGCCCGCCACAGCTATGCCAAGGCCGAACCGGAGTTGAAGACGCGCGACGAGGTGCTCTGGCTGTCCCATGGCGCGCGGGTCACCGTGACCGCAACGCGTGGCACCTGGGCCAGCATCGCTACCCTGGGCGAAGACGGTCCCCGGCCGCTCTGGCTCCCCTTGGCGCATCTGGCGCCGGTCGAAAGCACCGAGGCCGGCCCGGTAGAGGTTGCCGCGCTCTTTCTCGGCACGCCCTACCTCTGGGGCGGCAATTCCTCGTTCGGGATCGATTGTTCCGGGCTGATACAGGCGGCCTGTCTCGCCAGCGGCATGGCCTGCCCCGGTGACAGCGACCAGCAGGAGGCCGAGCTGGGCCAGGCCCTGCCCGAGGGCACGCCGCCGCAGCGGGGCGATCTGCTGTTCTGGGCCGGGCATGTGGCGCTGGTGGTGGATGACGAGACGCTGATCCATGCCAATGCGCATCACATGGCGGTGGTTTATGAAGTCATCACGGCGGCCATCGCGCGGATCGCGGCGCAGGGCGACGGGCCGGTGACGGCGCACAAGCGGCTGTGACGCCGGCCTGTTCCGCGGCCTATTCCACCACGCGGATCAGCTTGCGCTCCAGCACCCGCAGCACGGTTTTCAGGTCATGACCACGCTTGAGGATCTGGCCGTCCATGCCGACAACCGCGTATTGCCCCTGCTTGCCGCGCAGCCTTGGGCGCTTCTCGATCCGGTAGAGCGGGTGTTCGGCGGTGCGGCGAAAGACCGAGAACACCGCCATGTCGCGCAGGCAGGAAATGCCATAGTCGCGCCATTCACCGGCGGCGACCATGCGGCCATAGACAGACAGAATGACGGAGAGTTCCCGGCGGTCGAAGGCGACCTGGGCCGGGGCGGAGCCGTGGGGATACCCGCTGGGCGTCTGCATGTTCATGGAGACACGTTACGCGGTCTTTGCGCCAAATCAAGCCTGTCGGCACCGCTGCGGCGAAAGCTCAGGCGAACCGCCCGTGACAGAACCATCCCGGGGACATCGTCGCGCCATGGGCATAGAACAGCCACAACCGGTCGCCGTCCCGCGTGGTGACCGCCCAGTAATCGCGCACCCCGCTGCGCCAGGCGGGATCGTCCAGCCACCATTCCGGCGCGATCCGCTCCGGCCCGGCGGCGGCCACCGCCGCCCGGTCGCGCCCGCGCCAGCGAAACCCGGCGGGCAGATCCGGCGCGTCGGGGGCGATCACCGGCTCGGGCGGCCAGAGCAGCAGCGGGCGCGGCGCGGCGGGCGCGGGCCAGGCGCCCGCCGGTTCGGACCAGGCGGCGGCCAGCACCTGCGCGGTTTTCTCGGGGATATGGCTGGCGGCCGGGTGGCGGCGGGTGATCGCCTCCATGCCCACCCGCGCGCCCAGCCGCCCCAGCAGATCGTCCAGCGCCGCGCCGTCCTCCAGCCGGGTCCGCGCCGTCTGGCCGGCCTGCATATGGCCCACGGCGGTGCGGGCATGCACCGGCTCGGCCCGGGTGACCTCCAGCCGCAGCATGTCGATGCCGAAACCGGCGTCGATACCGTCGAGCTTCAGCTCCAGCAGCGGGCGGATGCGCGCCGGGTCGTTGCCCGGGCGGGCCAGCCCCACGGTGATCGCCTCGGCGGCGCGGTCGGTGCGATGCGCCTCCAGCCGGACCTGCCGCGCGCCCTGCCCCGCCGCCTCCAGCCCGGCGCAGAGCCGGGGCAGCATCCGGTCGATCCCGGCCAGCAGATCGGCCCTGAGCCCGATCGGCTCGGGCAGGGTGAGCCGCACCGCGAACCGCCGCTCCGGGCGCGCCGGCGAGACCGGCTCGGGCGCGCTACCCATGGCCTGGTCCAGGCGGTGCACCAGCCCCTTGCCGAAGCGCCGCGCCAGCCCGGCGCGCGGCTGGCCCAGAAGATCGCCGATGCGGCGCAGCCCCAGCCGGTTCAACTGCGCCACCGTGTCGGGGTCGAGCCGCAGCGCCGCCACCGGCAGCGGCGACAGCGCGCCATAGGCCTTGCCCGGGGGGGCGATCCGGGGCGCGCCCGCGCCGGTCGCGGCCAGGCCCGGCGCCGCGCCGCCGCGGGTCCAGTGCCGCCGCTTGCCGGCGCGGGAGCGGGTGGCGCGGGCCTCCTGGTCGATGGCATCGCCCGAGCGTTCCGATCCGGCCGCCTGCCCGGCGAAACGCGCCAACGCCCAGGCTGCGCCCGGGGTATCGGCCAGCCCCGCCCGCAGGCTCAGCCCCATGGCGGCGCAATCCGCCTCGGCCTGTTCCAGCAGTGCCGCCTCGCCGCCAAAGAGATGCGCGCAGCCGGTCAGGTCCAGCATCAGCCCGTCCGGGGCCTGCTCGCCCACCCAGGGGCTGAACTTGCCGGCCCAGCGCCGCAGCGCGGTCAGGAAAGCCGCCTCGCCCGCCGGATCGCGGGACCGGGTCGCCAGCCCGGCGCAGACCGCATGGGCATCGCGCAACGGCTGACCCAGGCGCAGCCCGGCCGCCTCGCCCGCCGCATCCAGCGATGCGACGACCTGCATGTTTGCGCGCTCCTCGACCACGGCCAGCGGCCCCTCCAGCGCCCCGCGCGCCAGGCGCAGCGCCCGCTCGGCGGCAAGGCGGGGAAACCACAGCGAGAGGATCCGACGTTTCGGCATGATCGGCGGAGATCCAGATTTGTTCCTATTTTGTTCTCTCATATACTCTCCACCCGGCGGGAGTCGAGTCGCCCCGCATGGCGCGGTTCCGACCCAAACCGTCGGTTTCGACGAGGCAAGTTCCGGCCGGTCCGGCTGAATGGACATTGAAACCCGGCCCGCTTTGCCGCAGGGTCCCGGCAAATTCTTTGGAGGTATCTGACCATGCGCACCCGTGCCGCCGTGGCCCTTGAGGCCGGAAAACCGCTTGAAATCATGGAGGTGAACCTGGACGGCCCGAAGGCGGGCGAGGTTCTGGTGGAGATCAAGGCGACCGGCATCTGTCATACCGACGAGTTCACCCGCTCCGGCGCCGACCCGGAGGGGATCTTTCCCGCCATCCTCGGCCACGAGGGCGCCGGCGTCGTGCTCGAGGTGGGCGAGGGTGTGACCACGCTCAAGCCCGGCGATCACGTGATCCCGCTCTACACACCGGAATGCCGCGAATGCGCGTCCTGCCTGTCGGGCAAGACCAACCTGTGCACCGCGATCCGCAACACGCAAGGCCAGGGATTGATGCCCGACGGCACCACCCGGTTCTCAATGCTGGATGGCACGCCGATCCATCACTACATGGGCTGCTCGACCTTCGCCAATCACACGGTGATGCCCGAGATTGCGCTGGCCAAGGTGCGCGAGGACGCCCCCTTCGACAAGATCTGCTACATCGGCTGCGGCGTCACCACCGGCATCGGTGCGGTGATCAATACAGCCGGGGTCGAGATCGGCGCGACGGCGGCGGTCTTTGGCCTTGGCGGCATCGGCCTCAACGTGATCCAGGGCCTGCGCATGGCCGGTTGCGACATGATCATCGGGGTCGATCTGAACGACGACAAGGCGGTGATGGCGAAGAAATTCGGCATGACCCATTTCATCAATCCGATGAAGGCGCAGCGCCCGGTGGTGCAGGAAATCGTCGAGCTGACCAAGACCGAGAAAGACCGGATCGGCGGCGTCGATTACTCCTTCGACGCCACCGGCAACGTGCAGGTGATGCGCGGCGCGCTGGAATGCTCGCACCGGGGCTGGGGCGTGTCGGTGGTGATCGGGGTGGCGCCCTCGGGGGCCGAGATCTCCACCCGCCCGTTCCAGCTGGTCACCGGCCGGGTCTGGAAGGGCACCGCCTTCGGCGGCGCCAAGGGGCGGACGGATGTGCCGAGGTTCGTCGACTGGTACATGGACGGCAAGATCGAGATCGACCCGATGATCACCCACAAGCTGAGCCTCGACGAGATCAACACCGGCTTTGACCTCATGCACGAGGGCAAGTCGATCCGCGCCGTCGTGGAATACTGAGGCGGGATCGCATCGACCGGTTGCAGGAAGGCGAGCAATGAACAACGTGACCATCCGGCCCGCCACACGGGCCGATGACGATGCGATCTGGGCGATGCTGGAACCGGTGATCCGGGGCGGCGACACCTATGCGCTGCCGCGCGACATGACGCGCGCGGCGGCGCTTACCTATTGGTTCGCGCCCGCCAACACCGTCCTGCTGGCCGAGGCCGAGGGCGCACCTCTGGGCACCTATTACCTGAAGCCCAATGCCATGGGCGGGGGCGATCATGTCTGCAACTGCGGCTATGTCACCGCGCGCACGGCACAGGGCAAGGGCATCGCGCGCGCCATGCTGGCCGAGTCGCTCGACCGGGCGCGCGAGGTCGGGTTCCGCGCCATGCAGTACAATTTCGTGATCGCGACCAACACCCGGGCCATCGACATCTGGCAACGTGCCGGGTTCGACATCGTCGGTCGCCTGCCCGGCGCCTATCGTCACCCGGCGCAGGGCTATGTCGACGCGCTGGTGATGTTCCGTCCACTCTGAGCCATTGCACCGGCGCGCCGGATCGTACAATTTCAATCCCGAATTGGGGAGTTTCGCCTATGGCTGAAAAACCGAATACACCGCTGCTCGCGGTGCTGATCGACGCCGACAACATCTCGGCCAAATACGCCGAGGCCATCTTCGAGGAGATCGCCTCGTTCGGAGAGGCCAGCATCCGGCGCATCTACGGCGATTTCTCCGGCGGCGCGCCGCAGGGCTGGTCCAAGGACAAGATCGCGGCGCTGGCGATCATCCCGCACCAGCAGTTCGCCAATACCACTGGCAAGAACGCCAGCGACATCGCGCTGGTGATCGACGCGATGGACATCCTGCACTCGGGCCGGTTCGACGGTTTCGTGCTGATCTCGTCGGACAGCGATTTCACCCGGCTGGCCAGCCGCATCCGCGAACAGGGGCTGGATGTCTACGGCATGGGCATGCGCAAGACACCGGCGGCCTTCGTCAAGGCCTGCAAGCGGTTCATCTATGTCGAGAACCTGATGCAGGAGCCGCAGAAACCCAAAACCAGGACCCCGGCCAAGCCCGTGGAAAACAGCGAGGCGCCGGCGGAACTGGAAGATCCGAACAAGCTGGTGATCCGTGCCATGGACGCCATCGACCAGGAGGACGAATGGTATTCGCTGGGCCAGATCGGCCAGTTCATCACCGCCTCCAACCCTGATTTCGACACCCGCAGCTATGGCAAGAAGAAGCTGAGCGATCTGGTCAAGGAGCTCAAGCGCTTCGAGACCAAGGTCGGCGACGGCAACCAGTTGCTGGTACGGCGGGTCGACTGAGCGCGGATATCGACTGACGCCGATCGCGCCCGCAACGGTTCAGGCACCGTAGCGGGCCAGGAACATGTCGACCGCGTGGCGCACCACATCCTCTTTCTCTTCCTCGGAGAATTCGGTCTGGATGCCAAAGGCCGCGCGGGTCCACAGCTTGGCCTTGCACATTTCCAGATATTGCTCGGCCGCCATCGGAATGTCCTCGATCACCAGCTCGCCGCGCGCCACCGCGCAGGTCAGGTATTCGCTGATCCGGTCCCGGCCCATCGCCGGGCCGCTGGCGTAATAGGCGCGGCCCAGTTCGGGGAAACGTTCGCGTTCGGCCACGCAGATGCGAAAGATCCGCTGCGAAAACTCGGACAGAAGAAAGGTCAGGATATGCCGTCCGGTGACGGTCAGCACCTCGCGCACGGGAAAGGATCCGTCGATATGCGCCGAGGCCCGCTCGGCCATCAGGCCGCATTCGCTGTTGGCCACCTCCATGAACAGCATCCGCTTGTCCGGAAAATAGCTGTAGAGCGTGGCCTTGGACACGCCGGCGGCCCGTGCGATGTCATCCACGCTGGCCCCCTCGAATCCATCAGCCAGAAATACCCGGCGCGCGCCGGCCAGCACCTGATCGAACTTGCGTCCGGTCCTGACAATATCCGAAGCTTCGCCCATAGATCCCTCCGGCTGGCGCTTGGTTCCGTGATATAAACCGGTTGGTTCAGTTGCAACAGCAAGACGCCTGCGGACCCTTGAATATATCGGATGACCCGAATACCTAGAACGAATCTAAAATGAGGCAGCACCATGCAATTCTTCGCGCGCAAGCGGTTCCGCGATCTGAGCGAACAGGAAATCCTCGCCCTGGCGATCTCCTCGGAAGAGGACGACGCACAGATCTATCGCGGCTATTCCGAGCGTTTGCGCGCCGATTACCCGGCCACTGCCAAGATGTTCGACGGCATGGCCGAGGAAGAGGACGAGCATCGCGCCCGGCTGATCGAGGCGCACAAACGGCGGTTCGGCGAAACCATTCCGCTGATCCGGCGTGAACATGTGGCGGGCTATTACGCGCGCCGCCCCGTCTGGCTGGTGGAAAACCTCGGGATCGAACGGATCCGTGAGGAGGCCGGGATGATGGAGCGCGACGCCGAGCGCTTTTACCTCGCCGCAGCCAAGCGCAGCAGCGACGCCGCCACGCGCAAGCTGTTGGGCGATCTGGCCGCTGCCGAGGCCGGGCATCAGTACACCGCGCATCAGTTGAGCGAAACGCATCTGGACAGCGACAGCCGCGACACCGAAGAGGCGACCGCGCATCGCCAGTTCGTGCTGACCTGGGTGCAGCCGGGGCTGGCCGGGCTGATGGACGGGTCGGTTTCCACCCTGGCGCCGATCTTTGCCACCGCCTTTGCCACCCAGGACTCCTGGACCACCTTCCTTGTCGGTGTCGCCGCCTCGGTCGGGGCCGGCATCTCCATGGGCTTTACCGAGGCCGCCTCGGACGATGGCGAGATTTCCGGACGCGGCTCGCCGATGAAGCGCGGGATCGCCTCGGGGGTGATGACCACGCTGGGCGGGCTGGGTCATGCCCTGCCCTACCTGATCCCGGATTTCTGGACCGCCACTGTTGTGGCGATGATCGTCGTCTTCTTCGAGCTTTGGGCGATCGCCTGGATCCAGAACCGCTATATGGAAACGCCGTTTTTCCGGGCGGCCTTCCAGGTTGTTCTGGGCGGCGCGCTGGTGCTGGCGGCCGGGATCCTGATCGGCAGCGGCTAGGCCGCTTGCGGGGGGCCGCGCCTGCGGATACCGATACAGCATGATCGAGATCTTCCTCAGGACCCTGCCGTTTTTCGCCATCATCGGTCTTGGCTACTGGGCCGGGCGCAGCCGGTTCTTCAGTCAGGAGGCTACCGCCTATCTGACGAAGTTCATCTTCTATTTCGCCCTGTCTGCGATGATCTTCCGCTTTGCCGCGAACCTGCCCCTGTCGGAGGTGTTCAACGGAAAGCTCGTGGTGGGATATCTCTGGGGCACCGCCTTTGTCTACGGCATCGCCACCGCGGTTGCCTTCCTGCGCGGGGTCGATGTGCCCACCGCCGCGATCGAGGCGCAATGCGCGGTGATCGGCAACGTGGGGTTCCTCGGCCTGCCGATGCTGGTGCTGCTGTTCGGCGAGGCCGCGATCGGGCCGGTGATGCTGGTGCTGACGACCGATCTTGTGGTGTTTTCCTCGCTGATCGTGATGCTGATCAACGGCGGGCGCGACGGGCGGCTGAAACTCTCGACGCTGCGGTTGATGGGGCTCGGGCTGCTGCGCAACCCGATGATCATGTCGATCGTGCTGGGCATGACCTGGTCGGCGTTGTCGCTGCCGGTGCCCGGGCCGATGAACGAGTTTCTGACCATTCTCGGCGGGGCGGCCACGCCCGGCGCGCTCTTTGCCATCGGCGCCTCGCTGGCCGGGAAATCGGCCGAGCGGGTGCAGGTCGCCGCCTGGCTGTCGGTCTCGAAACTTGTGCTGCACCCGGCCTTCGTGGCGCTGGCGGTGCTGGTTCTGTTCCCGCTCGACCGGTTTTCGGCCAGCGTCGTGATCGCCGCCGCGTCGCTGCCGGTGGCCGGCAATGTCTATATGCTGGCACAGCACTACGGGGTGGCGCCGCACCGGGCCTCGGCGGCGATCCTGTTCTCGACCGTGGCCAGCATCCTGACGGTGCCGGTGGTGATCGCCTGGGTCACGGAGCCCTGACCAGCCCTTCTTCTCGTTGTCAAATACTCCCGCCGGAGGCACCCGCCCTTTACCACGCCGCGCCGACCCGGTAGCCAGAAACAAACCGAAACAGGAGTGCGCGATGATGGAAACCCTGTCCGAGAATGCCGCCTTCGGCGGCGTGCAAGGCGTGTACAGGCACGCCTCCGACACCTGCCAATGCGACATGACCTTTGGCCTGTTCCTGCCGGAAGAGGCGAACGACGGGCCGGTGCCGGTGCTGTGGTATCTCTCGGGGCTGACCTGCACCCATGAGAACGCCATGACCAAGGCCGGCGCGCAGGTCTGGGCGGCCGAGCACGGGATCGCGCTGGTGTTTCCCGACACCTCCCCGCGGGGGCCGGGCGTGGCCGATGACGAGGCCTATGACCTGGGCCAGGGCGCGGGGTTCTACGTGAACGCGACCGAAGGCCCCTGGGCGCCGCATTTCCGCATGTGGGATTACATCGCCGAAGAACTGCCGCGGGTGATCGACGCCGATTTTGCCATCGACCCGGAGCGGCAGGCGGTCACCGGGCATTCGATGGGCGGGCACGGCGCGCTGACGCTGGCGATGAACCTGCCGGGGCGGTTTCGCTCGGTCTCGGCCTTTGCGCCGATCGCCAACCCCACCGCCAGCGACTGGGGCCGCAAGCAGCTGACCGCCTATCTGGGCGAGGACGAGGCGGCCTGGGCGCGTCACGATGCCACCCTGATGATGCGCGCGGGCGGCTTCGACGGGCCGATCCTGATCGACCAGGGCGCGAATGACCAGTTCCTCGACCTGCTGAAACCCGAGGCGCTGGCGCAGGCCATTGCCGGGCACCGACAAGAGGCGACCTTCCGCATGCAGAAAGGCTACGATCACAGCTATTTCTTCGTCTCCTCCTTCATGGAGGATCACGTCGCCTTCCACGCCGACGCGCTCTGGCGCTGAGACGATGGGCGCGCTCTACATCGATGCGGATGCCTGCCCGGTGAAGGCGGAGGCCGAACGCGTGGCAACGCGACACCGGATCACCATGTACGTGGTCTCCAACGGCGGGCTGCGCCCCTCGGCCAACCCGCTGGTCGAGAACGTCATCGTCGCCGAGGGCGCGGATGAGGCCGACAAATGGATCGCGGAACGTTGCGGGCCGGGCGACGTGGTGGTGACCGGGGACATCCCGCTGGCCGCGAAATGCGTCGAGGCCGGGGCGCGGGTGCTGCGCCACAACGGCGAGGCCTTTACCGAGGCCAACATCGGCCAGCAACTGGCGATGCGCGATCTGATGGCGGATCTGCGCGCGGCAAATCCGCTGGGCGCGGGTGGCGGCGGACGCGGCTTTACAAAGGCCGACCGCTCCCGTTTTCTGGAGGCGCTGGAACGCGAGATCCGGGCGGCGGCGCGGGCCGGGTAAGGCGGCGGACCGGGGCCGCGTTCCGGTTACGACGACCTGTCAGAACAGGCGTCAATTCGAGGCAACGAAAGGCAGCACCATGCAACCACAGGCGGTGATTTTCGACATCGGCAACGTCCTGATCGAATGGCAGCCGGAACGGTTTTACGACGCCGAGATCGGCGAGGCGCGCCGCCGCGCCATGTTCTCCAAGGTCGATCTGCACGGGATGAACGACGAGGTTGACCGCGGCGGCAATTTTACCCAAGTCGTCTTAGCCACCGCCGAGCGCTATCCCGAATGGCGCGAAGAGATCCGCATGTGGCATGACCGCTGGCTGGAGATGGCCGCGCCCGAGATCCCGCATTCGGTCCGCCTGCTGCGGGCGCTGCGGGCCCGGGGCGTGCCGGTCTTCGCGCTGACCAATTTCGGCGTGCAGACCTTTGACGACATTGCGGCGCCGCATTACCCGTTCCTGTCGGAATTCGACCGCGCCTATGTGTCCGGCCACATGAAGACGATCAAGCCCGAGCCGCGCATCTACGAGATGGTCGAGGCGGATTGCGGCATCGCGCCCGGCGCGTTGATCTTTACCGACGACCGGCCCGACAATATCGACATGGCCGCCAGCCGGGGCTGGCAAACCCATCTGTTCACCGGCCCGCAGGGTTGGGCCGACCGGCTGGTCGCCGCCGGCCTGCTGACCAAGGAGGACGCGACATGAGCACGACCATACCCATCATCCCCTTCGACGCGGGCGAAAAGCTGCTCGACTGGCTGGACCTGACCGAGGCGCTGGCCGACGGTCATGACCTGCCCCGCGCCGAGATCGCCGACAGCTTTCTCTACCGCGATCCCGATACGCTGCTGAACCGCGCCGCATGGATCGACGGGCTGGGCAGCCTGGTCAAGACCGCCACGGTGTTTCCGCGCAACCCCGAGCACGGGGTGCCGATGGTCAACGGCGGGGTGAGCCTTTATTCCGACCTAGACGGCACGCTGGAGGCGCTGGTGGATTTCCACCTAGTGACCAAGTGGAAGACCGCCGGCGACAGCCTGCTGGCGGCCCGCCGCCTGGCCCGCCCCGACAGCGCGCGGATCGTGATCGCCGGCGCCGGCACCGTTGGCCGATCGCTCTGCGAGGCCTTCGCCGAGGCCTTTCCCGAGGCGCGGATTTCGCTCTGGAACCGGACCGTGGCCAAGGCCGAGGCGCTGGCGCGTGAGATCGGCAGCGTCGATGTCGCCCCCGACCTGGAGGCGGCGGTACGGCAGGCCGATATCGTGGTCAGCGCCACCATGTCCTCGGAGCCGCTGATCAAGGGCGACTGGCTGCACCCGGGCCAGCACATCAACCTGATCGGCGCCTATCGCCCCGACATGCGCGAGGCCGATGACGTGGCGCTGCAACGGGCGAAGATCTATGTCGACAGCCGCGACACCACCATCGGCCATATCGGCGAGATCCAGATCCCGCTGGACCGGGGTGTGATCACCGAGGCGGACATCCTTGCCGATTTCTACCAACTCGACGCCTTTGAGCAGGGCGGTGCTGACGATATCACCCTGTTCAAGAACGGCGGCGGCGCGCATCTGGACCTGATGACCAGCCGCTATATCCTCGATCGCTGGGAAGCGGCGCAGACGTAAGTAAGCCGTAGGGCGGGCTGAAGCCCGCCAACCAAACCTTAACAATGGCGGGCTGAAGCCCGCCCTACGCCAGCCGGGCGCCCAGCGGGCGTTCGCGCACCGGCAGGTGGACAATGGCGCTGAACGCCCCCACGCCGACGCCGATCCACCACACGACGGTGTAATCGCCAAAGGCGTCGTACATCCGCCCGCCCAGCCAGACCCCCAGGAACCCGCCGATCTGGTGGCTGAGAAAGACGATGCCGTAAAGCGTGCCCATGTAGCGCAGCCCGTAGATATGCGCGACCAGCCCGCTGGTCAGCGGCACGGTCGCCAGCCACAACGCCCCCATCGTCACCGAAAAGATCAGCACCGAAGCCGGGGTGATCGGCGCCAGGATGAAGGCGGCGGCAACCACCGTGCGGCCGGCATAGATGCCCGCCAGCAGATATTTCCGGGAATAATACTTGCCCGCCCATCCGGCCATCAGCGTGCCGCCGATATTGGCCGCCCCGATCAGCGCGATGGACACCGCCCCCAGCGCCGAGGTGGTGGTGATGCCGATCCCGTGCAACAGGCTGCCGGGCTGGATCGGGCCGCACATCTCGGTCACGAAGGCGGGGAAATGCGCGGTGATGAAGGCCAGTTGATAACCGCAACTGAAAAAGCCGAGGAAGATCAGCGTATAAGAGGGATCGCGGAGCGCCTTGACCAGGATCGCCCCCATCGTTTCCTCCAGGTCCGCCCGGCTGGCGGGGGCCGGCACGCGCATCAGCGGCAGGGTCAGCACCAGCGAAAGGATCGCCACCGCGAAGACGAGGAAGGTGCTCTGCCAGCTCAGGAAACTCATCAGCCCTTCGGCCACCGGCGCGCCGACCATCTGGCCGAGGCTTCCGGCGGCGGTGGTGATCGCCAGCGCCATCGAGCGTTTCTCGTCCGAGGCGGCCCGCCCGACCACCGCCAGGATCACGCCGAAGCCGGTGCCGGCAATGCCGAAGCCCACCAGCCAGGCATAGAGCTGCATCTCCATCGGAGTGGTCGACCAGGCGGTCAGAACCATCCCCGCCGCATAGGTGAGCGCCCCCATCACGATGGCCCTGCGGTCGCCGATCTTTTCGGCGATGGCTCCGAAGATCGGCTGACCGATGCCCCAGGCCAGGTTCTGGATCGCGATGGCCATCGAGAACTCGGACCGGGCCCAGCCGAATTCCCCCGCCACGGGGAGCTGGAACACCCCGAAAGAGGCGCGGATCGCGAAACTGACCATGATGATGATGCAACCGACAACCAGAACCGGGGTCAGCGAGGCGGAAGGGCGGGTCATGGACAGGCTCCGTGGGCAGGGTGCGTCACACTTACGCAGGGGGGTGGGGGCGTCAAATCAGGAATTGATGGACGTTACGTCAGGAACATTGATGTATTCGCCCCCCATGTACCCTGCTTTTCAACCCCGCCGCCGCACGCTATGGCTGCGCCCATGGCCGATGTGATTTCCCTTTACAACGACCGGATCGCGCAGGGCATTCTGCACCACGATCCCGCGCAGGAGGCTGTCCTGCCCGAGTTGGAGCGCATCCGCGCCGCCATCGCGCAACCGGCCAAGCGGGGTCTCTTTCGCAAACCGCCGCCACCGCCGAAGGGGCTCTACCTTTGGGGCGGGGTCGGGCGCGGCAAGTCGATGCTGATGGATCTTTTCGTCGATGCGCTGGAGGGCGCGGCGGTGCGGCGGGTGCATTTCCACGCCTTCATGCAGGAAATCCACGGGGCGATGCACAAGGCGCGAAAGCAGGGGGTTGAGGACGCGCTTGCCCCCGCCGCGCAGGCGGTGATCAACAGCGTCAGGGTGCTGGCCTTTGACGAGATGCAGATCACCGACATCACCGACGCGATGATCGTGGGGCGCCTGTTCGAGGCGCTGTTCGAGGCCGGCGTGGTGGTGGTGACCACCTCCAACCGGATCCCCGACGACCTTTACAAGGACGGGCTGAACCGGCAATTGTTCCTGCCCTTCATCCAGCTGATCAAGCAGCGGATGGAGGTGCGCGAACTGGCCAGTCCGAACGATTACCGCCAGAACCGGCTGGAGGGGGCGCCGGTCTATTTCACCCCGATCGGCCCCGAGGCACGCGCGGCGATCCGCGCGGTCTGGACGGATTTCGCGGGCGGTCCCGGCGCCGAACTGGCGCTGGAGGTCAAGGGCCGCCGCGTGGTGCTGCCCGAGTATCGAAACGGGGTGGCGCGGGCGAGCTTTTATGACCTGTGCGGCCATTACCTCGGCCCGGCCGACTACCTCGCCATCGCCGGGGCGGTGCGGGTGCTGATCCTCGAGGATGTCCCGCGCCTGTCGCGCAACAATTTCAACGAAGCCAAACGCTTCGTCACCCTGATCGACGCGCTCTACGAGGCAAGGGTGCGGCTGGTCTGCTCGGCCGCTGCCGAACCGGAAATGCTCTATGTCGAGGGCGAGGGCGTGTTCGAGTTCGAACGCACCGCCAGCCGCTTGCGCGAGATGCAGGGCAAGGACTGGGGCCAGGACGCAGGCTGATCCCCGATCCCGCGCCCGCTCTTTTTCTGGCCGGCAATACTCGGCCTTATGTATCAAACGCACCAAGAAACCGGAATCCCTGACCGCCGGTTTTCGCTATCCTGCACCCATGCAGGATAAGTCGATAGATGGCGCGCTTAGCAGAGAGGTGAAAAACGGAGTGGCTGACCATCGGAGGAGACTGACCATGGCGGTTTCCGACAACTCAAGGGGCGCTATCGCTCTGGCCACCGACGGAGCGCACGCCACATTGAAAGCGGTGGCTTTCATTGGCCCACTCAGAGACTGGATCCGGTTACCCCAGAACCGGAAGATCACATGCGCGGATTCCGACGTAGTACAGTACCGTCGGTGTCTATGGCGATGCTTTGTCGATGGCATTCATGCCATTAACAACGCCGGGGAAGATCTACAGCGTCAGTTCGCTCGATCGCCAGATCAGCTTCTGGTCGAGCTTGGCCATCGCGATGACACAACGCAAGGCTCCGGTGTCAACGGTCTCAACAAGGCCGAGCCGGTCCATCGTCAGGGCCAGTGGCGCAACATGCAGGACCTGGAAATGGCCACCCTCGGATGGGTCGACTGGTTCAACATCCGGTGCCTGCTCGGGCCCATCGGAAACATACCGGCAGCTGAGGCTGAAGAGAACTTCTATGCGCAGCGCGACCTGCTCAATATGGTAGCGTGAAATGAAGCTATAGGTCTCCGGCAAAACCGGGGCGATTCACCCCAGCGGTCAGTAGCGGACCAAACCCTGAACAGAGCGAACTAACAAACGCGGACTCTACGGGGAGCACGTCACCTCGGGACGCGCCCCAACCGACGGCAAGCCGCGATCAGGCGGTCGTCATGTCCTGACCTGCCGAAACGTTTCACAAACCCACTATGCGTCGCCCATTTTGCTAAGAATGCTCTCGGCATTGATTATGGACTGCGCGATTTCAGTCGTTGTCGTTCTCTTCGTCATCGCCTGCTTGCGGATCAGGTCGTAGGCGTCGCGTTCGGTAATTCCGCGATGTCGCATCAGGATGAATTTAGCGTCGTTCACCTTTTGCACGTTGTCGAGTTTCTCGCGGACCTTCTTCAACTCTTTCTTGAAGCGAAACTGCTCTTGCTGGTACCGGCGGGCCATCAGCATGCTGCTGAGGACCCCGGCGGCGCGCACCGGCTTTGTAAGGACCGCGTGGGCACCGATCTCGAAAATCACATCCAGAACAGACGGGTTTTCATAACCAATGATCGCGATGATCGTCGGCGCCTTCTCGTTGCTGTTGAGGAAAGAGGTCAGGCGTTGGGCGCTTTGATCCGTGACATCCAGGAAAACCAGATCGAATTTGTCAGGCAGGGTTCTGGGCAACGGCCACATGTGATCAAAATGGCAGCCAATCCGGTTCACCTGTTGCAAGAGTTCGTCAGCACTCCTGTCCCGCGGGTGGACAACCAGCGCATGGAGGTCGCGAAGATCCTGAATCGGATCACTCATTCTTGCGTCCACCTCCAACCACCTTGAGTGTGCGGAAACTCCAATCGTGAATGGTGGGAAAGACCAGGTAGGGATCCGGCTTGATGGCGCGGCGCACCTTGGCCTGTATGACAAACTCCCCTGCCTCATTCACCTTGGCAATGCACGACCGAAGATAGGTATGGTTGTTGTCCGGGTCGATCTTGATCAGCCCCTGGGGCGCGTCAAAGCTGGCGCCCAGCAAGACCTCACGCAG
Organism: Antarcticimicrobium sp.; assembly: GCF_029212575.1. GTDB lineage: Bacteria > Pseudomonadota > Alphaproteobacteria > Rhodobacterales > Rhodobacteraceae > Antarcticimicrobium. Next base: position 57,485 of record NZ_JARGPK010000088.1, read on the forward strand.
AGACTCGGTGTCGATCTCCCCGGTTTCCTCCAGCGCGGCGGCAAACAGATGGACCTGACTGTACGCCGCCTCGCACCCGCTTGTCACATCGACGGTCGAACCGAACTTTGCCCGGTATGCTTTGAGAAAACTACGGTTCGCAGGCGAGTTGATCGCGCGGAAATAGGGCGCGGCTGTAATGTGACCCGCAGAAGCTTCACAACCGATGGCTTCTATCTCCCCTTCGTTCATCGTAAGGCTGGCAATGGGGCACGTCCGCCCGTCCCCACCTGCGGTGTGGTAGGCCTTATAAAACTCGATACATCCCTGTCCGACAACCGTGGAAAAAATCACGTCCGGCTTTTTGTCCATGATGTCATCGATCACCTCCGAGAAATCCGCCTGTCTGGCCTCGAGGTCGAAATAGACCTCGCCCAGCACTTCGCCGCCGCCCTGGCGCAGCACGTTGCGCATCACGCGGTTGGACTCTCTGGGGTAGATGTAGTCGGAGCCGACGAAATAGAACCGGTTGCCGTAGGTATTCATGAGATAGTTCGCCAGCGGCACGCTGTTCTGGTTCGGGCACGCACCGCCATAGATGACGTTGGGGGAATACTCGAACCCCTCATAGAGGGTGGGATAGAAGAACAGGGCATTGCGGCGCTCAACCACCGGGAGCACCTCTTTGCGCGAGGAAGACATGTAGCACCCGAAAATCACGCCGATCTTGTCTTCGACAATCATTTTCTCGGCCAGTTCCCCGTATTTCCGTGTCACCGACGCCGGATCGTAAGACACCGGTTGGATCGGAATCCCGCGCACCCCGCCTTTCGCGTTGATCTGGTCAATGGCCAACAATGCCCCGTTCAACTGCGACCGCTCGATGATCGACGTCACCCCGGTTTCCGAGAAAAGCAGGCCGATTTTCCAACTCTTCAAAGATCTTTTCCTTTTTCCGAAGCCTGCCGAAATGAAACCGCATCATCTCGATACTCAGCCGAGAGTTTCACAATGGCACTTCCTTCCGGAGGGGAGAAATCACCATGGTCCCCCAAAAGGTAGCCGGCGAGGGGAAACTCAAGATAGCGACGCATCGAGCGGCGCAGCCCGCGCGCCCCAAAGCGCTTATCATACCCTTTCAATGCGATGAAGTCCCTGACATCCGAAGACATCTCCAGCCAGAGACCGTGTTTCTTAAGCCGCCGGTTCAGGCGCTGCAACTCCACATCGACAAGATCCGGCATCTTGCTGCTGTCGATCCAGTTGAATGTATCAATGTGATCTATTCGATTGACCAGTTCCGGCGGAAACCGTTCGAGCAGCGACCGCATGACAATCTCATGTGCGCGTTCGCTTCGTTTTTTGGTCCCTCCCCCCGACATCCGGGACAATAGCCCCCGAACGCCCGTCGCGCGTTCATCCAGCATCATCAGCTCGCGCGCGCCAAGGTTGGACGACATGAAAATCAGGCTGTTCCTGAACGAATAGGTCCGTTCCCCCGACGCGACCGTGAGCAGGCCGTTGTCGAACACGTTCATGAGGGCGAGGACCACCTCGTTGCTGGCCTTTTCCAACTCGTCGAAAAGCACCAGACCCGGAAGGTTTCGCGTTCCCTCGATCTTTTCCTGATCGAGGATGGTGGTGCCTTCCTTGGACCCGACGTATCCCGGCGGCGCGCCGGTGATCGCGGCGGCATAGTGTTCCTGCGAGAGCGTGTTCATGTCGACCCGGCAAAAGGCATCCGCGTCGCCATACATGGCGCGCGCAATCGTGCGGACGGTTTCCGTCTTGCCGACGCCGGTCGGCCCGCAGAACAGAACCGAGGCCAGCGGTTTGCGCGGATCGCCGATATCGACCCGGACGACCTTGAGAATTTCCAGTACCTGCTCGATCGCCTCATCCTGCCCGATGATGGATGCACGCAATTCGTCTTCTATTCTCTGAAGGTCGAAGGAAAAGCGCGACGCAAGCGCCTGCACAGGGCCGGCCCGGCCGTCACCCCGCGACGCGGTTCCGGAGTTTTCATCAGAAAGCGCCGCGGCGAGTTTCTCCTGCCGCTGCCTGTCATGCATCCGATCCGTCAAAAAAGGCATGTATTCTCCTGCCATTGAGAGGGGGCCGGGGCGGTTACGAACAACCGCCCCGGTCCGTTGCGCCGTTTCAGTCGGCTTCTTTTTCCTTGGCGCCGGTCGGAAGGCCTCCGACCGGGCAGCATGCGACGCCGACGGTCGTGCGCGTGAACGATTCGACCTGCTCTCGGGTCTTCTCGGCATCGTTGACCCAGTTGCGATAAAACTCGAACGGGCATTCCGCCACGCCCTTGTCGCCGTCGCCCGAGGCGTGGATGCCGGTATAGCCGCGGTGCAGCAGCTTGAAGAGGTGGTTCTGCGACTGGTCGTTGGCCCGCGCGTCGCGGATTTCCGGGATCGAAAGCTGGGCATACTGGATGCCCATTTCCTCTTCGCCGCATTCGCCCAGCGTGCGGCCGTCGAACCCGATGATCGCCGAATGGCCGAAGTAGCTGTAGACACCGTCGAATCCGGCCGCGTTGGAAACCGCGACATAGGTGTTGTTCGCCCAGGCCATCGCCTTGGCCATGATGACCTGCTGCTCCTTGGCGGGGTACATGTAGCCCTGGCAGCGCACGATGAGTTCCGCCCCCTTCATGGCGCAGTCGCGCCAGATCTCGGGATAGTTGCCGTCGTCGCAGATGATGAGGCTGACCTTGAGCCCTTTCGGCCCCTCGACAACATAGGTCTGGTCGCCGGGATACCATCCTTCGATCGGGTTCCAGGGCAGGATCTTGCGATACTTCTGAACGATTTCGCCCTTGTTGTTCATCAGGATAAGGGTGTTGTACGGGGTCTTCTTCGGGTGTTCCTCGTGGCGCTCACCGGTCAGGGAAAACACCCCCCAGGTGTTGGCCTTCCGGCAAGCCCGCGCAAAAACCTCGGTTTCGTCGCCTGGGATATTCGCGGCCGTTTCCATCATCTCGTCGGCGTCGTACATGATCCCCTGGGTGCTGTATTCGGGGAAAACGACCAGGTCCATGCCCGGCAGCCCCTGCTTCATGCCGATGATCATGTCCCCGATCTTTTCGGCGTTTTCCATGACCTCGGCCTTGGTATGCAGCCGGGGCATCTTGTAGTTTACGACCGCGACGCCAACCGTGGTGTCGCTGCTTGAAATATCGCCATGTCTCATGTCTTTTCCTTTCCCGTTGGGTTGATTGGTGAAGTGTCCTGATCGGTCAGAAGGTCAGGTGTTTCTCGACGAGGTCGTCAGTCAGCTCATCCGATTTTCCGGTCAGAACGACCCGCCCCTTGTCGAGCAGGAGAAATCGGTCCGACGCCGATCTTGCGAACGGCACGTTCTGCTCGACGAGGATAATGCCCAGCCCACGTTCCTGATTGAGCCAGACGATCGCATCCTCGATCTGCTTGACGATGTTCGGCTGAATGCCCTCCGTCGGCTCGTCGAGGATGAGAATCTTGGGGTCCATCGCAAGCGCGCGCGCGATGGCCAGTTGTTGTTGTTGACCACCGGACAAGTCGCCCGCGCGGCGAGAGATGAATTCCTTGAGGATCGGGAACATGTCGAACAGGTAATCGGGGATGTCCCGACTGCCGTCAGTCCTGGCGAACGTTCCCATCACGATGTTTTCACGCACCGTAAACTGAGGGATGATTTCACGTCCCTGCGGGATATAGCCGATCCCCAGCCGCGATCGCTGCGGCGTGGAAAGGCCCAGGATCTCCCGCTCACCAAAGGCAAGACCGCCGTCGCACCGGTCGGTCAACCCCATGATCGATTTCAGCAGTGTCGTCTTGCCGACGCCATTGCGCCCCAGGACCGCGAGGAACTCGCCCTGTTGGAGATCGAAGGAAACGCCCTGAAGGACCGGGCTTGTGCCGTAGTAGGAATACAGATCTCTCGCTTTCAGGTTTTCCATGCTCAATGCCCCAGATACGCTGTCTTGACGTCTTCATTGGCCTCGATTTCTTCGATCGTGCCTTCGGCCAGCATCGCCCCGCGGTTCATCACGATGATCCGGTCGGCCACTGTGCGGACAAAGGACATGTCGTGCTCGACCACGATCAGCGTGTGGTTGTCGCTGAGAGATCGAAAGATTTCCGCGGTGCGTTCGGTTTCCTGGATGGTCATGCCCGCCGTCGGCTCATCCATCAGGATCAACTTGCTGTCCTGCGCGATCAGCATGGCGATCTCGAGCCACTGCGTTTCGCCATGTGAAAGGTTTCCGGCCATTTCGTGCCGCTTGGCACCGAGATTGACCCGGTCGAGGATCGATGCGGCCTCGCGGGCGTCGGTCAGGGAAAGCCGGGTGAGCGCGTTCCACATCCCCGGTCGCCTGGACCTGGCAACCGACAGGTTTTCGTCGACCGTCAAATTCTTGTACACCGAGGGCACCTGGAATTTCCGGCCAATGCCCAGCCGTGCCCTGCGAAACTCGAGCATTTGCGAAATTTCGACACCATTGAGTTGAATGGACCCGTCGGTTGGCTGCGTCTTTCCGCAGATCAGGTCCAGCGTCGTCGACTTCCCCGCGCCATTTGGACCAAGCAGGCAAAGGATTTCACCCTCTTGCACCGAGAAACTGAGGCCATCCACGGCACGAAGCCCGCCGAATTCCACTTGCAGATCCGTAACTTGCAGTTGTTCCATGAGTTCTGCTCCTGCCTTTGACGGCGTTACGTGTTCGGAAAGGTTTCGACGCCGCGTTGATCGCGAGTGCGCCTTATACGGCGGATTTTCCGGACGCTGTCCGAGAGCAAGCCGTAGATGCCACGGGGCATGAACATGACCACCAGAACAAAGATCACACCCAGTATGAGGTGCCACCCTTCGACGAAGACATCCGACAAACGCCCCTCGAGCATGTTGACCACGATGGCCCCGAACGCGGCCGCGATAACGGATTCGCGTCCACCCACCGCGCACCAGATCACGATCGCAAGGCTGAAGGAGACGCTCATGTAAGTTGGCGACGCGAACTCGAGCACCAATGTGTAGAGCATGCCCGCCCACCCCGCGAGCGCCGCGGAAATGCAGAACACAAGCGTCTGATAGCTGGCAACGTTGTAGCCGAAAAACCGGGCCCGGTCGGCATCCTCGCGAATGGCCCGCAGGATCAGGCCGAACTTGCTGTGCGTCAGGTAGACCCCGAACGCCAGCGCCACGACGAGGCATCCCGCAACGAGATTATAAAAACCCATGCTGTAGGGGTCGACGGTCCACCCGAACAGGGACATCTGAGCAAGTCCGGTCAGGCCGTTCTGGCCGCCGGTCAGCCCCTGCTGGTTGATGAACAAAAGCTGGAAGGCGACCAGGAAGGCCAGCGTGATGATGGCGACGAAGACACCGGCGATGCGCGCGCGGAACATGAAGATCGCGATCAGGCCGCCGATGAAGGCGGGTACGAGCAACCCGGCCAGCAAGGTGAACGTCAGGGACTCGAACGGAACCCACAGCCAGGGAAGGGTTTCGACATTGTTCCATCCCATGAAATCGGGCAGCCCGTCGCTGGCGCGCAGTTTCAGGTGCATCGCCATCGCATAAGAGCCCATGCCGAAGGTCGCGGCCTGGCCGAGATTGAGAAGTCCGGCGGTTCCCCAGGACAGCGACAGCGCCATCGACACGATCGCCAGGGCGAGATACCGCGCGAAGGTGTTGAGCTCGAATCCGTCGTAGTTCATGACGGCGGGCACGCCGAAGGCAACCACCAGCGCAAAGATCACGAGAGCAACAAGGTCGTATTGGAATTTGGATGACATGCCTGTTTCCTTAGCGACGTGTTTCGGTCGGGAAGAGCCCGCGAGGACGGAAGCGGATCAGAAGGATGATGCCCGCCAGAACCGCGATGCGGCCGAGCGTGTCATTGATCACGATCGAAAAGATCGCTGTCGCCTCGCCGATCAGGACCGAGGCCGCGGCCGACCCGATCAGACTTCCCAGGCCGCCGACGATGACGACGAGAAAGGCATCGACGACAAGGCCGGTCCCCATGGTCGGAATGGTGCTGAACAGCGGTGTGATGAGCGCGCCGGCAATGCCTGCGAGACCCGCGCCATATGCGAAGGTGATCGAGTAGACGCGTTTCGCCTCGATCCCGTAGCATTCGGAAATGGCCCGGTTCTGGATCACTGCCCTCAGCTTCATCCCGAACTCGGTACGGGTCATCAGAACCCAGGTCGCGGCAAGGACCGCCATCGAGAAAACGATCACGAACAGCCTGTAGTTTGACATGATCAGCGGGCCGATTTCCGTGTTCCCCGAGAGCAGGGCCGGCCCCTTCACGAAACGGGATTCAGCGCCCACGCCCAGGCGCACCGCCTGTTGCAGGATGATCCCGATGCCCCATGTGGCAAGGATGGTATCCAGCGGGCGGTGATAGAGGTTCTGAACGACGACCTTTTCAACGATCCAGCCCACGGCGGCCACGGAAATGAACACGAGCGGCAGCGCCGGCAGAATGCCGATCCCGGCATAGGTCTGCAGCGCCCAGGTCGCATAGGCCCCCAGCATCACGAACTCGCCGTGCGCCAGATTGATAACCCCCATTGCGCCATAGATGATCGCCAGTCCGAGCGCGATCATCAGCAAGATCGAAGCCATGCTCAAACCGGCGAACAGTTGATTTGCAATCACGTCCATAGGCACACCTTTCCCGTTGGTCCGACCCGTGTTTCAGGGCCGGACGCTTTGCTTCTTGCTTGGTAGATTGGTTCAGGCCTTGACCAGCCCTTGGCCGGTGCAGGACTGGCCCGGGTAGGCCGCATAGGGCTTCGGCGCGACCCGTTCCTTGGACTCGATGAGAACCTCGGCCTGACCGTTTGTCTGCCACTGACCGATTTTCGGCCAAAGGTGCGTGTGCAGGTTCTCGTCGATCAGGACTTCGCCCTGCGGTGCGTTCAGCGTCAGGCCAACCGCCGCATCGCGAATGGTTTCCGGCGTGATGTTCGCTGGATCCAGTTTCTCAAGCGCGGCCTTGAACTGATAGACTTGGAAATAGGCCGCCTCGCTTACGAAATGTGTCACCTGGTCAGCGCCGTAACGCGACTTGTAGGCTTCGACGAACTTTTCGTTCTCGGCGGTGGCGTGCCCCATGAAATAGGGGGCCGACGAGAAATGGCCCGCCGCCGCCTCGCCGCCGATCGCTTTGACCTCGACCTCGGAGCGGGTCAGGCTGACCACCGGCATTTTCGACGGATCCAGTTCGGCGGCGTGGTATTGACGCGCAAAGGCCACATCCGAATCACCGACGACGGTGGCGAAAATGACATCCGGTTTTTCCGAACGGATGCGGTTGATGACGGAGCTGAAATCCGAGTGTCCGAGCGGCACATATTCCTCGTTCACGACCTCGCCGCCGTACTGTTTGAGGAGCGTCTTGCAGTAGTTGTTTTCTTCTTTCGGATAGACGTAGTTGTTGCCGATCATGTAGAAACGGGGGCCGAAATTCTCGATCGCCCAGGGAATGAGATCATCCTGCTGCTGGTTCGGGACCGCGCCGCCGTACATGACGTTGCGCGAGCATTCGCGACCCTCGTAGAGGGTCGGATACCAGTAGAGGTTGTTGCGCTGCTCGGTGACCGGAAGAACAGCCTGCCGGCTCGCCGAGGTGTAGGATCCGAAAACGCTGACGCATTTGTCACGGATCATGAGGCGCCGCGCACGGTCGGCATAGGTTGCCGGATCGGATGCGGGATCCTCGATGATCGGCCGCAGCTGGCGACCGTGAATCCCGCCAGACGCGTTGATCTCTTCGATGGCCATCAGCGCGGCGTCATGCAGCGTGCTTTCCACAACGGCAACCGCGCCGGTCAGCGAGAACAGCAGGCCAACAGGGATATCGTTGCCCTGCGCAAAGGCCCGGCCGGCCGAAGACAGCAAGGCCGGTGTCGACAGCATGCCGGCTGTCCCCACGGCTCCAAGGCTCCCAAGAAAATCACGACGTTTCATTCAGACTTCTCCTCTGTTGGATGCGAGCAGCCATTGGATTTGGCAATAAAAAAAGGCCCCCCGGCGCGGTGCAGTCACCACGAACGGAGAGCCTATTTGCTCATCATATTGTCAGGCTCGCATTTGAGCCTGCAACAATCGTTGAGCATAATCACAATTTTTGCAAGATAAATTTTCTTGTTATTTTTCAGCCTATTACCATCACCCAAAGGGGAACTCGGCAACACGAAACCCGGATTCCCAACCTGCAAACTCCTTGGTTCTCAAGGAAATTCGGCGCCAGAATCACGCCACGCGACCGGTCGGAAAATCGCATACTATCGACCCGGCCCCATCCCGCCAGGCAAGCCGCGCGCGCCCGGGAACCGGTGAAACAGCCGGCGCCACCCGCCGCACGTCTTTCGCGGTTCTGGCAGCGAGGGATTTGCGCAGGAAAGCCCTCGGCGCGGGGCCGTTCCGCATCGTCTCAGGCCCCGCCCTGGCAGACCCGAAAATGAGAAGATTCCTCAACTCAAGGGAGATTTCCCTGAAGTTCCGCGACGTTTCGTCCAAAAAATCGGCAAAAACCGCCGAATTCCCCTCTCGGCCCGTCCAAACAGAATCAAAAATTTGCATTTGTTAACGAATCATGCCAGCAATTTGACAGCTTGGGTCCAAAGACGTGCCTGAGCTTCAATTCGGCAGTTAGGCCTCGAACTCAGTCGACAGTGATTCGACGAGTCGGGGCTTTTTTCGTTTTTGCTGTCCCCAACACTCCATCAGTCGGGAAGGAAACACCACAAGGCACAGACGTTCGGCCCCGAAACGCCCCCTGGCACGCTCCGCCCCTGCAAAAATTTCCGCAAGGTGGATCACACCAACCCGATCAAAACGTTCGTCCGTTTGGGCGCTCATCGGCATCGCCGGCGGGCAAAGGGCCGTCGCATGCCTTGAAGACAAATGTCCCGGAAAAATCACCGCCTACAACGACAGAGAGGTAATGCAATGTCTGAATCAATCCAGCACATCGAGCCTGATGAGCTCGAAAAAATAGAAGAGAACGTCGACCACGCCCTCGGCGAAGAATATGAACATGAACCGGTGCCGGCCAAGGCCCGGCGCAGCATGTTCTCCGTCACCATGGTCTGGATGGGCTTTCCGATGATCATCACCGGGGCAATGACCGGTTCGATCCTCGTGCTCGGCATGGGCTTTGCCGCGGCGCTGAAAGCGATGATCATCGGCAACCTGATCATGCTGTTCTATGTCGGCCTGCTGGGCCAGCTGGGCGCCCGCAAGGGTCTGAACTTTGCCCTGCTCGCCAGCATCGTCTTCGGGCGCAAGGGCTATGTCTTTGCCTCCGGCCTGCTCTCGACCCTCTTGCTGGGCTGGTATGCGGTGCAAACCGGGATTACCGGCGCGCTGGTCAGTTCAACCTACGAACTGAATTACGTCGTCATGACGGTGATCGCCGGTGCGCTCTATATCGGCATCACCTTCGTCGGCGTGAGAGGATTGCACATCATCGGGACAATCTCTGTGCCGCTGTTCGTCGTTCTCGGTCTATGGGTTGCCGGCGATGCCGCCGCCACGTCGGGCTGGGACGCGATCCTGGCCTATCCGGGCAACAACGGTGCCGCCACCATGAGCATGGGCGTCGGCCTGACCGTGGTCATCGCACTGTTCATCGACGCCGGCACCGTGAGCGCCGACTTCAACCGATGGGCCGCGGACGAAAAAAGCTCGTGGGTCGCCACCTTCAGCGCCTTCCCCTTCGCCAACCTCGCCGCCATGCTGGTCGGCGGTGTGATGACCGCGGCATTGGCCGTGCCGGATGCGAATCCCTTCGGCACTGACAACATGTTCGGCTACATGAACGCCCAGCAACTGACCTGGCTCAGCGTGCTGGCCTTCCTGTTCCTCTACGTGAACCTCGGCTCGGTCTGTGCCCACTGCCTGTACAACGCCGCCACCGGCTGGTCGCGCATCCTGCGCAGCCACATGCGACTGTTCGCAATCATCCTAGGTGCAATCGGCATCGTGATCGCGGCCACCAACGTCTGGGCCTTCTTCATTCAGTGGCTGTCGCTGCTGGGTATCCTGGTGCCGCCGATCGGTGCGATCATCCTGGTCGATCAGTACCTGGTTCGGAAGGGCTCGAAGATCGATGCCGACTGGCGCGGCACGGCCTTCCTGGCCTGGGCCTGCGGCTCGGCTGTGGCCTTCATCGTCGAGTGGTATTTGCCGCACCTTTCCACGGCAATCTCGGCTGGCCTGGTGGGCGGCGCCGCCTACTATGTTCTGAGTTCACTCTCCGGGAACAACACGCGCGCATAATCTCTTCGGACCTGTTCCGGGCGTGCTGCGGTTCCGGCCGCAGCGCGCAATGCAAACAAAGGAAGCTACCATGACCCAAGACTACGACATTTTCGACCTTGGCACCTTCAAGTTCCAGTGCGGCCTGGCCGTCCCTGACTGCAAGCTGGCCTACAAGACCTTCGGCACACTCAACGCCACCAAGGACAATGTGATCGTCTACCCGACCTGGTACTCGGGCCAGCACTACGACAACGAATGGCTGATCGGACCGGGCATGGCCCTCGATCCCGAAAAGTACTTCATCATCATCCCCAACATGTTCGGAAACGGCCTTTCGTCCTCGCCGTCGAACACGCCCGAACCCTACAATGCCGACCGCTTCCCCGATGTCACCGCCTATGACAACGTGATGGCGCAACACCGGTTGATCACCGAAAAATTCGGTATCGAGAAGATCCGCATGGTGACAGGCTGGTCCATGGGCGCGCTTCAGACTTTCCATTGGGGTGCGCTGTTCCCCGACATGGTGGAGCTGATCGCACCGTTCTGCGGCTCGGCCAAGTGTTCCCGCCACAACTATGTCTTTCTCGAAGGCGTCAAGGCCGCGCTGCGCGCCGATTCCGCCTGGGAAAACGGGCGCTATACGAGCAAGCCGGAAAAGGGCCTGCGCGCAGTGGGCCGGGTCTATGCCGGTTGGGGCCTGTCGCAGACCTTCTACCGCGAAGAACTCGATCTCAAGGCGCTCGGCTATGCGTCGCTGGAAGATTTCCTCATCGGCTTCTGGGAGGGTTTCTTCCTGCCCAAGGATGCAAACAACCTGCTGACCATGGCCTGGACCTGGCAGCACGGCGACATCAGCGACAACGATCTCTACAACGGCGACTACAAGGCGGCACTCGGTGCGATCAAGGCAAAGGCCTATGTCATGCCCGGTCAGACCGATCTGTATTTCCCGGTCGAGGACAGCCAGAATGAGGTCGCGAACATGCCCAACGCCGACTATGTCCCCGTTCCCTCGATCTGGGGCCATTTCGCGGGCGGTCCCGGCACGAATCCAGATGATGTGAAATTCATCGACCAGAAACTGACGGAACTGTTGGCGAGCTGAACGGCGGTTCCCGGTAAAGACCAGAGCGGCGCCGAAACGGCGCCGCTTGTTTCTGGACCTGTCACGCTTTGATGCCGCTCCGGTTTCTCATTTATGCGGCTTGAGCTTCGAAGGCCGAGGAGTTTTTCCAGGTCAAGGCCGAGTGCCGCGGGTCCGGGTTGCCGAAACCGTTGGTGCATGCGCAGTTCGCCAGTTCCGCTGCTCAGCGCGTCGACAACGACCGCTGCCAAAGGAATTCGGCCTGGCACCGGGGGCGCTGACGCGGGACGCGGCCAGCCTGTTCGAATTCCACCATCAGAGGGGTGACGGCGACCGAGGCGACGACGCCGGGCATCGGCGCGCCGACAGGGGCCGGGTTGACGCGAACCTTCATGTTGTAGTCGATCACGCGCTTGACAGGTACCGGTCCCTTCATGAGCGTTGGTCTCCTTGGTTGCTCGGCGCGGGAGACAGGGCGCCGTCGTCGTCATGGCCGGGGACGGGTGGCGAGCAGCCGTTCGGCTTTTTCCAGAACCGGTGCGTCAATCATCTGCCCCTCGAAGCGAAAGGCGCCGTTCTGACCTTCGGCCGCCTGTCGTACGCGGCGCGCCCAATCGAGCAAAGCCTCGGCCGGGGCAAAGGCATGGTTCACCGTCGCAGCTTGAGCAGGGTGAATGCACATCATGCCACCGAAGCCACAGGCATGGGCATGGGCCGCGGCGTCCCCCAGACCCCCTACATCCGCCAGATCCGCGAACACCCCATCAACCGGAGGCGCCAGCCCGGCGGCGGTTGAGGCGGCCACAAGCTGGAAGCGGGCCATGTCCAGCATCGACCGACCGCCGGCCTGCCGGTCGTCGAGCCCGAGGTCCAGAGCCAGATCGATAGTACCCAGAAGCATGCGTGCCATGCCAGGCAATTGCACCATGCCCCGCAAGTCGTTGAGTCCCTGCGCGGTCTCGACCAAAGGCCAGATCGGGGTATCCATATCCCGGCGGGCACGGGACAACGCCGCGAGGTCGGCCTTGGGCAAGACGACTCCGGCAACGGCGGAATGCGTCGCCAGCGCCCCATCCTCGGCGTACCAAGGCGTATCCACCGCGTTCACGCGCAGCAGAACCGAGGCAGCCGGAAGCCCCCCGAGGAAGGCGGCCACGGCGCGGCGCGCGCGCGGCTTGTCCTCGGGGGCCACCGCATCCTCGAGGTCGATGATGGTGGCGCAGGCCGCACTGGCCACCGCCTTGGGAATACGGTCTTCGCGGTCACCCGGCACGAAAAGCAGGCTTCTGGCGTTTTCGAAGGGGGCGCTCACAGCGCCCCCTCCCGGTGCAGACGGTCGATCTCGGTGGAGGAGAACCCGAGACCGGACAGCACCGTGTCGGTATGTTCGCCGAGCGCCGGGACAGGGTCCATGCGCGGCGCGTAGCCGTCGAAGCCGCCGGGCGGCAAGAGCGCGGGGATCGGGCCGGCCGGGCTGCCGACCTCGCGCCAGCGGTCGCGCGCCCGGAGCTGGGCATGGTCCCACAGGCCGGCCATGTCGTTCATCCGGGCATTGGCGATGCCGGCAGCGTCGAGCCGGGCGATAACCGCGTCGCCGGTCAGCCCGGCGAAGGCGGCGGTGATCAGATCGGTCAGTGCCTCGCGGTTCGCCGCACGCCGCGCGTTGCTGTCGAACCGGGCATCCTGTTTCAGCGCGGGCTGGTGCAGCACCGCGTCGCAGAAGGCCGCCCATTCCCGTTCGTTCTGCAGCCCGAGGATCACCACCGAGCCGTCGCCCGCCGGGAACGGACCATAGGGAAAGATCGTGGCGTGGCTGGCCCCGGCGCGGGCGGGCGGCGGCGCGCCGTCATAGGCGTAATACATCGGGTAACCCATCCATTCGGCCAGCGCCTCGAGCATGGAGACCTCGATGGTGGCGCCCTGCCCCGTCTTGCCGCGCTGGATCAACGCCGCGAGGGTGTTGGTATAGGCATACATGCCCGCGGCGATATCGGCGATGGAGACGCCCGACTTGCTGGGCTGCTCCGGGGTGCCGGTGACCGAGAGGAACCCGGCCTCGGCCTGCACCAGCAGGTCATAGGCCTTGCGGTCCCGGTCGGGCCCGTCGGGGCCGTAGCCCGAGATGTTGCAGACGATCAGGCCGGGATTCACATCGGACAGCGCCGCGCGGGTCAGGCCCAGCCGCGCTGCTGCCCCGGGCGCGAGGTTCTGCACCAGCACGTCGGCCTTGGCCAGCAGGCGGTGCAGCACCTCGTCGGCCTGCGGATGCTTGACGTCGAGCGTCAGGCTTTCCTTCGATCGGTTGGCCCAGACGAAATGCGACGCCTGCCCGCCGACGCGTTCGTCATAAGCGCGGGCAAAATCGCCGGTGCCGGGGCGCTCGACCTTGATCACCCTTGCGCCCAGATCGGCCAGTTGCCGGGTGGCGAAGGGGGCGGCCACGGCATGCTCCAGCGTGACCACCGTCACCCCGTCCAGCGGCCGCATCAGAACGACCTCGGCAGGCCGAGGATGTGCTCGGCAACGTAGGACAGGATCAGATTGGTGGAGATCGGCGCCACCTGGTAGAGGCGGGTTTCGCGGAACTTGCGCTCCACGTCGTATTCGTTGGCAAAGCCGAAACCGCCGTGGAATTGCAGGCAGGCATTGGCGGCCTCCCAACTGGCCTTGGCGGCAAGGTATTTTGCCATGTTGGCCTGCGCGCCGCAGGGTTCGCCCGCGTCGAACAGCCGGCAGGCCTCGAACCGCATCAGGTTGGCGGCCTCGACCTCGATATGGGCCTCGGCGATGGGGAATTGCACGCCCTGGTTCTGGCCGATCGGGCGGTCGAAGACGGTGCGTTCCCTCACGTAGTCGGAGACCTTGTCGATGAACCAGTAGCCGTCGCCGATGCATTCGGCGGCGATCAGCGTGCGCTCGGCGTTGAGCCCGTCGAGGATGTATTTGAAGCCCATCCCCTCCTCGCCGATCAGGTTTTCCTCCGGGATTTCGAGATTGTCGAAGAACAGTTCGTTGGTCTCGTGGTTGACCATGTTGGGGATCGGCTTCACCTCCATCCCGTTGCCGATCACCTGCTTCAGGTCGACGATGAAGATCGACATGCCGTGCGACTTCTTCTTGACCTCGGACAGCGGCGTGGTGCGCGCCAGCAGGATCATCAGGTCGGAATGCTGAACCCGGCTGATCCAGACCTTCTGGCCGTTGACGACATATCGGTCGCCCTTCTTGACGGCGGTGGTCTTGATCTTGGTGGTGTCGGTGCCGGTGGTGGGTTCGGTCACCCCCATCGACTGCAGGCGCAGTTCACCGCGGGCGATCCTGGGCAGATAGGCCTGTTTCTGCGCGTCCGAGCCGTGCCGCAGCAGCGTGCCCATGTTGTACATCTGCCCGTGGCAGGCGCCGGAATTGCCGCCGGCGCGGTTGATCTCCTCCATGATCACCGAGGCCTCGGCCAGCCCGAGGCCGGAGCCACCGAACTCCTCGGGGATCAGCGCGGCGAGCCAGCCCGCCTCGGTCAGGGCGTCGACGAAGGCCTCGGGATAGCCGCGCTGCTCGTCCACCTTGCGGTGGTACTCGGGCGGAAAGGTGGCGCAGAGGCCGCGCACGGCCTCGCGGATGTCCTGATGGGGGTCACTCATGTGTCTTGTCCTTTGGTCAGCGCGGCGGTTGCGCTCATGGCGAGGGCGCCATCGTGGCGCCGCACCCAGAGGCGGACGGTTTCGCCGTCCGGATCGGGCGCGCCGTGAACAGAGAAATCATGCAGGTCAAAGATCGGCGCCTGCGCGCGGAACGAAAACCGCGCCACCCGCGCGCCGGGATCATTCCGGCGCAGCAAATCCAGCATCAGCGTCGCCAGCAGCGGGCCGTGCACCACGAGGCCGGGATACCCCTCGTGATGCAGGCAATAGTCGCGGTCGTAGTGAATGCGATGGCCGTTGAAGGTCAGCGCCGAGTAACGCTGCAGCAGCACCGGGTCGGGGTGGATCACCCGTGAGAACGTCGCATCTTCAGGCGCCGGTTTCGGTGTGGGGGTCGGGGCGCCGGGTTGGGGCGCGGCGCGATAAACGATGTCCTGCTCTTCCTCGACGCAAAGGGTTTCACCGTCCAGCACCCGGTGCGCGACAGTAACGAAAACCAGCGCGCCGCCACGCCCGGATTTGAGCGCGACGTCCTTGACGGTCGAGACCCGGCGCAAGCGCCGGCCGATGCACAGCGGGGCGTGGAACTCCAGCCGGCTGCCGGCCCACATCCGGCGCGGCAGCGGAACCGGCGGCAGGAAACCGCCGCGCGCCGCATGGCCGTCAGGGCCGAGTTCGCCGTGCCGGCTGGGGGCAAGGAAATACAGCCAGTGCCAGCATGGCGGCAAGACTGTGCCGTCGTCATACGGGGGATCCGACCGATCCAGGGTGGCGGCCAGACCGTTGGCGGGAAAGGCGGCGATCCGCTCCTCCACCTGTTCGGATCGGCCGATCCATTGCTGAAGGTGTTCGATGTCCACGGTCCGGCTCCTGCGCTGCTGCGGGTTCCTGTGTTTTGCCACCTTAATTGCGTTTCTCAAATTCGCGATTTAACAAGGCTGCATTCGGGAACACCGAACGCAGGGAGGCCGCGATGCACATTCAGTTTCAGGATCTTCAGCTGTTCGTGCAGGTCGCCGAGGCGGGAAACCTGACCCAGGGCGCGCGGCGCGCCTTTCTCTCGGCCCCGGCGGCCAGCGCGCGCATCCGTGGGTTGGAGCAACAGCTCGGCGCCCAGATCATCTATCGCAGCAACAAGGGGGTGAGCCTGACCAAGGCCGGAGAGACCCTTTTGCACCATGCCCGGCTGATCCTGCGGCAGGTCGATTTCCTCAAGGATGATTTCGCCAGCGGCGAGACCGGCGGCCATGTCCGCATCTTCGCCAACACCACCGCCGTGACCGAGTTCCTGCCCGAGTTCCTGGCCCGGTTCCTGGCCGATCGCCCGCAGCTCACCGTCGATCTGCAGGAACGGCTGACCCATGACATCCTGCGCGGCATCCAGGACGGCACCGCCGATCTCGGGATCTTCTCGGGCGAGGTGGACGCAGGGGGGCTGGAGGTGATCCGGTTCTCGACCGACCGCCTGCTGCTGGCGACGCCGCGCGATCACCGGCTGGCCGAGAGCGGCGAGGTCCGCTTTGCCGAGACGCTGGAGTGTGAACATATCGGGCTGCACGAGGGCAGCACGCTGCTGGCCTTCCTGCGCAGCCTGATGGAAAAGAACGGCTATGAACGCGCACTGCGAATCCAGGTGCGCAGTTTCGAGGCGATGTGCCGGATGGTCGAGGCCGGGGTCGGCATCGGCGTGGTGCCCGAATCCGCCGCCCGGCGCCACGCCCGCACCATGCGCCTGAGCCTTGTGCGGCTGTCCGACGAATGGGCCCTGCGCGACCGCTGCGTCGCCGTGCGTGACCGCACCGCCCTGCCGCGCAGCGCCCGGGCGCTGGTTGACGCGCTGGTACGCTCCGGCGTGGGCGGCGACACCGCCGCCTGAACGATCCCGCCTACCCCAAACCGTTATATCCGCTTGCACCCATTGGGATTGGAAAGCGCGTGACACGGCTGACATCCTGACGTCGGCATCCCCACGCGGCTACCGGGCGTGTTCCGCTTTCAAGGAACGTCGCGAAGGACCGACACCGCACGTCGCTATGAGTCAGGACACAGAATGGACGATCTCTCGCCCCCGCCGGCGGCGCCGCAGGGCGCGGCGCAGGCCAATCCCCGCATCCCCTACAGTCTGGCCAGCCGGCAGAAACCGTTGACCGGACCGGACGGCGCCCGCCTGATCGTCAACCTGGTGGTCAACATCGAGCATTGGCCCTTCGACAGGGCGATGCCGCGCAAGCTGTTGACCGCGCCGCATGAGCGCGAAAAGATCCCGGACGTGCCAAATTTCTGCTGGGCAGACTACGGCATGCGGGCCGGCATGGCGCGGTTGTTGTCCCTGTTCACCGCGCGCGACCTGCCGGTCTCGGCCAGCATCAATGCCACCGCGATCGACGCCTATCCCGACTGCGCCGCGGCGATCCGCGACGCGGGCTGGGAATTTGTCGGCCACGGCATGCACCAGACCAGCCTGCAGGCCGGGGGTCGCGCTCACCGTCGAGCATGAGGTCGACTCGCTCCTGACCATCATCCGCATGGCGGAGGCGGGCAACGTCGCGACGATCCTGCCCTACAACGCCGTGCAACGAGAGGCCGAGGAGGGGCATATCACCGCCACCCGGATCGACCCCGCGCAGCAGCGGCGCACGCTGGTCTTGGCGACCACGACTCACCATCCGGTTCGCGCGGCGATGCGCATCGTCGCCCAGCTATGCGCCGATATCGTACAGAAAATGGCTCAAAACGGGGAATGGCGGGGGATCATCCCCAAACGCTGAACCCGTGAGGGCCAACCACCCTCCGGACAGGTCAGATCCATCAACCCGCGCAGGTCGTCCAACGCGTCGAGATCTTCGATGCAGGCCATCAGCGCCGAGGATTGCGCCTCCGACAACGGCAGGACAGCCGCACGGCAATTGGCGCGGAATTTTTCCGCGCGCTGTTGTTCCGTCACCGGGTTGGCCGGATGACCGAGAGCCTGTTTGACGGTTTCGGTCCCCACCGCGCCATCGGCATACTCAAGGGTCACGCGGCTGGGGCCGAAGGCGCTGGGTTCGCTTATGTCGAAGGTATCGACCTCGAACAGGTTGAAATAGCCGAACCGGCCCTGCAGCGTGTTCCGGGTCGCGACAAGACCGGCGGCGGCGAGATCCACCGCCTCGACCGCGGCGCGGGCGTTGAAACCGATCTGCAGGGCGAGTAGCATGGTGCCCTCCTCATGCGCCTGCATGGAGCCTGCGGACTGGGCGTATTGCGCGCCGAAGGCGTGGATCAGCCCGTCGCGGTCGAGCCCGGCGATCTTGCCCACTGCCGCGACCGCGCCAAAGCCGCCGATCACCGCCGGGCGAAAGACCTTCATCGGTGCGGTGCCGGCAAGGCCCATTGCTGCGATCAAATTCGGAATTATGCACGCAATAGGTGTTCATCAGCGCAGCCAGCCCAGCAGGATAGCGCCCGGCCCGGCCAAACACCCGGGCCTGACCGCACTGTCCCCAGCCTTCGGCGGTGCCGAACAGCGCGCCCGCCCATTGGCCGGTGCTGCCCGCCAACCCGACGCCCATGGTGTCGAGGATCAGTCGGCGGGCCGCCGCGCGGGTGGTCTCCGACAGATCCGCGTATCGGGTGGCGATCACGTGATCGGCGAGTTGTGCGACGGCGTCCATGCGTCAAGCTCCAATCAGGTCTGCGGGGGCGGTGTTGCCGGGCGCCTAGCTGTGAACTCTCAGCAGGTTGTTCATCCGGTTCGGAGTTAGGCTGCAATCGCCAAACTCCAGCCGAGGACCCCGAAGGATGAACAACCCGCACCAGAATGCCCGCACC